>JAYNQN010000036.1:0-1585 GCA_038114285.1 Gammaproteobacteria bacterium | reverse complement strand
ATTCCAGCAGTTAAACAATCATTTTTATATTCATAAACTAAATCATAATATTCAGTTAGGTTAATTTTTCTATTTCTTCTTGTTTTAAAAGTTAGAAAATTATTTTCATCCAAATTATAAGAAATAGAACTAGATAGCACATTTGCATCACCCATTTCTCCATTTTCCTCTAAAAAATTAAAAGTTGTTTCAAAATTTCCAAACAAAAAAGTTGTATCTATACTGTTATATTCGAATGTACTTAAATCATTATCTAAAGCAAAACCGTATCCGATTTTAACATTATCGTATAAATTATTATTAATTGATCCAAAAATATTTGAATTTTTTCTATGTAATGTACTTCTATTAGGTATGAATCTTTCTTCTTTGTCTCTTATTACAGTTGCCAATTTAAACTCAAAATATTTATTAATATCATCCAATTGCTCCTCATTATTTTCTAATTTTTTATTAAAATTTATTTTTTCTTTTCTGTAATCTATTCCTAAAGTTAAAGATTTTCCTTCCTCAAAGGTGCCTATTCCCAATCTATTTGTAGAAAAAATATTACCTACTCCAACTGATCTAGATTCTGATGATTTATCTTTCATTCCGATTGGATTAAACATTAATGATAGCTTAGGAGTTAAATAATTATTAGAATTGGTTTGTTTGTTTATTAAGGGCAATGTACTATTAAACTCAAATAAACTCTCTAATTCAATTTGTGGACTTGATTTATATTCAGATTTTTTTCCTATTAAATTATTATTCTTAAATAAAAAATTATATTGATTTTTTATACCAAGTTTATTTATGAAGTCTAATGAAGAGTATTGTACATTATTTGTAATGCTAGTTTTTAGTTCATTAGTATTATTTAGGTTATTACTTCCTGAAGAATTGAAACTAATTGATCCATCAAAGAATTTTTCTCCTAATACAGTATCAAAATTGTAATATGGCAAAATATATTGATATCTATCACTACTTTTTGAAGTTTTTAAATTTTCGTAAGAGTCAAAACCAGTCGATAAACTATAGTCTTCATGTCCTAGAGTAAGTTTTATTTTATTATTTAGAGAATTTAAATTTCCAGGCCTAGCTTGTGATATAGTTAAATGATCACTAAAAACACTTAAATAAGTATCATTTGAAACTTGCTCAACTGCAACAAATAAATTGCTATCTTCAAATTCATCAAGTTGCAAATCTAAATCATAATTTACAAATAAGTGTGATCTATTATTATTTTTATATCCATTTACAAATCCAAAATCTGCTAAAAAATTAGAATTCTCATTTGCTTGTCTATACTCGTTCTGTAAAGATATAATATCTTTATCAAACCAAGTAGGTGTAAATGTGTAGTCTTGATTATCCGATATAACCTTAAAGTACGGTTGAGTTAATGAACTACCAAGAACATTAGATTTATTAATTACAGGCCTTAAAAATCCAGACTGTCTGTTAACAGTAGGATCAGGATGAAAAAATTTTGGAAAGTAAAAAACTGGGATATCATAAACGTTTAAAATGGCATTTTTATACTCAATTTGTCTTTTATTTTTATCATGCTCTATTTTTTCAGATTTTATAGTCC
>JAYNQN010000035.1:0-1656 GCA_038114285.1 Gammaproteobacteria bacterium | reverse complement strand
AAAGTTGCCAAAAAGTTGCCAAAATACGGCAATCTTTTTCTAACATTTTATTAAAATATTTCCAATCTAAAAATAAGGTATTTGGAGGTGCACACATCTTTTTCTCGTATAACGCATAATTATACACGTAAGTCATTGATAAGATTTAACTTTACTCATATGAGTATGTTAATTAGGTTAGATTTGTGACATGAAAAAACTTTCAAAAAACTTAATACTATTGTAGTAGTGGCATTATTTAATTTTGAATTTGGTTGGTTAAATTGAAGGAAAAAACAAGAGTTTATAGTTTTGATTTCTTAAGATCGGCGGCAATGCTTTTGGGATTTGCTGTCCATGCACCGCTCATTTTTTACTTTCCTGGTGTAGCATCTGATTTCGGTATAAAGGACATAGAGCCACCTGAAAACTGGATCTTGTTGATGTTGGACTTTATTACTATTTGGAGAATGCCTATTTTCTATCTCCTTTCTGGTTTTTTCTCAATTATGATAATAATCAAGATCGGTCTAAAAAGTTATACAATAGATAGGTTTATTCGAATTGGACTAACTTGTTTATTTTTTTCAGCTTTATTCGATATCTTAGATGGAAATCTGGATTTTACACTAAGTCACTTATGGTTTTTATATTATTTGTTTATATTCATTGTTGGATTTTCTTTTCTCTATCTCTTTAGAGGATTTCGGGCAATCATTTCAAAGAAAATAACAATTCTACGATGGATCGTAATTTTACTGTTGTTAATTATGATTGGACAATTGGCAGTTTTAATAAATGGTTCTTTATCACCATTAGACTTTTCCCCACCTGAAACATATTTTGATATAGATTTTGCTGCTCTTGCTTATTATTTCCCATTTTATCTTTTAGGAACACTTTTGTATGCAAATCAACACCTTTTCCAAGTGCTTGAAAGCAAGAGGCTTATGATTGTTATTGGGTGATTATCTATTTTCTTTTTTACTCTTTTTCTTTACTTAAATAATCTAATGTTAGTTGATATTTTTCAACATGCAGAATTGAATCCAATTTTAGTAATTCTGAATAATGTGTTGAAACAACTAAACACAATAACTTGGATTATTTTTTTAATGTCATTTTCTACGCGCTATATTAAATCAAACCATCCGAGCTTAAAATGGTTTGTAGAGTTGTCATACCCTTTATACATATTACATTTGGCTCCAGTGACAGTCATAAGCGCTGAACTCTATATTATTGGTCTAAATCAAATGAGTATTTTTATCGTGACTATTTTAATTGGTTTTTTTATTACGGTAGTTCTCTATTATACAACAATTAAATTTACACCTATTAATTGGCTCGTGAATGGCTATCGAAAGTCATTTTTTAAAATTAAGCGCAAGAAAGACTAATATTTATAGTAATTTTAATACTCTAATATCTAATATTGCCTATCCTTAAAATCAGCGTGAATAAAATATAATTTGAAAAAAATTACAATAATTATCAAATTAATATCATTTTATGCAATAATGAGTATTTATATGAAAGGATAAAATATGCCAAAAATGCTTATAACTGTAAATATATCTAAGGGTTTTAACACCTGGACTGAGATGGCAAAGTCACTTGAGGATGAAGCTGGCGCAAATGGCGCAAAGATTATATGGGCTGGAACAAACCCCGACG
>JAYNQN010000034.1:0-1722 GCA_038114285.1 Gammaproteobacteria bacterium | reverse complement strand
AAATCTTAAATCTGAATTGGAAAAAAAATCTCAAAAAGTATCGAAATGTAATGAATTAGATGAGCGAGATCAAGACATTGATGTCGATTTTGAAGAACAAAATAATTATGATGATATAAGCTTTGATAAAAAAAGTAATAAAATTTTCGATATAGCTCATAACTCTATGACAAAAAAATTAGATATGATAACTAGTGAAGATAAATGGTTAAAAATGGAATCTGAGAGTGATATATATGAAAGCTATGGCCATATATATAACTCTGTAGTAATAACATTTCTAATAAAACGATTTAATGAACAAAACTTATGATATATACTAAATCCTTATCAGATTATTTAAATATTCATATTTTTTGTTTTATGGAGAGCAAAATTTGTTATGGATAAGACGTTTATTTATTATCACAATCCTAGATGTAGCAAATCTAGAGAGGGTTTATCAATATTAGAAAAAAGTATTGAAAACTTTAAAATTAAGCTCTATCTTACTGAAAATATTACTTTTAATGAACTAAAACAAATTGTTAATAAACTTAATATTAAGCCAATAGATCTGGTTAGAAAAAAAGAAAAAGTCATCAAAGATAATAAAATTAATCTTGATTGTATGTTAGATAAAGAGATTCTGGAGACTCTTATTGCTTACCCAATACTAATAGAGAGGCCAATATTAATATCAGAAGATAAAGCAATAATTGGAAGGCCGCCAGAATTAATTAAATCTATCCTGTGATTATAATTCTGTATAACCCAAAACTATCAATCAATGTTAAAGCAAGGTAGTTAACAAGCATTCCAAAAGATCCTCTAGTCCAAGCAGCCCATGCGTATAAAACACAACCAACAATCCAAACTATATATAATTCAAACAATGGCGGGTTAGGGACAGTCATAGCCATTACCACTGAGCAACCAATTGTAATTAACCATGCTAAAAACTCTACAGAAAAACGAAAAGGATATGATGAATAATCTTTTTTAATCCAGTTTAATGTATTTAGTATTTGCTTCATAATTTTTTTAAATTCGAATATTTTTAGTCGTTTCGCGAACAATTTTTTTAAATTTTTTAAAATTTTCCTCTTCTGAATATTCTGGGTTGCTGTTGTTAAGGCATAATAGTCTTGCTACAGTTTGAGTTCTTGCAGATTTAATTGTTTGTCCTTCACTAAGAGATTTGTTAACCTTATGAATCATAAACATTTTTGTCATTTTTAATATAAAATACTCTATATTTTTTTCTAATTTTGCATTGATGTAAGTTTCTACAAATTCTGATGGATGAATATTATCAGCTTTTAAGGTTATAAAAATTTTCTGAAGATTATTATAATTTTTATTATTCTTATCTAAAAGTAATTCCATTGGAAAAATTTTAATTTTTCGTAAATCTTTATTCCATTTATTTATTTGTTTTTCTGTAATTGGGTAATTATCAATATTCATAATATTTTATTGAGTATACATAATGTGAATTATTATTTAATATATCAGAATGAATAAAAATAAAATTTACATATTTTTACTATTTTTTTTATCGCTTGGTGCATATGCAAATAGCTATTACGATAATTTTTACTCAGACTTTCATAACTCGTCAAAAACTTTTACTGATCCAAGTGATATGATCGAGAAAAATTTTCGTGATCCAAATGAAATAAATCTACCATGGATTAATGCTCTGGTTAGAATTCCCCTTAAAAATGGCGACATATATAG
>JAYNQN010000033.1:0-1769 GCA_038114285.1 Gammaproteobacteria bacterium | reverse complement strand
TATCTGAAAAACAAGGGGTCGGCAGTTCGATTCTGCCTCTGGCCACAAATATGAAAAAATTAAAAAGCTAAGTTGTTAATATTAAATCTTTACACCTTACCCTACAAATATTTTTTTAGATAGACTACATATATGAAAAGACTCTTTCTTTTAATATTCATTACTCTTACTTCCTGCAGTGTTGGTGAAAGTATTAATGTTGAAGCTGATTTACCAGTTGAAACAACTAAAGTAATTTCAAATAATGAAGTGTTAGACGAAATTAAATATTATTTAAATGAGTACAACACACCAATCCAAAATGATTTATTCCATGTTTCGTTAGAAAATTGTATTGATTTTCTAGGTGGTTTTCTCAATGTTGAATGTATGCCGCCATACAAACAAGTAAAAGAAGTAGATATAGATGGTACGCCTGTAAACCTATATAAGCATGATGATAAGTTATATATTGTATTAAAAGAAGGAAAGATATTCGAATACGATATAGAATCTGAAAAAAATCAATTAATTTTTGAACAAGAAGAGATAACCAACATACAAGAAGCTGGTTTACTCTCAATAGCTATCAACAAAGACGCAAAGAACTTTGCAGTGTCTTATGTAAATAGCAATTCTGAACTTACTGTAGACATCTACAAATATAATAAGTCAATATCAGATTATACATTTAAAGAGAAGGCATTCGCTCAAAAGGTTGTTAGGCCCTATACCCATATTGCAGGAAACCTTATTTGGTCTGAGTTTTTTCAAGACTTCTTAATTAGTGTTGGTGACAACAAAGAAGCAGATGCATCTTCTCGTTTTAATCCTGCTCCTCTGAATACATTGAGCAATTTGGGAAAAATTATATCACTAAAAAACCAAGATTTAAACATTCCACTTATTACAAATAATCAAAATGATAATAAAAAAAATATTGTTGCTTATGGACTAAGAAATCCATGGCAGTTTTTTGAATTCAAAAATTATTTAATTGTTTTTGATGTTGGACTTAGCATTAATGAGGAAATGAATATTTTAAACTTGAATGAAGCTCCACAATCCCTTGGTTGGCCTATATTTGAAGGAGGTAGCAAAGCCTCAATAATTGATAATATTTCAAATTATGAAATAGAAATTAATTATTTTAAGAAAGATGGGCCACTTGATTATAAAGATACCCTAACATTATTAACAGATGAGTCAGTTGCTCCAAAATTTTTCTATAACCACTTTCCAACAGAAAAAGATTATAGAGGCGCAATAATTGGTGGAGATATATTTTATAAAAAAAACTCAGAATTAGATTTGAACATTGCTTCAGGAGACATTACTACTAATGAAATATTTCTTTATGATTTATCATCTGGCGATTTAATGATACACCCTCCTCATAGCGATGCTCCAAAATATACAATTACAAGTATCAGAACAATAAATAATAATAATTATGATTTGGTATATACAGCTTTCCAGGGAAAGCTAATTTTTATAAAATTAGACTATCAAAATTAATTATATATATTTATTAACAATAAGGGTTTTCTAGGTGTCACTTTAAATTACAAGTGGCTCATTGCGTCGCATAAGTAGACGATATCGTTATGTGATATAACCAAGATACGTTTTATGTCCAGTGCATATGTCATCTGTCAAACCCCTTTCTGCGTCCATAAATACTAAAAACCTCTTTATCACTAGGAAGTAGCGAAGTTGGGAAGTTTAAAAGTGTCTCTTAACTGTCTCATACTCACAAAAGAAGTCTTCGTTATTTACTGCTCATAGCG
>JAYNQN010000032.1:0-1996 GCA_038114285.1 Gammaproteobacteria bacterium | reverse complement strand
TTAGCTACATAGTCTAGCGAATAGTCTTCTCCAACAAATGTAACAATCAGACATAAAAAAGATAATAAAATTATAGGAAAATGGGCTTTAGATGCAGAAAATAATATTTCACTAGAAATATTTAAATCACTAACAAGCTTAGGAGTCAAAAGAATGATGCAGTTCATTAATCCTATCAAAAGAAGAAAATAACCAATATAACCAATGTCTATAATCATTCTTTAATACTTTTAATAGTCTTAGATTTACTCTCTTCACTCAAACCGAGGGATTCTTGTACTTCCGGCGGCATGTATGTCTCATCATGTTTAGCTAAAACCTCTTCAGCTACAAAATAATCTTTTTCTAGATGCCCTCTTATAACAACACCCTGACCCTCTCTAAACAAATCAGGTAATATTCCATCATATTTAACTGTAACCTTATTATCAAAATCTGTAACATTAAAAGATACTTTTTTAGTGCCACTTTCTCTCAACAGAGAACCCTCTTCAACCATACCTCCTATTCTGAATATATAGTTATCAGGGAAATTACCATTTACCAGCTGAGTAGGACTACGATAATAGAGCAAATTATCATTAAATGTATTTATAAATAAATACAAAACAAAACCCAATATTATGAGCAAGAAAGAAACATAGTAGATTCTAGCTGATCTTTTTTTCATGGGATTCCTTATTTATTCGAAATTTGTTTTTTTATCTGTCTGCCTTTATACATTAGAATAAATACTACCAATACCATTGGTACTAGAACTAAAAAATATGCCCAGAATATATAAGGTGCGTAATCAAACATTGTCTAGAATATATACTAAATTATAATTAATAAAAACAATAAGATTTTAACAGGAACTTCGTAATAATACTTAGTATTTGACGTTTGTATGCAGGCTTTTGTTTTCTTGATATCATTGATAAATGAGCCAAATATCTCTTATAAGTCTATTATCAGTTTTGGTTGTCTACTTCATTTTAAGGCCTATTTATCTAAAAGATATCGTCAATTATCAATACAAAACATTAGCTGACATATTAGCTTTTTTGTTTCTTTTTTGGGTAGTTAGTAGCATCCTTGGGCTTATACTTGCTATGAATTTAGCTCCTTGAGAGAAATATGGTTAAAGGCAATAAAGTGTGTCATCAATGTTCGCAGAGCTCTACAACACTATTTAGATGTAGATATGATAATAAAAAGGAATGGGTGTTTTTATGTCAAAAGTGTCTCACAGAGATAAAAATTAAATACTCATCAAATTATCAATACGGTGGTACGAAAAAAATAAAGAAATAAGAAAAGCTATTTTAGAATTGTGTTACACAATTTTCCAAATTCAGATTCAATTTTATTATTTGCATAAGTTCTATTATTCTCTTGAGCAATGTAAGACCATGATTCCATAATACTTGTAATTGATAATATATAATCAGACAAAGATGATTGTTGGTTTTCGTCAAGAAACTTCTTCTGAAGAGCTTCAAAGTATTCACTATGGTAATCGTATTTTTGTTTCATTGAATACTGATTATTAAGTTTTGCTCTGAAATGATAAGCGGAACATACTAAAATATCTTTTCGCGTGTATTCTTTTTCTTTTGCAAGCAAGGAAATGTTTGTTTGAACAGTCAATATCGAGGCTATAAAAAATAATAATATGAGTTTAAAAGTATCCATGTCTTAATTATAGCTTAAGTAATCCATTGTTTAGCTATGTCTAGAGAAGAATCTCTAAACATAGCCAGAATGCACAAGATTACTAAAACTTATAATCTAACGAAACATTAAAACCAAAGCTTGCTGCTGGAAGTGGAACATGTGCTTTTACAAAAGAAGCATGATTTCTTCTTGTCTTGTCCAATAAGTTATTACCATAAAGCATGACATTAAGATCTTGTTTATCACCCAATCTAATTTTATTAGTATACTTGACTGCAAGATCTACATAAGAATTTGTCGAGGTCTCAATAGAAGAGAAATCTTTTTGGCTTTCTGC
>JAYNQN010000031.1:0-1999 GCA_038114285.1 Gammaproteobacteria bacterium | reverse complement strand
TCGTTATCTTGTTTTTCAAGTGGTTTTGTATGATCATCCATGTTTATATATTAAGTTATATAAATATTCAAAAGCAACATAAAAATATAATATTAATGTTGCAATAGCTAACTCATCTATAAATACAACTGAAATATCCATATTAAGTACATATAAACAAATAATTACAAACATAAGTACTGTTGATACTTTTCCTTTTTTAGAAACTTTTATTTCTCTTTTAGTGAACAAAACAATTAAAGATCCAATCAATATAAGCGTTTCTCTGACAATTATCCCTATTAGAAAATAAGTTGGTATGATCTCTCTTATCCAAAATAAAAGGAGTATAAATACGACTCTGTCTGTGAATGGATCAAGGATTGTTCCTAACTTTGAAACTAAATTAAATCTTCTAGCAACAATGCCATCTAATGAATCACTTAATCCAACTATTGCTATGAACACTATTAAAGTAACAACTTCAAAATTATTAGGAGTAAATTGAAAGAAAATGACTATAACAATTATTAGACGTGATAATGTTATTAAGTTTGGTGCAAGGAAAATATCCTTAAATTTCAAATAAGACCCTTAACATCATGGGTTGCGACGTAATGTTGATTGCCAATATCAATCATAGGACTGTCTGATCCATGTTTTTCAATAAGTGAATCAAGTTCATCAAAATTGATATCATATACTTTTCTATCATATGTTGGATCCGGAACTGGTATTGAGGAAATTAATCTCTTTGTATAGGGATGAACTGGATTGTTTAATAACTCTTCAGTTTCTGCGATTTCTACAATTTTTCCATTAAACATCACTGCAATTCTGTTACACATGTATCTTGCCACTGCTAAATCATGTGTTATGTAAAGATAAGAAACTTCTAAATCTTTTGCTAGATTTAACATTAAATCCATAATTGAAATTCTTATTGATACATCTAACATAGAAGTAGGCTCATCACATACTACAAATTTTGGCTTCATTATAAGAGTTCTTGCAATAGATACACGTTGTCTTTGTCCTCCAGATAATTCATGCGGATACCTTGGCATATAATTTTCAGGCGGTGTTAATCCAACAGTTTGAAGTATTTCAGCGACTGCTTCGTCTCTTTCATCTAAATCACCAATGTTATGTATGTTGAGTGGTTCAAGGATAATATCTTTAATTGTCCATCTTGGATTAAGTGATTCATAAGGATCCTGAAAAATCATTTGGATATTTCTTCTGAATTTTTTTAATTCTTCGCCTTCAAGTTCATCAATACTTTCCATCTCAGATTTTTCATTATTATAAAAACTGACTTCTCCCCCAGTTTTAGGATCTAATAAACAAAGTGCTCTAGCAGTAGTTGTTTTACCACATCCGCTTTGACCTACTAGGCCTAGACTCTCACCAAAAGGTATTTCAAACGTAATATCATCTACTGCCTTTACGGTAGCTTTTTTTCTAGAAAAGAAACCACCAGAAACTTCAAAATACTTTTCTAAATTCTTTACTTCGATTACATTTTTTTTCATAATTAATTCCTACTAGCACTACAAATATCAACGAAGTGATCTGGACCAACTTCAACGAGTTCCATGTCTAATTCTGGATGACATGTTGTGTTTCGGTTAGGACATCTTGGAGCAAAAGAACAACCTTCAATTTGATCAATAAGACTTGGGGGTTCACCTTCAAGAGAATTAAGTTTTACTTTATCGCCAACAACAGAAGGCGTTGAAGCGAGTAGCGACTTAGTATATGAGTGCTGCGGATTAGCAAATATTTCACTAGTAGGACCTTTTTCAACAATACTTCCTGCATACATAACGGCCATTTTATCTGTCATTTCAGCAATCACCGCAATATCGTGAGATATATAAATTAGACTTAATCCAAGTAATTCTTGAACCTTTTTGATTTCTTTTAATATTTGGTCTTGAATAACTACATCTAATGCAGTAGTTGGTTCATCAGCAATAACAACTTTTGGATCGCAAGACAAAGCTAATGCAATAAC
>JAYNQN010000030.1:0-2076 GCA_038114285.1 Gammaproteobacteria bacterium | reverse complement strand
TCAAAAGTATTAAAATTTATTTCTTGCGGAACAAGACCAATATAAGTTTTAGCTTTTACAAAGTTTTTATCTATGTCAATTCCATAAATTTTTATATCTCCGCTAGTTTTTTTAATTAGCGATGTTATTATGCCGATTGTTGTTGATTTGCCAGCACCATTTGGACCTAGTAGCGCAAAGAAATCACCATGCTTGATCTCTAGATCAATTCCATGCAAAGCTTTATGGCCATTAGAATATGTTTTAGTTAAATTGTTTATAAGTAATGCTGATGAATCCATGATTATATATTTTCCAAAAGGACTATATAATAAACTACTAAAGACATTATGACTAATATGAACAAAAACCCGTACAAGTTATGTGTAGCTCCAATGATGGGGCATACAGATTTGCATTTTAGATATTTGTTAAGGTTAATATCAAAAAAGACGATGCTATATACTGAAATGGTAGCATCAAACGCAATACTTCATAACAAGTCAAAAAAATTTAATAAATTATTGCATGTAAAAGACGAGCCAGTTGGATTTCAACTTGGGGGAGATAGTCCTGAAAAACTTTCCCAATGTGCACAGATAGTAGAGTCTCATGGTTATAATGAAATAAATCTCAATATTGGATGTCCAAGCAAAAGGGCGCAATCAGGTAATTTTGGAGCTTGTTTGTTTAATCAGCCAAAGTTAGTTGCTAGCTGTGTCAGAGAAATATCTAAAGTAACAAATTTACCAATTACAGTTAAAACTAGATTAGGAATAGATAATATTGATAATATCAAGCACTTGCAAAATTTTATTAATATTGTTTCTAGTGAAGGTGTTAACACTTTTCATTTGCATGCAAGAAAAGCTATCCTAAAAAAAGGTATCAACCCAAGAAAAAATAGATCTGTCCCGCCTATTAATTACGAAAGGGTATATGATATTAAGAATATATATCCTGATTTAAAAATTGTATTAAATGGTGAAATAAGTACCCCAACCGAAGTTGTAAAACATTTGAAATATGTTGACGGTGTTATGATAGGCAGGGCTGTATGTAATAATCCGTTTTTACTTAACGATATTGATGTTTTAATACATAATGAGCAAAAAATTTTTAAAGAAGATATTTTGGAAGAATACTTTGAATATATAACAAATAACTTCACAAATGAACTTAAAATCACTGATTTTACTAAACATTTATCATGTATTTTTAAAGGATATATAGGCTCAAAACACACAAGAGCTTATATGTGTCATGAGCTTAATTATGAAAAGGAACCTGTAAAAAAACTAGAAGAATTAATATTTAAGGAGGATTTATGGAAAAATGGGCAAGAATCAATCACAACGGTAATATAAAATTTGGAAAATTATCTAACGATGAGATTAGTATCACTATATATGAAGGTGATATGTTTCAATCACCTAATGAAACCCAGGAAGTTTTACCAATTGAGAGCATAAGCCTACTTTCTCCTTGCGAGCCATCAAAAATGATTGCCTTGTGGAACAATTATAAGGCTTTAGCTGATGAAAAAGGGTTAAGCTACCCGGAAAAACCTTTGTATGTTTTTAAATCTCCTACATCTTTTGCTGGCCCAAATGATCATATTAGTCATCCAGCTAATTATGATGGCGATGTTTTCTTTGAGGGCGAACTAGGCATTGTTGTTGGCGCAACTGTAAAAGATCTAGATAATACAAACGATGCTAAAAATGCCATATTTGGTTATACATGTATCAATGATGTTACAGCTTTTGGTTTGCTTAAAAATGATCCTAATTTTGATCAATGGACAAGATGTAAAGGTTTTGACAATTTTGGTGTTTTTGGACCTTGTATTGCCACTGGTGTAGAACCAAGTAATTTGAAAATAAAAACCATTATTAATGACTCTGATATTAAACAAGACTATTCAGTAAGCGACATGATGTTTTCTGCAGAAGAGATAATTATGTATTTGTCTCAAAACATGACTTTATACGCTGGAGACGTTATTTGTGTCGGAACATCTCTTGGTTTAGGTCCCATGGAGAAGGGTTCTAAGGTTACGATTAATATTGAATCTATTGGTTCCTTGTCTAATAC
>JAYNQN010000029.1:0-2302 GCA_038114285.1 Gammaproteobacteria bacterium | reverse complement strand
AATGTGAGGCTGAAGTTCCTTTTCCAGTTGGTAATAAAGTTGCAATACTAGAATATTCTCCACCAAATTCAGGTGTTCCATAAAATAAGGCCTTTTGTATTTCCCCAACAGCATCACACTGTCGAACGCCAGGTTTAATTACATCAAAAGCTGTTTTCATTCCTATTTCTGAAATTTTTGCAGCAGATTTCATATAATCAATTTCGGTATTGGATTTTACTAATCTTGCCCAATTCACCAATCTTTCTGAGTCTTTTATTTTTGCATTAGGCAAACCTTGTTTAATTTTTTCATAGCAAAACGCTGTAAAATAATGGGCATCCATTTCTAATCCTATTGAAAGTTTATCCCATTTTTTATCTTTAATTATTTTAACTAAATAATCATAAGGATGTTTTGGCCATGTGTGAATATAGTGTTCATCATAAACAATTATATTTTCTTTTTTAACATAAGTTTTAATGTAAGCTCCACCTGCATCTTGATCTCTTACAAAGCATATAGGTTCATCAGCATTCACATGTACTATTACACATTGTGCATAATAAAAAGACCAGGCATCATAACCTGTTAGATAATTCATATTATTTGTATCGTGAGAAATTAGAAGTTCGATGCCTTTTTCTTGCATCATTTTTTGAACTTTAGAAAGTCTTTGTTTATATTCTTCTTTACTAAAAAGCATAATTAATTATTAAACAATTCTCCATAGCCTTCAATTTTATTTTTATAATCTATTTGATTTAGAGTATCCCAAATCAATGTCTGATTACTTGACAATACTATCTTTCCTAATTTTTTTTCTAAATTACTAATTATAGACAATACTGGTAATGCTGTGCAAGAAACAAACAAAGCATCACTTTTTGAGAGATCTTGTTTGCTCAATACTTCAAATAAATGATCTGGATCAACTCTTCCAATATCTAGATCTGAAGCGATATCAAAATAAGATAACTCTGAAATTTCTATATTTTCTTCTTCAAAATATTTAATTACAGACTGGTTGATTTCGTCTGTATATGGAGTGAATATTGATATTTTATTAATCTTAAGTTTTTTTAATGCATTGATTGCAGATGTGATCGGAGTAGTTACTTTGGTATTTGGTTTAGCTAAGTTTACCTTCTCATAAATAGATTTATATCCTGCAGCTATAGTTCCTGAAGTACATCCATATGCAACACAGTCTAGTTTTTGGTCTGGCAAAATTTCTTTGGTTACATCAGAAATGTTATCGGCCATCTTTTTTAAAGTTTCATTTTTAAGTGGATTATAGGATTTAATTCTGTTTGAATACAAATCTATATCTCTTCCATAAATTATATTATTAAAATCTTTTTCAATCCTAAAATCACTAGCTAAAGTAATTAAGCCTATTCTAGGATTATCTTTTTTTATATATTTTGGTTCTAATTTACTAATTTTCATTTAATGGTTAATTAACCATAGTTTGATTAAGTATTAAATGAATGTTTTCTGGTAGGGAATCTTTTTTTTATGACTTCTGATTTATATCTTTTAACTGCATTTTCAATAATTTTACTAATATCGATATACTTTTTGACAAATTTAAATTTACTTTTACTTAAACCAATCAAATCATCAATTACTAAGACTTGGCCATCGCAATTAGCAGATGAACCTATTCCAATTGTTGGTATAAGAAGATTATCAGTAATTTTTTTTGATAACTTTGTTTCTATACATTCTAATACAATTGAAAAAACTCCTGCATTTTCTAAAAGTTTTGTATCATTTAAAATTCTATCACTTTCTTGTTGTTTTTTTCCTTTGAAAGTAAATTTTTTGTCTGTTTGAGGTAATATACCAACATGTCCCATGACAGGTATTTTGTTTTGAACTAATTTTTTAACTATTGGAATTATCTTTTTTCCACCCTCTAATTTAACTGCATCACATTTAGTTTCTTTAATAACCAATTTTGCATTTTTTAAAGCTTCTTGAGGATTTCGATAAGTGTTATATGGCATATCAAATACCATCAAAGACTTATTCACACCAAGTCTTACACTCTTAGAGTGGTTAATCATTGTTTGAAGAGTTACTTCTTTAGTTGATTTAAAATTATAAAGAACTGAACCCAAGGAGTCTCCTACTAACACTATATCACAATGATTATCTAAGATTTCAGCAATATTTTTTGAGTATGCTGTAAGACAAACAATTTTTGATTTATTTTTTTTATTAAGAATTTTTTTTATTTTTTTATTCATTTACTCTAACTCAATAGTGCTAGGAGGCTTTGAAGTTATATCATAAACTACTCTATTAATTCCCC
>JAYNQN010000028.1:0-2747 GCA_038114285.1 Gammaproteobacteria bacterium | reverse complement strand
TAGGACATAAAATTAAGATCTTACTTTTACTGAACACCATTATTTCTTATAAAGTTATAAATTTAAAAAATTTAGTGAGGAAATCATGTTTATTAGAAAATATCTTAAGTGGATAAGTACATTTTTGGTTCTAACAGGAATACTTTTAACTAATTTAAATATATATCCATTAAATATATATTTTCATGGATTAGGAGTTATTGGGTGGACAATTGCAGGTTTTATTAGCAAAGATAAAGCTATCTTAACTAATTTCGGATTACAAATACCTTTATTTTTAATAGGAATTTATAAAGTTTTCATTTAATGAAAAATATACTATTTGTGTGTACTGGTAATTCTGCAAGCTTACAGTGCTGGTAGTAATCCTACAGGAAAAATTAACGAAAATATCAAATTATATTTAACTAAAATAAAAAATTTTAATCTTGAAAATTATTCTTCAAAAAATTTTGAAATATTTTTAGATAAAAAATTTAATATAGATCATGTAATTACAGTCTGTAATAACGCAAATAACGAGGTTTGCCCTATATGGCCAAATAATAACCAAATTATTCATTGGGATATTGAAGATCCTGTGTCAAAATTTAAAAATTCCAATGAAAATCAGATAAACGGAATAATTAATCTGACTTACGATACAATAAATGAAAAAATTAATATTTGGTTAAAAAATGAAAATTAAAAAAAACATATTAATTGGCGAATTTTTAGGAAGTTGTTTTCTTGTCATGATTATTGTTGGATCTGGCATTATGGCAGAAAATTTAACTAATGATGGCGGCATTAGACTTTTAGCTAATACACTTGCTACTGGAGCTTGATTATTTGTCTTAATCACAGCCTTTGCTGATATTTCAGGGGCACATTTTAATCCTTTTGTAAGTCTTGCGATGTTTTTCAGAAAAAAAATTAAAGGCAATCTTTTGAAATATTATATTTCTGCACAAATATCTGGTTGTTTATTAGGAGTAATTTTTGCTAATGTCTTTTTTGAACACAGTCTTTTAGAGCTATCAACTAAAAATAGAGATGGGTTGCATATATTTGTTTCTGAAATTGTGGCAACTTTTGGTCTAATATTTATAATTTTTGCAACTTTAAAAGACGGAAAAACAATAGTTGCTATTAGTGTAGCAACTTATATTTCTGCAGGCTATTGGTTTACATCATCAACATCTTTTGCAAATCCAGCTGTATCTTTAGCAAGAACATTTACAGACTCTTTTACAGGAATCAATTATCTTAATACGCCAACATATATTTTAGCTGAGCTTATTGGATTAATTTTAGCGACATATATTCTTAAAATTATCTATAAATAAAACAACTTATAGATGTAAATATATAAAATTTTATTTACATAATTTTGAATTAATATATGAAAGACGAATCTACTCCTTGTTAGTCAAATTAACTAAACTCATTTATAGACTTATCTCAATCTTATAATAAAGATAAATGAATCATCTCATTGATTCTCAAATAAATAAACTTAGTCGTAGAATATTTTCTAATTAACGAATACTTAAATTCTCAAGTCATGAATAAACAGAACCGAAAATAATAATATATAGGAGAAAAAATGGATATGACTTTAGTATATACAGTTATAGGGTTTGCCCTTGCTGGATATAGCGTAATCGCTAACGACTCAATTCAAACACTTGGTACCTTTATAGCCTCAAAGAAGAAGTGGTTTAAATGGTATGTGCTTGCAGGATCAGCATCAGCAGTTATGATTTTTGCGTTAGCTTGGGGGTGGTATGCGTATGATGGTGATATTTCTTACGGAAGATTAACTAGAATACCTTATCAAGAGATTCAATGGTATCATGCAGTAGCACCTGCGATACTGTTATTATTAACAAGAATTGGAATACCGGTATCAACAACTTTTTTAGTTCTTTCAGCATTTGCTTCAACAGTTGTGTTGGAAAAAATGTTGTTGAAAAGTGTTGTAGGTTATGGTTTAGCGGCCATTGTTGCTTATATAGCTTGGATAGCGGTATCTAAGTTCATTAATGAAAAATTTGATGAAGTAGATGACAAATGGGTAGGATTTTGGAGAAACTCAGTTTGGATTTCATCAGGTTGGTTATGGTGGGTTTGGCTATCTCACGATGTAGCTAATATTGCAGTATATCTGCCTAGACAATTAGACTTAACGTTGCTTTTGATTGTTATGGCTTACTTTACTTCATTATTATTCTACATTTTCTACATTCAAGGTGGACCAATTCAAAAAGTCGTTCTTGAAAAAACAGGAACAAGATATGCAAGATCAGCTACTATTATTAACGTAATTTACGCTGCTGTTTTATTCTACTTTAAAGAACTTAATGATCTACCTATGTCTACAACGTGGGTATTTGTAGGATTATTATGTGGTAGAGAACTTGCAATATCAACAATGAATAAAGACTATAAATTTAAGTACGTCTTCCCTTTGATTGGTAAAGACTTTCTTAAAATGATTTTTGGTTTAAGTGTATCAGTAGGTATCGTTTTAGCGATCCACTATATTATTATTCCAAATAATTGGTTTTAAATTATCTTTTTGGGCGTATTATTAAAACTAATACGCCCGAATTTATAAAAATCTTCTCTTTAAAATTGAATTTTTTTTAAAAATCATTAAAAAATCCACTTGTTATGAAAAACAATCAAAATAAATACGGATTTACAAAAAAAGAGTGGAGTAACATGAGTCCAATTAGAAAATTGGAGAGAAAACTTGATAG
>JAYNQN010000027.1:0-3000 GCA_038114285.1 Gammaproteobacteria bacterium | reverse complement strand
GATAATTGAGTAATTTTATTATCACCCAGATCATCAATAGGTTTAACAGGATAGTCTCCAGTAAAATAATGATCTGTTAGCTGGGGATAATTCTCATTTCTTTTATCAAAACCTATAGCTTTATACATTCCATCTACGGATAAAAATTTTAAAGATTTAGCTCCAATGTATTCACAAATTTCATCATTTGATTTATTTGCTGCTAATAATTCTTTTTTTGTAGGTGTATCAACTCCATAAAAGTCTGGAAATTTAATTTCTGGACAAGCAATTTTTACGTGAACTTCTTTTGCTCCAGCATCATATAACATTTTTACTATTTTATGAGATGTAGTTCCTCTTACTAAGGAATCATCTATTAAAATAATCTTTTTATTTTTAATTGTTGATTGGTTAGCATTAAGTTTTAATTTTACACCCAAACTTCGAATTTTTTGACTTGGTTCAATAAAAGTCCTTCCTACATAGTGATTTCTAACCAGTCCTAATTCAAATTTTTTACCTAAGTATTGAGAAAATCCTAGGGCAGCCGCATTGCCAGAGTCTGGAACTGGTACAATTATATCTGCATCAGTATCATTTTCTTTTGCTAATTCAGCACCTAGATTTTTTCTGTGTTCGTAAGCTGTTTTATTATTTAAAATACTGTCTGGTCTTGAAAAATAAATATACTCAAAAACACAAGGTCTAATTTTTCTAGGAGGAAAAGGTTTAATACTTTTTAATTCATTATTTTCTATTAAAACGATTTCACCATTTTCTACTTCTCTTATAAATTTTGCACCAATTATATCTAATGCACAAGTCTCTGAGGCCAAAACATAACTCTCTTTTAGTTTTCCTATAACTAAAGGTCTTATACCAAATGGATCTCTCACACCTACTAATGAAGTTTGAGTTAACATTACAAGAGCGTATCCACCTTGTATCTGAAAAATAGCATCAACAATTTTATCAATAGTTTTTATTCTTTTTGATTTTGCGATTAGTTGTACAATAGTTTCGGTATCTGACGTGGTATAAAAAATTGCTCCATCTTCAACTAATTTTTTTCTTAACGAAAGTGAATTAGTAAGATTGCCATTATGTGCTACTCCTATCCCGCCTGCGTTTGTGTCAGCAAAAAAAGGCTGAATATTTCTCAAGGTATTTTCCCCAGTAGTACTATATCTATTATGACCTATGGCGTAATTGCCTTTTAATTTATTTAAAACTTTTTCCTTGTTAAAATTATCTCCAACTAATCCAAATCTCTTCTCTGAATAATATTTTTCTCCATCAAATGTTACAATCCCACATCCTTCTTGACCTCTGTGTTGTAGGGCATGAAGTCCTAAAGCAGTTAGAGCTGAAGCATCTTTAATGTTGCTAATTCCAAAAACTCCACATTCCTCCTTAATTTTTGGATCAAAGTTGTTCAATTTTTTCTTTAGAGTCTTGATATTTTTTTTCATTAGGAAATTCTTTGAGTAAATAATTACTACCTTTTTCTAAGTATGGAAAGATGTATGATTTGTCAGTATTTAGTGGCCATTTATCGTAGTTATATACAATATGTATCCCAGAAAATATACAAATCGCAATTATATAAGACCTGATAAAACCAAAAAAGAATCCAAATATAGTATCTAGGCTTCCTAGACCTGTGTATCTAACTGCTCTACTAATACCTTTGTTCATTAATAAAATTAAAAAGATTACCACTACAAATATAGATATACCTAAAATTATATCTAAAACATATTCATTATCAATTATATCATCTACATAAGGTTTTACTCTAGGAAAAATTATTAAAGTTAAAATATAAGCCAATAACCATTTTGCCATTGCCAAAATACTTAAAACAAAACCTTTGCTGTAACATTTTATTAAAGATAAAATTGTAATAAAGATATATATTAAATCTATAATTGATATTAAATTGTAAAATTCTTTTAAAAATTCCATTTATATTATTTGATTTTAAATGGTTTAATCAACAGTATTAAAGATGGCAATAAAGTTAAAACAGAAATCATTGCCAGCAACATTGCAATACCTGTAAAAATACCAAAGTAAATTGTAGGAATAAATTTAGATAATACTAATATCGAAAATCCAAAAACAATTGTAATAGATGTATTTAAAATTGCCTTACCAACAGTTGAGTGACAAATTTTAATTGTATCATTATAATTTTTAGTGGACTTGAATTCTTCTTTAAACCTATAAATATAGTGAATACTGTTATCTACTGCTATTCCAATTGTAATTGCTGCAATAGTTATGGTCATCATATCTAATGGGATACCAAGTAAACCAATTATTCCTAAAATAAAAAAAGCAGCAATGAAATTTGGCACTACACCAATTAAAGATAATTTAATGTTTCTAAAAAGAACTACAAACATTGAAAATATCCCAATCATAACTAAACCTAAGGTTAAAATTTGAGACTTAAATAGGCTTTGAAGTAAGTTATTGAACAAAATTAAAACTCCTGCAAGTTTAAATTCTTTCTCATTCAAGCCCAACTTATTTTGAAGATCATAATTTATTTTTTTTATTAAATCGTTTCTTCTTAAATCTTCTTTTGAGTCTATAATTCTTACATTGATTCTTGCTTCATTATCTTTTATTGAGATATAGGGATCAATAATTTCAGTTTTAATGCTTTCAGGAATTTTAGAATATAAGACTCCCATCTCTAAAGTTCCTAACGGCTTATTATTATTTAATAAAGTTGCCACATCAATAATTGATGAAAAAGATAAAACTTTACCAATTTCAGGTAAACTATCTAAATAATTATGTACTGATGCAATTTTATCAATTTTGTCTTTCGTAAACCAATATTTTTCATCACTTTCATCATTACTTTCATCTCCCCAATCATCATCAAATTCATCTTTATCATCTAATATATTTTTTTCTTTTTTTGGAAATTTTAAAATAATTTCTAAGGGTGTGGTTCCACCCAACTCCTCATCAATTAACTTCATACCTTTATAAATTTCT
>JAYNQN010000026.1:0-3263 GCA_038114285.1 Gammaproteobacteria bacterium | reverse complement strand
ATATTCTTTATTAGCTGCTAATAACGCAGACGAGAATAAAACAAACAAAATAATTGCAGATAGTTTTTTTGAGACAAATTTGACCATATGGCTGATTAATAATTAATTGAGTTTTTTTTTGGGCACTATATAAAATAGGCATGTTAAAAATAAATAGTTTAGCTCCAGATTTCAAAGCTAAAACAACTATAGGTGATATCTCTTTTCACGAATGGTTAGGTGATAGCTGGGGAGTATTATTCTCACACCCTAAAGACTTCACGCCAGTTTGTACAACTGAGCTTGGTTCTTTAGCTAGTCTTAAACCTGAATTTGAAAAAAGAAATGTAAAAGTTATTGGCTTAAGCGTGGATCCAGTTTCTGATCACGTTAAATGGTTAGATGATATTAAAGATGTTACTAGTCATACCGTAACTTATCCAATTATCGCTGATGAAAAATTAGAAGTAGCAAAATTATATAACATGCTTGAAGATGATGCTGGGGTAACTTCAATGGGAAGAACTGCAGTAGATAATCAAACTGTGAGAACTGTATTTATAATTAGACCTGATAAAAGAATTGGACTTTATCTAACCTATCCAATGGCAACAGGTAGAAACTTTTTAGAAATTTTAAGATCAATCGATTCAATGCAATTAACAGCAAAACACAAAGTTGCTACACCTGCTGATTGGAAAAAAGGTGATGATGTAATTATTGTTCCAGCTGTAAAAGATGAAGAAGCTAAAAAATTATTCCCTGATGGTTGGAATGCTGTAAAACCATATTTAAGAAAAGTTAAAGACCCTTCTAAATAATTAAGCTTTATTTTCTAATCCACCAATTAAATGGTAGCAGTTGCTTAGATTATAAGATTTCGCAATTTGTACTGCTAAAGTCGAACGATGTCCTCTTGCACAATAGAAAAGTAATTTTTTGTTTTTAAGATCTTCTGTATTCTCAGATAAATATTCATTTACTTTATCCATCATAACAACTTTACTATTTGCTATTCCGGCTTCTTTTTTAATTTCTGTTTTTTCTCTTAGATCAATTAGCACTGCTTCTTTTTCTTTTTGAAGTTCATTAAATTTTTTCTGATCTACACCATTATTTACTTTTTGAGTTTTAAAATCGATACCGAGCTTTAAATTATTTGGTACAGCGACATCCATCATTTCAGGATCAGGTAGATTTAAGTTACTCATTATATCTATATATTCGTTTACTGATTTAACCTGTAATCTTGGATTATATTTTTTCTCTTCACCAATTGTGCTTACCATCTCACCTTTGTAATCGTGCGCAGGATAAACAAAAGTCTCTTCTGGTAATTTTAATAATTTATTGAAAATTGAATTATATGAGTCTTTTGAACTTCCATTTTGAAAATCTGTTCGGCCTGTTCCTCTTATAAGTAATGTGTCACCAGTAAAAACTCTATCTTTCATTAAAAAGCTAAAACTTTCAGCTGTGTGACCTGGTGTATATAAAGCCTGTAACTCAATACCATCAAATTTAATTCTTTCTTCATCTGCTACTCGCATGGCAACAACGTCTGCAGGAGTTTTGTCTCCCATGATTGTTACACAATTAGTTTTGTCTCTAAGTTCTGCTATTCCAGAAATATGGTCAGCATGAATATGAGTATCAATTACTTTTACTAGTTTTAAATCTAGTTCTTTAAGAAGTTTAATGTACTGATTTACATTTTCTAAAACAGGATCAATGATTAACGCTTCACGACCTTTGTTAGATGCTATTAGATATGTATAAGTATGAGATTTTGCGTCAAATAACTGTCTAAAGATCATTACTAAGCATTATAGCAATAAATCAAATTACAAATCAATATTAAGTTCTTTCTATAAAATACATTAACTATTTAAAACTAATTATTATATAAGACAGGTATTTTGCTTATGAAAAATAAAAATCTTGCAGTTTTAACTTTGTGCCAAATATTTTCTTTTACTGCTCCACCTATAACGATTTTTATAAGTGGTATTATTGGTTTAAAAATTTCTCCAATTAGTTCTTTAGCAACTTTGCCTACTTCGCTTTCAATTGTAGGAACAGCTATTTTCACAATTTTTGCTGCAAAAATTATGAGCAAGATTGGAAGAAAAAAAGGTTTTATTCTTTCTGCAAGCTATACCAGTTTTGTTGCATTATTAGCAGCCTACTCAATTTATATAGAGAGTTTTTTCTTATTTTGTTTATGTACATTTGTTATTGGAACTGGAATTGCTTTTACACATCAATACAGATTTGCGGCTGCTGAAACTACTTCAAAAAAAAATAGTGCTAAAGCTATTTCTATATTGCTATTAGCTGGTATCATCTCAGCTTTAATTGGTCCAAATGTTGCAAATTTTGCTAAAGATATTTTCACTAACCACTTATATGTCGGTTCTTATATTGCCTTAGCTATTCTTACTGCTTTACCTATTTTATTTCTAACTTTTTACAATCCTAGGAAAAAAGAAAACATTAAGACAAAAAGTATTAAATCTCAGAGATCTTATCTCGAATTACTTAAAAATCCTTTAGTCCTTCAGGCAATAGTTTCAGCTGCTTTTGCATATGCGATTATGTCTTTTTTAATGACTGCCACACCTATCAGTATGTTTAAGATGCATGGATTTACTCTTGGCTCTACAAGTATAGTTATTCAGTTACACATAGTTGGCATGTTTCTTCCATCATTGGTAACTGGTAGTTTAATTAAAAAATTTGGTCATTCAAAAATCATTTATAGCGGTGCAGTTATTTATTTATTTTGTGTTTTATTAAGTTTCTATGATCAAAGTTTCCTTAATTATTTGACTTCACTTATACTTCTTGGAGTGGGATGGAACTTTATATTTATTTCTTCTACGAGCTTATTAGTTTTAAATTATAATAAAAATGAGAAATTTAAAGTACAAGGTTTTAATGATATTTTAGTGTTTGGAACGCAGTCTATTGCAAGTCTTTCAGCGGGTTACTCAATTATAAATTTTTCATGGAATACTATTAATTTAATCTGCTTACCAATGATCATAATTGTAATTCTTGTCTCACTAAGAGCAGATCTTTATAGGCGAAGTATTAATTAATAAATTTTAAAATGTTTTTAGCTGGAAGTGTTTTTTTAATCCAGGAAGATGGAATATTTTCAAAACCTTTTAACGCTGCAAAGTAAGCTCCAACAAAATTAGCTCTACTACAATTACAACCGCCCGCTTTAATAGTTTTATGTACTGCATCTTTATATGTTTTAGAGGTAATCATGGCAT
>JAYNQN010000025.1:0-3867 GCA_038114285.1 Gammaproteobacteria bacterium | reverse complement strand
TTAGATAAAAGATCTACATTGCCTCCCATTGCAACTACATTATTTGAAATACTATATTCATAACAAAATTTCTTTAGATATTCAGGACCTCCTGCCTTAGGTCCTGTTCCTGACTTATTGTGTCCGCCAAATGGTTGTGAACCAACAACAGCTCCTACAATGTTTCTATTTATATATATATTTCCAACATTTATATTATTAATCACAGTACTTATTACTCTATCAATTCTACTATGAATTCCTAAAGTTAAACCATAATTCAATGAATTTATTTGATTGCATAATTCATTTAAATTTTTCGATTTAAAAGTTAACACGTGAAGAACGGGGCCAAATATTTCATCCCTTACATCACTTATATTTTCAATTTCTATAATTGCTGGAGGGATGAAATTTCCCAGATTGACGTCTATTGCTAGTTGAAATTTTTTATTAAACTGACTTAAATACCTCTCTATTTTTTCTCGAGACTGAACATCAATCACTGGGCCAACATCGGTAGAAATTAATTCTGGAGATGAAATAGATAGAGTCTCTAATGCCCCTTTTAGCATTAACATAGTTTTATTGTATACATTCTCCTCGATAAATAAAATTCTACACGCTGAACATCTTTGTCCAGCACTATTAAATGCTGAATTAATAACATCATCCACCACATGTTCGGTAAGAGCAGAACTATCAGCAATAAGACAATTTAGTCCTCCTGTCTCAGCAATAAGATTAATTAGATCTTCTCTTTGATGAAGTTGTTGTTGAATGATTTTAGCTGTGTTTAAAGACCCTGTAAATACAACGTTTTGCAACCTCTTTGTAGAAAAAACTATTGGTCCAATATTTTCTCCTTTTCCAAGTACTAATGCTGCAGCCTCTTTTGGCAGACCTGCTTTTAATAATAACTTAAAAATGAAATAACTAATACCCGATGTTTGTTCTGCAGGTTTAACTAGCGTAACATTGCCAGTAATCAATGAAGCTATCATTTGACCAACATAAATAGCAACAGGAAAATTCCATGGGCTAATAACACATGTTAGACCACGAGCTTTTAATTTGTAGATGTTTTTTTCACCAGTTGGTCCTGGTAAATTATTTTCCTGAAGAATTTTTTTTGCTTCTTCAGCGTAGTATCTACAAAAATCTACAGCTTCACGTATGTCTGCGATCGAGTCTTGAATAGTTTTACCTGCCTCTTGAACGCAATAAGATACTAAGTTGTGATAATTTTTTTCTAATAAGTTTGCAAATTTATGGACTATTAAAATTCTTTCATCAAGAGAGCTACTTTTCCAATTTTGACTAAACCCATTTAGAGATTTAATTGCAGCGTTGATTACAGACTCATCAGCAAAATAAGCCTCACCTATTTTTAAATTTAAATCATATGGCTTTGCTATTTTTTCTTTTACTTTAGTAATTTGATCAATTCCATTAATAATAGAATAGGCCTTAACATCATGCAAAATTTGTAAATTTGAAAAAGTTGTAATATTTTTTTCTTCCGTTAGATCAACGCCATAAGAATTTTTTCTATTAGGAAAAATACTTTCAGGTTTATTTATTTGGTTGTGCTCTATCATCGGTATTTTAGATAAAGGAGATTGGGTCAAGTCATCTATAGTTGAATTTTTTTTATTCAACTGATGGATAAATGATGTGTTTGCTCCATTTTCTAGAAGTCTTCTCACTAAATAAGGGAGAAGGTCATTGTGTCCACCAACTGGCGCATATACTCTGCATGAAAAATGTTCGTTATTATCAAAATGGTTGTAAATTTCGTCTCCCATGCCGTGTAGTTTTTGAAACTCATGAGGTTTATCCTTAAATAAGCATTGCACATAAGCGATGGTAAAAGCATTATGAGTTGCAAACTGAGGAAAAATATTTTGTGATGTTTCTAAAATGTGAGCACATCTCAAATAAGATAAATCGGTTATAAATTTTTTAGTAAAAACAGGATAATTAATTAAGCCTTTTTCCTGTGCTAATTTTATTTCTGTATCCCAATATGCTCCTTTAACAAGACGCACATTCATTTTTTTATTTAATAATAAGAGTTTTGAACTTAACCAATGCAAAACAAACATCGCTCGTTGTTGATAAGCTTGAACGGCTATACCAAACCCCGTATATTCGCTATCAATTAGATCGCTATTCAAAATATCTTCAACTAAAAATAGAGATAGATTTAATCGATCAGCTTCTTCCGCATCAAAACAAATATCAACATTCATGCTTTTAGCTAAATTTATTAATTCAAATAATTTTGGTAACAGTTCCTTTCTAAGAAGATCAAGTTTACTACGTTCATAACGAGGATGTAATGCTGATAACTTAATAGAAATGCTATGTTGTTTTTTAGAAGTTGACTTACCTATCGTTAATATTGCATTTTTATAATTCTCAAAATACTTTGTTGAATCTGCATAAGTTCTTGCTCCTTCACCAAGCATATCGAAGGAATAGGCGTATATTGAGTCCTTTAACTTTGAAGAAAGCTTTGATGCTTTATGAATATCTTTTTCAAATATAAATTGTTTAGCTAATAAATTAATTGATTGTTTAATTATTGTTCTTAAAACTGGCTTACTAATATTTTTTAATGCGGAGATGAATATATCAGTTTCATTTAGTTCCCCTTGCCTTAAGATTTTTCCTGTCATCAAAAAAGCAATAGATGAGATATTTACGAATATACTATTATCATTTTTAATATGATCTTTCCATTTACCTGAAGGTATTTTGTCTTCAATTAAATCATTAATGGTTTTGCTATCTGGGATTCTTAGCAGAGCTTCAGCGAGACACATCAATACTATACCTTCATCACTAGACAAATCATATTCTTGGATTAATTTTTCAAAAGCATTGTAAGAATTATATTGCTTAGCAGAATCAATTATCTTTTTAGCATTATCTTTTATTTCGTATTCATGAATTGCCAGATACTCTGTAATCTGGGGAGTTAAATGCTCATGAGTAAATCTGACTTGATCAGTAAATTTGTTGTTAAGTACATCTTTCATATATTGCAATTTTAATATATTTTTTGCAATAATTTTTACTAATAATTCTTAATTTATAATAAATTTTTCTTGTTAAAAAATGATAAATAAAATATTTTCTTATAAATATACATAAATACGAGAAATTTTATTATGATAGATAAAATAGATGATCAAATAATACGTATATTGGCAAAAAATGGCCGCATTACTCTCAGTGATCTTGCCAAAGAAGTTAATTTGTCAATTTCTCCCTGCCAAGCTCGCTTAAAAAAATTAGAAGAAAAAAAATACATACTAGGATATCATGCAAGGATAAATTACGAGCAACTCCAAAAAGCTCATGTAGCTTTTGTTCAGGTAGTTTTATCTGATACCAGGGCAAGTGCATTAGAAAATTTTAATAGAGAGGTTAGTAAGTTAGAAAGTATAGAGCAATGTCATATGATAGCAGGGAGTTTCGATTATTTGTTAAAAGTAAGAACAAAAAATATATCAGAGTATAGATTGTTACTGGCAGAAAAAATTTCTTCTCTACCTAACGTAGCGTCCACGTCTACTTTTGTTTCAATGGAGTCGGTTAAAGATTAAAACTATAATATCTTTTCGTAAAAACTAGAGTCAAGTGCTTCAAGTTTTGCTTTAGCAATCGCTAGTTGATCTTTAGCTACATCAGTTTCTTGGCCACTTAGCTCCTCAATTTCTTTTTCAATAGATTGTTTTGAAATTGTGTTTATTTCGTCAACACTCTCTGCCAAAACAATACACTTCTCAGGATTTACTTCAGCAAAACCACCAGAGACAAAGAAAGCCTTAAGAAGGTTTTTATCTTCACCATAAACCATTACTCTTCCTGGTCTTA
>JAYNQN010000024.1:0-3938 GCA_038114285.1 Gammaproteobacteria bacterium | reverse complement strand
ATGCCTTATATTGTAGTAGTTGTTGATGAAATGTCAGATTTAATGTTGGTTGCTGGTAAAGAAATTGAAAATTATATTCAGAAACTATCTCAAATGGCTCGTGCCGCAGGTATTCATATTATAATGGCAACTCAAAGACCAAGTGTAGATGTCATCACAGGAACAATTAAAGCAAACTTTCCAACTCGGATTTCATTTCAAGTAACATCTAAAATTGATAGTAGAACAATTTTAGGTGAACAAGGAGCTGAACAATTATTAGGTAAAGGTGATATGCTTTATATGTCATCAGCCAATAGGATAGTTAGAATTCATGCACCTTTTGTGTCTGATAATGAAATTGAAAAAATAAATAATTTTTTGAGGTCGCAGGCAGAACCTGATTACGTAGACGAAATCCTTAATTTTGCAGATGAAAAAGAAATGAATGAAAGTTCTAAAAATCAAGGAGATAAAGATGAATTATATTCAACTGCAGTTGATATAATAAAATCAGAGGGTAAGGCCTCAACTTCTTTTTTACAAAGAAAGTTGCAAATTGGTTATAATCGTGCAGCTCGAATTATTGATATGATGGAAGCTGATGGAATAGTTAGTAAAGCTAATCATGTTGGCAAACGTGATGTGTTATAATGAAAAAAATATTTTTTATCATATTTATATTTTTCTTATGTAATAATGCTTTTTCATCAAACAAAGAAAATATAATAAAAAATTTAGAGAATATTGAAAATATTAGATTTAAATTTGAACAAAACATAAATGGGAAAACTGAAAAAGGTGAATGTGTAATTAAATATCCACTAAAGATTAATTGCAAATATTACAATATTAATAAGAAAGTACTTATATCTAATGGTAAATCTCTAGTAATTAAAAACAATAATGGAAGTTATTATTTATATCCAATAGAAAAAACAGCCCTGAATTATATTTTAGATAAAAACTTTATAATTTCAGAAATTAAAAAATCAGATGAAAGAATTATTGATGATAAATTTATAAACTATACATTTTTTAAAAATGATAATGAAATAAACATTTTTTTTGACAAAAAAAATTTTGATATAATTGGATGGCAAACTTTAGATATTTATCAAAATCTAAATATTACCTATCTAACATCCATAATCAAAAATCAAAAAATTGAAAAAAATTTATTTAAAATTCCCTTACAAAACTAATTTAGACTGAAATAGACTCAGTTTTAAAAATTTTCATACCTCTAGAGAGATAATTCTTTAAAGCATTTTTATGATCTAAAGAGCAGGTATGAACCCACACTCTTTTTGGTTTATCTAAAAATGATTTTTTAATCGCAATCGACAATAAATAAGATCCTAGTTTCATATTTTGATATTCCTCCAATAAACCTAGATACGCTATTTCAACCTCATTTTTCTCTGGATGTAAATTCAGTTCAAAATAACCTACAAAATCATCTGCATTTTTTAGAACATATGTTTTTACATTTTTATTAGATACATAATCAATCCATTGTTTTTCAGTCCAAACTAACCTATCTACCCAATGATGTTTTTTTCCAATATTTTTGTAAAAAAATTTATTCAATTGAAAATCAACAGGATCTACAAGATTAATAGAATAGTTTTCTGAAAAATTAGACTTCTCTTTTAAATCTTCTAAAAAATTTATTTCTAAATAATTTCTTTGAACTTTTTTGCTCACTCAACCATTTTACCAACTCTTTCACCTCCAAATAAATGAAAATGTAAATGAGGTACTTCTTGGCCTCCATGTTCACTAATATTTGCTAAGGCTCTATAACCTTTACCAGTATCCACTGATAAACCGAGTTTTTTTGCAACAATATTTATTCCTTTTAATAATCCTACCATTTCTTCGGGAGAAGCTTTTACACTAAAATCATCAAGATCAATATATTTACCCTTTGGTATAATTAGAGCATGAATTTTTTTTTGTGGATTGATATCATGAAAAGATAAAACATAATCATCCTCATAAATTTTTTTACAAGGAATTTCTCCTCTTAAAATTTTTGCAAAAATATTATTATCGTCATAAGTCATTTTTTTCTTTTACCCAATTCATTCATAATATCTTCTATCTTTATATTATTAGCCTCTAGATAGATCATTAAATGATATAAAATATCAGCTGCTTCATGAATTTTATTTGTATCTTTTTCTACTGCTTCAATTAACTCATTAATTTCTTCTAGAATTTTTGCTTTACTTAAAGATTTATCATTTAATAATTGATTAGTATAAGAGCCACTCACTGGATTCTCTTTTCTATTACGTGCTAATAAAATTATATCTTCTAAATTTTTTAACATAAATATTGTGTGATGCTAAATTATAAACATATCTGATTGATTAGAAAAGTATAATGTTATAAGTTCATTTTATGCGTGAAACTCTTTACAACATTGCCCCTTTATTTAATATCGAACATATTAAAAAGTTAAATAAAGCTATTAATGAAAATCTTGTTAAAAGCACCGATCGACCTAGCACTGAGGCTATTAAAACATCTCAAGTAAAATTTGTGAGTTTGGGAAGTATTCAACACTTAATATCTCCTTTTTTAGATTTTATAATTTCTTCTAATACTCATTTTTATGGATTTGACCTTTATCAATTAAATGGAAGTAAAAGACTAAATTATAATACCTACCAAGAAAATGAAGAATATACATGGCATATTGATGCAACACCTAACTCTCCTGTTAAAGATATAAAGCTTACATGTTTACTAAATTGTTCAGAAAACAATTACCAAGGTGGAGAACTTTGTTTATTTAGAGATAAAGAAATTAAAATAGAAAAATTTACACCAGGAAGTGCAATTATTTTTCCCTCATTTATAAATCATAAAGTTGAAAAGATTATTTCTGGATCAAGGGCAACTTTAGCAATTTGGATGAATGGTCCAAAATTTAGATAAAATTTATATTCTTATTGGTATACCTTTAGACTTTAAATATTCTTTAGCTTCTTTTACTGAATATTTTCCATAATGGAATATAGATGCTGCAAGAACTGCACTAGCATTACCTAATTTTATCCCATCAACTAAATGGTCTAAATTACCTACCCCTCCAGATGCAATAACTGGAATATTTACTTGTGAAGAAATTTTTGACATTAAATCAATATCATAACCAACTTGAGTTCCATCTCTATCCATTGAAGTTACTAATAACTCTCCAGCACCATTTTCTTCCATTTGTTTTGCATACTCCAGTGCATCCCTGCCACTATTATTCCTTCCTCCATGAGTAAATACCTCCCACTTATCTCCATTCTTCTTTGCATCTATCGCAACTACTATACATTGAGAACCAAACTTTTTTGAACTATCTAAAACTACTTTTGAATTTTCAACAGCAGCAGTATTTATTGAAACTTTATCTGCACCACAATTTAATAGTTTATTAATATCTTCCACACTTCTAATTCCGCCACCAACAGTTAATGGCACAAAGCATTTCTTTGAGGTTTTTTCTACTACATCATAAATAATATCCCTATTTTCGTTTGATGCTGTAATATCTAAAAAACAAATCTCATCTGCTCCACCATCACTATAAATTTTAGCTTGCTCAACAGGATCACCTGCATCTTTTAGATCAACAAAGTTGATACCCTTAACAACACGACCATTCTTAACATCTAGGCAAGGAATTATTCTATTCTTAAGCATCTTCTTTTACCAGTTCTTCTAATTTAATATCGCCATCATATATGGCTTTACCGACAATTATACCTTCAATGTTATTCAAACTCTTTGCTTTTTTAATATCATTTATAGATGAAACTCCTCCAGATATAATTACAGGACAATTTGAGATTTCTGCAACTTTTAATGTTTCATCGAAATTTGGGCCTTGTTTCATACCGTCTCTATTTATATCAGTAATAGAAAGTAAACTGGCATCAACAGCCATCCAT
>JAYNQN010000023.1:0-4186 GCA_038114285.1 Gammaproteobacteria bacterium | reverse complement strand
AGATATATTATATATCAAAAATTTGAGATAATAATTTATTATATTACTTAAAAAGAGGTTATTTTGAAGGATCATTTAAAATCAAATATATTTGCAAAACAGGGTTTTATTAGTGTTTTGGCATTATTGTCTTTAATATTTATGTCGGCAATGTTATTTGTTTTTCAGCCTGAGCCTGAAGCAAATGTAAATAAACCTATACCAGTCATTGTTGATACTATGAAACTCCAAATGGAAGATATCTCTCCTTCTGTTGAGTATATGGGGAGACTAGAACCGTCTAAGAAGGCTGAATTAAAGTTTGAAATTAATGGAAAAATATCAAAAAAATTTGTTGAGCCTGGAGTGTTCATAAATTCAGGTGAGAAAATATTGATTTTAGAAAAATTTTACATATATAAAAAATTGTATGAATTAGCAAAAAAAAATTTTGAACTTCAAACAAAAGAAGTAGAAAGAATGAAGGTTCTAGATAAAAAATCACTTTTAGCTAAATCTCAATTTGATAAAACTATCCAGAAACAAATTGAATTAGAAACTTTGATGTATAAAAGTAAGCAAGACTTTAATAAAACTTACATTGAAGCAAAATTTTCTGGAGTTATTAATGACGTAAAAGTTGATGAGGGTGATACAGTGAACTCTAATATGATAGTAGCAAATCTTATCGATACTTCCCAATTAGATTTATATGTTGAAGTTAGAGGTGATGTAATCGATGCTTTAAAATTAAATATGGATATTGAGATATTCTCAAATGGCTTGTACACAACTGGAAAATTAATATCCTTTCAAACAAGTCCAAACTTAGAGACTTATACCCATCTGCTAAGAATAAGAATTCAAAATAAACACTTAAGATCTGGAATGATAGCAACAGCAAAATTCATTCTTCCTAAAATAAACAATAGCTTCGGGGTGCCTGTTTCTTCTGTGTTAAATGACAATGGAAAAAAATACATATTTCTTGTAAATAAGAAAAAACTTCAAAAAATAGAGGTTAATTTAATAACTAGATTTAATGAAATTTATGTTGTTAAAGGTAATGTAAAGACAAATGATATTATTGTTACCAAAGATGTCGCATCATTATCAAATAATCAAGAAGTATTAACATCAAAATAATTTAAAAAAATAAAATAATTATATAATGATTGAATACTCTATAAAAAACCCTCTTATTGTAAATTTATTTTTACTTTTAGTATTAATTGTTGGAGTAATTTCTTGGCAATCTATGCCTGAAGAAATGTTTCCTGTGGTTGAAAAAGATGCTGTAAAAATTGTTACAAAATATGATGGAGCTTCTCCTGAAGAAGTTGAAAAGCAGGTTACAATTCCAATTGAAGACAGTTTGGATAATCTTCAAGATATAGATTATTACTACTCTAAAAGCAAAGAAGGTTCCTCAAATGTTACTTTGCGGTTAAAACCAGAAGCTGATGTAGATGAAATTCTTCGAAGTGTTAGAGATCTAACAGATGCTATTGATGGCTTTCCTGAGGAGGCTGACGAGCCTGAAATAACAAGAGTCAAAACAAGGTTTCCAGTAATCAGTGTAAGTATATATGGTGAAACTAGGAAAAGCTTATTATTCTCACAAGCAAAAACTATTAAACAAAAAATAATGCAACTTGATGGTGTAGCAGGAGTTGGTATAGCTGGTAATCGAGATGATGAAATTTGGGTAGTAATAGATCCATCAATAATTTCTACAAAAAAGATATCAACCAAAGAGATCATTTCCGCTTTACGACGAAATGTCCGAGATTTGCCTGGAGGTTCTGTAAAATCTGTAGAGGGTGATATTTTGCTTAGAGGTTTAGGTTCTTCGTCAATGAAAGCTATAGAAAATATTACCCTTAAAAATAACGATATTGGTGGTCAGTTATTATTAAAAGAAATTGCAATAGTAGAACAAAGATTGGAAGAAGAAAGTTCTGTCGGGCGATTTAACGGTAGGAAAGCAGTAAATATGTCAGTGACAAAAACAGCTGACGCATCTGTTTTTGATGTTTCAAAAAATGTAAGAGACTTAGTAAATGATTATGCTTTGCCATCTGGTTTAAATATTGAGGTATTTAGTGATTTTTCACAAAATGTAAAAACTCGTTTAGATACGGTTAAATCTTCAGGCATTATAGGATTAACATTACTTTTAATTTCATTATATTTATTTTTAAATTCTAGAGTTGCTTTAATAACTGCATTTGGTATTCCTGTTTCTTTTTTAGTAGCGGCATTTGGAATGTATATTTTTGGATTTACCATAAATATGGTTTCTTTGTTTGCATTTTTAGTTGCTCTGGGAATGATTGTTGATGATGCAATAATAGTTACCGAAAATACTTATAGACATTTAGAGAGCGGTAAAGAACCATCGGTTGCTGCAAAAATTGGTGCAGAAGAGGTATTTTGGCCTATTGTGGCCTCCACACTTACAACAATAGCAGCATTCCTTCCTATGCTTAGTATATCTGGAACACTTGGTAAATTTATCGAGGTAATTCCATTAGTTGTAAGTGTTGCATTAATAGGATCACTTATGGAAGCTTTTGTTGTTCTACCCTCTCATTGTGCGAGTTTTTTAAGAAAACCACCGGAAAATAATATCAAAAAAAAGAAATGGGAAAAAGCACTTTTAATTTATAAAAATTATTTAAAAAAATGCTTAAATAGCAGATATTTAGTATCAAGTGTAACGGTTGGGATATTGTGCTTAGTTATATCTTTTGCAATCACAAGGATACCATATTATCAATTTGGCAAAGTTGATTCTGGACAATTTTTTATTAATGCTGAGACATCTGTAACAAGTAGTGTAAAAGATACTGAAAAAGTTGCTGTAAAAATGGAAGAGTTAATTTTATCTGAATTAAATGATAAAGAATTAGAATCTTTATATACAAATGTTGGAGTAAGTTTTAAAGACTTTAGCAGGTTTGATTTGGGCAGCCAATATATTCAAATTGTTGTAAGTCTTAAAAAAAGTACTCCACAAGGATTCGTTGATTATGTTGTAACTCCAATTTTTAATATGTCATTTGACAATTATGGGCAAAGAGAAAGAAGCGAGAAGGAAATTATTGATATACTGAGGAAAAAGTTATCATCAGTATCGGGTATACAAAAACTATCTGTAAAGAAAGCATCAGGAGGGCCCGGTGGGTCAGATATTGTAATAGGGGTTATTGGTCAGGATCAAAAAACTCTTACGAAATATGCAAAAGAAATTCAGATTTTTTTATCGCAAATACAAGGGGTAAAAGATGTTGAACAAGACCAGGATCCAGGAAAAGTAGAATTTAAATATAAAATAAATAATAGAGGAAAAGAACTTGGTCTTACTCAAGCCGATATAGCTGAATCAGTAAGAACAGGATTTTTAGGGCTAGAGACATCATACTTTAATCTTAATGGTGAAAGAGTACCAGTTAGATTAATTTATTCAGAGAAGTATAGAAATGATAGTAGTAAATTATATCAACTTCCAATTATATTAGAATCTGGCAAGACAATTTATTTAGCTGAAGTTGCTGATATAGAAATATCAAGAGGTATGAATACTGTCCGAAGAAGAGATGGGCAGAGATTAGCAATAATAAAAGGAGATGTAGATCCAAGTATTATAACACCAATAGAGGTTACGGCATTATTTGATAAAAGATATAAAACAACCTTTGATCAAGATCCACAGTTTGAATACAAGTATCTTGGCAGTAAAAAAAGAAGTAGAGAAAATTTTGCAGATATGAAAAAAACAGCTTATATTTCTCTTGGGATAATATTTTTTATATTAGCTGTGCTCTTTAAAACAATAATTGATCCCTTAGTAGTATTGTTTTCAATCCCATTTGCAATTGTAGGTGTTGTTTTAGGGCATATTTTCTTCGGATATAATTTGCAATTTTTATCAGTTATAGGGCTTTTGGCATTAATTGGTATTGTTGTAAATGATTCTCTCATTCTAATCGATTTTCTTAAAAAATTAAGAAAACAAGGTATAGATAAAATAGAAGCTACCTTACAAGCTTGTCAAGTTAGGGCAAGACCTATAATTCTTACTTCATTAACAACATTTTTAGGAATTTCTCCTTTAATATTTTTTGCTACAGGACAAACAAAATTTTTATCTCCAATGGCGGTTAGTTTAGGCTTTGGTTTATTATTTGCTACTATATTGATA
>JAYNQN010000022.1:0-4286 GCA_038114285.1 Gammaproteobacteria bacterium | reverse complement strand
TCAAATAGCAAAAAAAAGAAATTTGAAGCATCAATTTTATAAAACATATGATCAAGAAGCTGTTATGTGTAATGAAAAATTAAAAAAATACCTAGTAAAAGCTTTTAAAATTTTAGAGATGAAACCCTTTCAATTACCCTCTGGTGCTACGCATGATGCATCTGCGATGAGTGATTTATGTGATATCTCCATGTTATTTGTGCGCTCTAAAAACGGACTTAGTCATAATCCTAAAGAGTATTCATCAGAAAAAGATATGAAGTTAGCTATTAAAATATTAGAAACTGTTCTTTTGAACCTAAAATAAATTTTTCAATTTATCTAATACATATTTATTAAATTTGACTTAAGTTTTTAAAATGTTAATTTTTTGTTAATAATTATTATCTCAATTAAATCGACTGAACATAAAATTTAAAAAGATACAAAATGAAAGAGACAGAAATAAGAGAAGATATTTATGATAATATTGAAACATGGGAAACACAGAAATTACTTGAAGAGTTACTTCAATCACAAACCAAATCTTTTACAGCAGTAAAAAACTCTCTTAAGGATATTGAGTTTGCTGTTTCTTCTTCAATTAAAAGATTAAAACCAAAAAATTCTAAAATTGTTTATGTTGGTGCTGGTACCTCTGGTAGAATTGGAGCGATAGATGGTGTAGAACTTATTCCAACTTTTGGTTGGCCTGATGAAAGAGTGCAGTTTTGTTTTTCGGGTGATAACCCACTTAAACCAACAGAAGGCTCTGAAGACAGTGAAGAGCTTGCTATACAACATTTCAATGAAAAAAAAATAAATCAAGATGATGTTGTCATAGGTATAGCGGCAAGTGGATCAACTAAATATACTTTAAAAATTATTGAATTATCAAAAAATATTGGCGCCTTAACTATAGGAGTCTCAAATAACAGAAATTCTTTACTATTAAATTTAGCAGAAATAAAAATTTGCCTTGAAACCGGTAGTGAATTCTTGGCTGGTTCTACACGTTTAGCTGCTGGAACAAGTCAAAAAATTGCTCTCAACCTTTTTTCAACATCCTTAATGATTAAATTGAATAGAGTTTATAAAGGTTTCATGATTGATGTAATTGCATCAAATGAAAAATTAAGAAAAAGAGCACAGTTTATATTATCAGAAATTACTGGATGCTCTAAAGAAACTGCTGTTAATTTTTTAGAGCAAACAAATTATAATATTCGTATGTCTCTTATGCTTTATCATAATTACAGTATTGAAGATGCCAAAAAAATTCTCGAAGAGAACGACAATAATCTTCATAAGATTTTAAAATAATTTAAATTTAAAATTTATTTTCAAATTCTCCTTTTAGTCGAGGATCAAGTCTATCTCTCAAACAATCTCCAAGTAGGTTGAAACCAAAAGAAAGAAACAAAATTGCTAAGCCAGAAAATACCGCTGGCCAAGGAGATAATAATAGAAAATTTCTACCTTCAGATAATGATAATCCTAACGAGGGTATAGGAGGTTGTGCTCCCAAACCTAGAAAAGAAAGTGAAGCTTCTACCAATATTGCTGCAGATAATAAAAGACTGGATTGAACTAAAATAACAGAAGTTAAATTTGGCAGTATATGAAAAAAAATAATCCTAAAATCTGATGCTCCGACAGATAAAGCACTTTCAACATACTCGGTTTCACAGATAACTAGTGCAGGTCCGCGAATTAATCTTGAAAAAATTGGTGTATAAACAATAGCAATTGCAATAGCTGCACCCCAAATACTTGGACCAATTACTGCAATTATACCTATTGCCAATAATAAGATTGGAAATGCAAATAAAATATCCATAAATCGCATTATAATTCTGTCAAACAAACCCCTATAATAAGCCGCTAACAACCCAATAGTTCCGCCAAGAATAAGTGATAAAATTACTGCAAGTGAGCTAGTTAATAGTGATGTTTGATATCCATATACAACTCTTGCTAAAACATCTCTGCCTAAATGGTCGGTGCCAAATAAGTTTATTAAGTTTGGATCTTTCAATCTATTGATCATGATCATTTTATATGGATCTTGAAAACCTAATATTGGCGCACAAACAGCTAGTGCGACTTGGAAGGAAACTATGATAATTGAAAAAAATAACAATTTATCATTTTTAATAATATTTGAAAAAAAATTAATCATTCTTAGAAATTCTTGGATCAATAAAAAGATATAAAATATCGACTATAAAGTTTACTAAAACAAATGCAGCAGTCATAACTAAAATACTTGATTGTAAAAGAGGATAATTACGTTCAGCAATTGCACCAAGTACTAAGCGTCCCAAACCTGGAATTGCAAAAACTTGCTCAATCACAATCGAGCCTCCTAAAAGATAACCAACAGATACTCCTACACTTGTAATGTATGGTATTAGTGCATTTCGAAGAGCATGCTTATATACGGTAGAAAAATTACTAACACCTTTTGCTTTCGCTGTTCTTATATAGTGCTGACTTAATGCGTCTAGCATTGCAGAGCGAATAAGTCTGGAGAGATTAGCAATCATAGGAAGTGAGAGTGCAAAGACTGGCAACACCATTCTCTTTAGATTTTCAATTGGGTCATCAAAAAAAGGAACATATCCAAGTGCAATAAAACTTGGAAAAAGTTTTGCCACTAAAAATATAGATACAATACCTAACCAAAAAGAGGGAATAGTTAATCCTGCTATAGCCGTCACTCTTGCAAAAATCTCGGATATACTTCCACGAGATGTTGCCATGAAACATCCAATAGGTATAGATAAACCAGCTCCTATTAAAACTGCTAAAACCGTTAATTCTATGGTAGGCCACGCGTTTAAATAAATTTCTTCAATAACGGGTCTACCTGTCCAAATTGAAGTCCCAAAATCACCTTTAAAAATATTTGATACCCAAAAAAAATATTGCTCTATAATTGATTTATCTAAACCTAATCTCGAGCGTAATTCATTCATTGCTTCATCAGTGATTTCAGTATTAGCTCCCAGCATAATTGCTACAGCATCTCCAGGTATAAGCCGGATCATAGAAAACACGATGATAGAAATTCCAATCAGTACGATTGAAAGATCGAAGATACGATTGAATAGATATTTATAATTCATATAAAAAAAACACCTTAATATAAATTAAGGTGTTTTTTGTAAGATTTTTATTATTTTGTTACAGAAATTAAACTTGCTAGCCTTCCTGTTGCGTATATTTCAAAACCTTTTACGCTTTTATTGACTGCTGTTGAAAGATCGCCATAAGCTAAATGTGCGATTGGCCCTTCACAAGCTAATTTTGCTTGAACTTGATCATAAATTGATTTTCTTTCTGAAACTGATGTAGATTTTCGACCTGCATCTAGAAGTGAGTCTATTTCACTGTCACTGTATTTAAATACATTCGTTGATCCACCCGGTCTAAAAGTTCTATAAAAATATTGATCTGGATCTGGGTTTCCGCCATTTGCAGAAACAAACATATCAAAATCAGAATTTCGCCAATCTTGAACAAATTCTCCAATCTCTTTATTTGCAAGAGTAATTTCAAATCCACCTGCATTTAATTGCTGTTGAATTACTTGTGAAATATCTTTTGCATCTTGACGAGGAAGTACAAGTATTTCTAATTTTATAGGCATAGAAATACCTGCATTTGATAATAATGTTTTTGCTGCATCTACATCATGGGAGTAACAACTAAAACTATCAGTATCCATTGCCCATGTTGCCAAAGCAGGCGATAAAGGACCACCAGGAACTGCAGCACCAAATAAAGCTCCATCAATTATATCTGATCTATTTAAAAGAAGATTGATTGCTTTTCTTACATCTGCATTATCAAGAGGTGCTCTCGTAGTATTCATTCCAAGCAATGTGTAGGATAAATTTCTAGTTTGAAAAATATCAATGTTTGCATTTGTCTGTAATTGAAGCGCAGTAGCTGGGTCTACACCTGGCAAAATATCATATTCTCCATTAGCTAAACCAACTTGTCTAGTAGCTGACTCAGGCACAAAACTTACTCTCACGCCATCAACTTTAGGTAATCCTGCTGTTCTGTAGTTTTCATTTTTTGACATTTGAATATGACTATTTGGTTGCCATTCTTCAAATTTAAAAGGACCAGTGCCAATAGGAGTTTGTTGAAGTGTTTCTATATCATCTTGATATTCAGATGGCACAATTGCAATTCCTGCTAGAGAAGATAAGATTGCTGCAAATGGCTCATTAAGCTTCAGTTCAATCGTAGATTCATTAACTACATTCATCTCCACTATAGGGGACACTCTG
>JAYNQN010000021.1:275-4416 GCA_038114285.1 Gammaproteobacteria bacterium | reverse complement strand
ATCTAGAATATGTTAAAATAAATAAATGGTGGTACCATGGTGGTACCATGAACATGAATGGTTCAATCGTACTAGAAAAAAGTATTGGAAAACAAGCAGTGCCCGTAGCTCAGTAGGATAGAGCACCAGATTCCTAATCTGGGGGTCGCATGTTCGAATCATGCCGGGCACGCCATTTTTTTTAGTAAATAATTATAAATATAATATAAAGTATAAATACTATGAATACATCAAACCCAATAACCATTGGATACTGGAGCACTAAAGGACTTGGCTCTGTATGTAGACAAGTAGTTATTTATGCTGGAGAAAAATTATTATCTAAAAACTATAAATTACAGCCAATAATAGAAAATGATAATGTTTTATTTGATGGCTCTGATTGGACAAATAATGATAAAATTGAGTTAAAAAAAAGGAACAGTCTTATTAACTTACCTTATATGGAGATTATCGATGATGAAGGTCAGAAACATCTAATATCTCAATCAAATGCATGCTTATTGTATCTTGGGCGAAAATTCAAAATGCTTGGCAGTAATGAAGTCGAGCAAACTAGATGCGAACAGTTACTTTTAGAAACAAATGATCTTAGAAGTATCATTACATCTTTTGCTTATACTCATTTTAAGAATAAAGATTTAGAAAAAGAAGCGGCAAAAGAAGTTTATGAAAAAGATTTTCAGAAAAATGATGCAGGAAAAATGCAAAAATTTGAACATTGGTTATCATCAAATGATAATTCAAAATTTTTATTAAACAATAATGTTTCTATTCCAGATTTTAATCTTTTTGATATTTTGGATTTCTATATTGAGTTTTTAAAACATTATAATTTAGTTGATGAAAAAAATGATGATAAAATATTATCTACAGTTGGTTTTCCAAAATTGAATAAATTTTTTATAGATTTCAAGCATCTTCCAAAAATGAAGAAGTATTTTAACTCTATACTTTATTCATTACCTTACACAAACAAATCTGCAAATTTTGGCTCTGGAATTAAAGGGAATAAATGGGATATTAATCATCAGATTGATAATACACCTTTCGAAATAATTGTATAAATCACTTGGGTGATTTTTTGTCACCACCAATATGACATTAATACTATTCTTAATTAGTTTAGAATAAATTAAAATGACTCAAAATAAAATACCACTATTAAATTTAAATTAAATTAATTTATGCACAAAAATCTTTTTGCAATCATTTTAATATTTGTTTCAATTGTTTGTGGAAGCACTATGGGCGTATTGATTAAAATTGCTCAATTTGAAGCTAATATTTATTTAGCAGCTTTTTATCGTTTCTTGATTGGATTTATAATTATTTTTCCGTATATTTTGCTTACAAAATTTAGTGTTTTCAAAACAAATAATTTGAAGACTCATTTAGTAAGATCAATTTTAAATCTACCTGCAATGTTTCTTACTTTTTCAGCTTTAATGTTAGTCCCATATGAAAAAATTTCAGCATTAAATTTTTCTGTACCCTTTATTGTAACAATTTTAGCTGTAATTTTTTTAAAAGAAAAAATCAGAATTTATAGAATAAGTGCTCTTGTAATTGGTTTTATAGGGATGTTAATTATTTTGCGCCCAGGAATAATTACAATAACTTATGGAGTGCAAATGATTTTAATTGCATCTGTTTTATGGTCAATAATTATAATTATTACAAAGCAATTAACTGAAGATGATAATTCTATAACAATTTTAACCTATCAATATACTTTCATGACTATATTCTCAGCAGTATTTGCAATAATCTACTGGCAAAATTTGTCTTTATACTCTCTTATATATCTTGCACTCGCCGCACTCGTTGGTACAATATCCCACATTGCACTTAATCATGCTTACAAATTAGTTGATGTTTCAATGACACAACCTTTTTCTTTTTTTGGTTTAATCATTGCTTCCTTCTATGGATATTTGTTTTTTGATGAAAAACCTGACTTATTTACATGGCTTGGTGCTTTTGTAATTTTTATTGGAATAACCATAATTACAATTAGAGAAACAAAGTTAAATAAAAACCTTGTACGTAAGAAAATCACTACAATTGATTAATTTGTCTTAACTTAGACACAATTTAACCTCTTATTTGACAGTATTGACTATTAATTCAAAGTTGTGGCACTGATAGATAAAATAGTTCTTTTATTTTGCACTGTACTCGTTGTAAATTTGCTCCTAGTCGGTGCCACATTCTTTTTTATTTAAAAATTAATTTAGAGGTCCTTTTGCTTATCCCACATGGAGGAATACAAACCTTTTTTTGCAAGTAGGGTAGGATGATTGCCTTCTTCAACTATTTCTCCTTTATCAATAACAATAATGTTATCAGCTTTAGAAACAGTCGATAAGCGATGAGCAATAATAAGAGTAGTCTTACCTTCAGAAATATTGTTAAGATTTTCAATGATATCTTTTTCAGTTGAAGAGTCTAAAGCTGAAGTGGCTTCGTCAAAAAAGAAAATAGAAGGATTTTTTAATACAGTTCGAGCTATTGCAACTCGTTGTTTTTCTCCACCAGATAATTTCAGACCTCTTTCTCCAACAATTGTTTGATATTTATCAGGGATGCTCTCTATAAAATCATGAATACCAGCAATTTTAGCTGCATTAATTATTTCATCATGTGATGCTTCAGGATTCCCGTATGAGATATTATAATAAATGGTATCGTTAAATAAAACAGTATCTTGAGGTACGATACCAATAGATTTTCTAAGTGAATCTTGCTTAAAATCTTTTATGTTTTCATTATTAATTAGTATCTCACCTTTATTTGGATCATAAAAACGAAATAATAATTTACTAATGGTTGATTTACCAGCCCCAGTAGGCCCAACAATTGCTAAAGATTTACCTTTTTCAAGATGAAAAGAAATATCTTTAATGATTATTCGATCAGGGCGATATCCAAACGAAATGTTCTTAAAAGTTATTTCAGCATTAGAGTTATCTAGCACTTTTTTTCCATTATCAATCACAGTATTCTTTTCATTAAGAAGATTAAACATGTTTTCCATGTCAATTAAGGATTGTCTTATTTCACGGTAAATGGTGCCTAAAAAATTTAATGGCTGATATAATTGAAGCATATACGCATTGATCACAACAAATCCACCAACCGTAATAACATTTTGCTGAATACCAAACACAGTTAATACTAACATAATAGTTATACCTGTCATAATGACGATTGTTTGACTTACATTAAGTAGTGAAAGAGATATTCTATTTTTATTTGCAGCAAACTCATATTTTTCTAGAGATTCATCAAGTCTACTAAATTCATGATTTTCGTTGTTAAAATATTTTACTGTTTCAAAATTCAGTAAACTATCTATCATTTTGGTGCTTGCATTATTATCTGCAGCATTCATATCTTTACGAAATTGAATTCTCCAAGCAGTGATAACAAATGTAAGGATGACATAAATAATAATAGTGATGAGTGTAATTGCTGCGTATTGAAATCCGTATAAGGTAAAAAGGATAATAATTACCAAAACTAATTCAATAAAAGTAGGCACAACATTAAAAAGCACATAACGAAGCAAAAAATCAATTCCCTTAGTTCCTCTATCAATATATCGATTTAAACCACCAGTTTGCCTTGAGAGATGAAAGTCTAAAGATAAGAAATGTAAATGCTTAAATATCTTTAAACTTACACTCCTGATTGCGTTTTGAGAGACTTTTGAGAATAGGGCATCTCTAATCTCACCAAAAGCAAAGGATGCAATTCGAACTACCCCGTAAGAAATAATGAGCGCAACAGGGACATATATTAACAAATTGATGCCGCTACTTAGATCAGTTAGTGAGTCTACTGCATTTCCAAGTATTAAAGGAGTGTAAACACTAGCTATTTTTGCAAGTACCATACTAAATAATGCTAGTAAAACTCTGAATTTTAAGTCTTTTCTGTTATCTGGCCAAAGAAAAGGGAAAAGTAATTTTGAAGTTTTAAATAAAATTGAATTTTTGTGCATTTTGAGTGTTTCATCAAAATATATGGTAACAATAAAGGAAAAAGCAAATTTTCATATTTCAAATTTAAAATACTTATCTTTGATGGTTGTATTTCCAAAAGCATTAAATATTTAATTCATATGGCTTATTTT
>JAYNQN010000021.1:0-265 GCA_038114285.1 Gammaproteobacteria bacterium | reverse complement strand
GTTCAGCATATTCTTAGAAAAAATAATAGAGTTTTAACAGATATGCCTTTTACCGGCAGAGAGTTGGGAGAAAAAATACTTCACGAACAGCAAATTACAAATGTATCTATTAAATCCATAAAACAGATGGATCATTATAATCCAATTGAAAAAAAAATTCATATTGGTGAGGATAAATTAAATAAAAAAAGTATCACTAGTATTGCTGTTGTAGCGCATGAAATAGGTCACGCCATTCAAGACAAAGAAAACTACAGACCTCTAA
>JAYNQN010000020.1:4073-5557 GCA_038114285.1 Gammaproteobacteria bacterium | reverse complement strand
TAAATTCTTTATATTTAGATCTAGACAGCGGCATACTTCATGATTATGTAAACGGAGTAAATGATATAAAAGAAAAAAAACTTAGATCTATTAAAAAACCATCAGTTAGTTACCAAGAGGATCCTGTAAGAATGCTAAGAGCATTAAGATTTGAATCTAAATTAGATTTAAAATTAACCAGCGATTGTAAAGAATCAATTATAAAGATGTCTCATTTAATAAATAATGTGTCACCTTATAGATTGTTTGATGAAATACTAAAAATAATGCATTCAGGAAATGGTGAAGTAGGTTATAAAGAGCTTAAGAAAACAAACTTATTTAAGTATTTATTTCCTTATACATATAAAATTCTTAAAAATAATAAAATATATGATGAATTTTTTACTTTAGCTTTAAGAAATACAGACTTGAGAGTTAATAAAGGTATGCATGTCAATCCATCTTTTATATATGCTGTTTTTTTATGGCCATATTTTTTACAATTAGATGAAATAGAATCGCAAGGTATTGATGAGGCATTCAAGAAAACAATTGAAAGTCAGAATAAATATATTGCGATACCAGATTTTTTTCAATCAACAATTTTTACAATATGGTCATTACAAAGTAGTTTTTTAAATTTAAGTAAGAGGAATATTCAATATTTAACAAGTTTTAGTAAATTTAGAGCAGCATATGATTTTTTCCATATTAGATCTTTGATAGACAAAGACCTAAGAAAATTTTCTGATGAATGGCATGAAATACAAAAAGATGTAAAAAGTAAAAAAACTATTAGAGGTAAAAATCGTTATGGCAGTAGACGAAATAAATAATTCAAAAGAGATTAGAGAATTATATATCGGCTTAGGTAGTAACTTAGATAATCCTATTTCTCAGATTGAAAAAGCTATAGACTCTATTTCATTTCTTGATATCTATAATGATATGAAAATATCTAGTTTTTATGAAAGCGCACCTATGGGACCAAGTGACCAAGATAATTATATCAATGCGGCAGTTATGTTTAAAAGTGGTGAATCACCAGAAGATATATTATTATCATTGAAAGATATAGAGATTTCTATGGGGAGAAAAAAAAGTTCGGTAAGATGGTCAGAAAGGATCATTGATTTAGATATTATTGTTTACGGAAATTTGATTTATAAGTCAGATATTTTGACAATACCGCACATAAATGCTTTTGATAGAGCTTTTGTTTTATTGCCTTTAATAGATATAAATCCAGATATATATATTCCAACTCAAGGTTTTGCTAAAGATTTATTAAAGGACTGTTTGTATAATGAAATTAATAAAATAAATAAATAATGAAAGATCTAGCTTCAAAATATATTGTAATAGAAGGTCCAATTGGCGTTGGAAAGACAAGTCTTGCTAATAAATTATCATTGGAATGGGATGCTGAATTAATTTTAGAAAACGTTGATGATAATCCATTTTTATCAAAGTTTTATAAAAATCAAAGAGAAGTTTCATTG
>JAYNQN010000020.1:0-4063 GCA_038114285.1 Gammaproteobacteria bacterium | reverse complement strand
TGATTCTCGTGGGCTTGTAGTTTTTTTTATGAGTCAGAGACAGGTTCAATCTTTTAAGCAACAAGATATTTTTGCAAAGACAAGAGTCTCAGACTTTATGTTGCAAAAAGATAGGCTATTTGCACAAGTTACATTAAGTAATGAAGAATATGATCTATATGATCAATTGTATTCATATATGACGGTAGATATACCAAAGCCAGACCTATTAATTTATCTTCAAGCACCAATTGAAGTTTTAATTAAAAGAATAAAAAAAAGAGGAAGAAATTTTGAAAAATATATTACAAGCAGCTATCTAGAGAAATTAAATTCAATGTATTTAAAATTTTTTAACACGTATGAATCTTCTCCTTTATTGATTGTCAATGCCGAAGATATTGATTTTGTAAATAATGAAATAGATTATAAAAATTTATTAGATAAAATTTACTCGATAGAAAAAGGAAAACACTATTTTAATCCCTTAGCAAGCATAATAAATGAATAATATTAGAGAAAAACTTATTAAGTTTAAAACAGATTCAAACCAAATAGTTTGCATTACATGCTATGACGCATCATTTAGTAAAATTTTAGATGATTTAAAAATTGATATTGTATTAGTTGGCGATTCATTAGGTATGGTAATACAGGGTGAAAATAATACACATGACGTAAAGATAGAAGATGTTTCTTATCACACAGAATGTGTTGCAAAAAATAAAAATAATTTTATTTTAATGTCTGATATGCCAAAAAATTCTTACCAAACTCCTGAAGATGCACTTTTAAATGCAAAAAAATTAATTAAATCTAAGGCAGACATTGTGAAGGTAGAATATAAAGATGAATATAAAAATATTATAAAAAAATTAATATCCAAAAATATATCAGTTTGTGGACATCTTGGCTTACTTCCACAGTATGTTTCGCAAAAAGAGGATATAAGAGTTTATGGAAAGAATGAAACCGAGAGCAATATTATTCTAGAAAAAGCAAAAACCCTAGAAAAACTTGGTGTTGATATAGTCTTATTAGAGTGTGTTGATAAAAAATTATCAGAGAAAATAACCAAAGCATTAAGTATTCCTGTAATTGGAATTGGTTCTGGAGAGTTGTGTGATGGGCAGGTGCAAGTTTTATATGATATTATCGGTATTTCAAGTAATCCTCCAAAGTTTTCTAAAAATTATTTATTAAATACTAAAAGCATACCCGCAGCTATAGAAAAATTTTACAAATACGTTAAAAATATCAGTATTATATAATTAATGAAAATTTTTAGTTCTCTTGACGAATTTATTGATTCAAAACTTCATATTGACGCTTTTGTGCCAACAATGGGTAACCTTCATAATGGTCACCTTCAATTAGTTGAAGTTGCAAAAAAAAATGCTAAAAACACGTGCGTCAGTATTTATGTAAATGAAAGTCAATTTACAGATAAAAAAGATTTTGATTCGTATCCTAAAACATTAGATGCAGACATAAAAAGGCTTAAAGATACTGGTGTTGATTACATACTAATTCCAGAAAAGAGAGATATAGAAAATAATTCTGAAGGTTTTGATCCAGTTTTAGAGCCAAAAATTTTAACAAATGATTTGTGTGGTAAATATAGAAAAGGACATTTTTTGGCTGTCATGGATATTGTGCATAGATTTTTTCAAATTATCAAACCCAATATAGTTGTTCTTGGTGAGAAGGATTATCAGCAAATAGTTGTAATAAAAGAGCTAATAAAAATATGTAACCATAAAATTAGAATTTTATCTTGCCCTATTATCAGAGATGATTCTGGGTTAGCTTTAAGCTCAAGAAATAATCTTTTATCTGAAGCACAAAAGGAAATCGCATCTGAAATTTATAAAAGTTTAGTTTTAGTATCAAGATTATATGAGCAGGATTCCTCACCAAGAACAATTGAAGAAGAAATAAATATTTTTTTTTCCAAAAGCCCTATTGAACTTGAATATTTTACAATTAGAGATTTAAAAACATTGCAGCAACCAAACGATAATGATTTAATAGCACTAATAGCGGGTTATTTAGGGACCGTTAGACTTATAGATAATATAATTATAAAATCACACCTTAAATAAAATTATTAAAGTTATACGAAAAGGCAAATAGATGACACTAAGTTTTTTAAAATCAAAATTACATGGAGCACATGTAACACATTCAGAGCTTGATTATGATGGTTCTTGTGCAATAGATAGTAATATTCTTGCTCAAGCATCAATACATGAATATGAAAAAATTGATATATACAATGTAACCAACGGTGAAAGGTTCACTACATATACAATTTTAGCTCAACCAGGAAGCGGAATAATTTCTGTGAATGGTGCAGCAGCGCACAAGGCAAAACCAGGCGATAAATTAGTTATATGTTCATACATAGATATACCAAAAAACGAAATCAAAAAACATAAGCCAATATTAGTCTATTTAGATACAAATAATAAAATTATAAAAAAAACAGCCAGTATAGCAATGCAGCTTGTATAAACAAATTTTTAAGAAAAATGAATAAAATTTTCTTATCACAAATAAATAAAATAAAAAAAGATTCTATACGATGTTCTAAGATTAAAAAAAAATCTTTAAATGAAAATTTTAATATTGATACAGAAAATATATTTTTTGATTACTCTAGGAATATAATTGATAGTAAAACAATCAAAGATTTGACAAAACTAGCAGAATTAATTGATGTAAAAGATAATTTTAGAAGATTATGTTCAGGAGAAGAAGTTAATTTATCTGAAAAAAGACAAGCGCTTCATCCAGCAATGAGGGAAACCTTTCATTCTTTATCTAAAGATACGCAAAATGAAATTAAAAAACATAAGTCCTTATTAAAAAAGATTTCTAATGAGGTCAATTCCGGAAAGCGAAAATCTTTTTCGAGAAAAAAATTTACTGACGTAGTTTCAATAGGAACCGGTGGCTCATATTATGGTATTAAAATGATATATGAGTCCTTAAAAAATTATAGTGCAAAAAACATTAATTTACATTTTATATCAAATTTAGATTCTACAGAGTCTAATGACATATTGTTAAATTTAAAACCTGAAACAACGTTATTTATTATTGTGTCAAAAAGTTTTAAAACTGTTGAAACACTTGAGAATGCAAAAAGAGTAAAAAAGTGGTTGTTAAAAAATACTAATAATCAAGATATTATGAAAAACTTTTTAGCCGTAACAGAGAATAAGTTTTCTGCACAAAAATTTGGTATAAAAGAAGACAATATTATAAAAATATGGGATTGGATTGGCGGGCGTTATTCATTATGGACTGGTGTCAGTATTGGATTAATAATTGCTGTTGGATTTAATAATTTTTCTAAATTCTTAAAAGGAGCTTATAAAGGTGATAAACATTTTTTTCAAAGAAAATACGAAAAAAATATACCAGTTATAATGGCCCTTTTATCATTTTATTATACTAGGTTTTTTAAAGCCCAAACTCATCTTGTTCTTCCTTACAATTATAGACTAAGATTTTTAAAAGAACATCTTCAGCAACTTGAAATGGAAAGCAATGGAAAGTCAGTAGACAAAAACGGTAATAAGCTTACAAATATTAGCGGGAATATTATTTGGGGGGCTACTGGAAATTGCTCTCAGCATTCCTTTTATCAGTTATTACATCAAGGTAAAACATTTATACCATCAGATTTTATAATTTCTTGTAAAACAGATTCAGGCAGTCAAGATAATCATGATAAATTATTTTCTAATTATTTAAGTCATATAGAAATTTTAAATACAGGTTTTACAAAAAACGAGGCGATAGATTTGTATGAAAAAAAATTTTCAAATTTGGGTTTAAATAAAAATTTAGTTATTAAAAATCTTCAGTTATCTGGGAACAAACCAACTAATGCATTTCTATTGAAAGATATGTCTCCAGAAACCCTTGGTGTTCTTTTATCTTTTTATGAACATAAAACCTATGTTCTGGGTCTTTTGGCGAATGTAAATTCTTTTGATCAGTGTGCTGTGGAGATTGGAAAAATAAAAGCTAACGATATATATATATGGATAACTGGGCAACTAGGCTTAAA
>JAYNQN010000019.1:0-5962 GCA_038114285.1 Gammaproteobacteria bacterium | reverse complement strand
TAAATAAAGATTTGTTAGTGTTTTTTATGAAAAAGATTCTATCTGCATTGTTTATTTTTTTGTTTTTTAATATTGGAAATTTATTTGCTGCATCATTTAACTGGAAAAGTGTAGGATTAAATGAAGATGATACCGAATGGTACTATGATAGAAAAACAGTATTTGAGGTAGATGATTATAGATATTACTGGATTTTAGCAAATTATCTTAAAGACATTGAGGATGACGTTTTCTCAGTGATTGGTCACCATATGGTAAATTGCAAAACTCAGGAAAGTAGATGGATCACTTACACATCTTACAATAGACCCATGGGTCGTGGAGAAGTTTTAGATAGCTGGGTTATTCCGGAAATTGATATGAATTATTTTAAATGGGAATATTTTGATGAAAACAATTCTATTTACGGAAAATTAATGAAAGAAGTTTGTGAAGAATGAAATTCATTAAAGTTTTTAGTTTTTTTTTTTTAATTTTTTTTTCATCAATTGTTTTTGGTAGTGAATTTTGGTCCATTAATGTTGATGGACCTACCTCTGATGAAGTAGCAATTAAAATGCTTCAAGGAAAAAAGTTAGATCCTATTGAAGGATTGTGGTTTACGGATGGTTTAGGAACTCTTCTAATATTTAAAGATCAAAACCAATTTAAAATGTACATTGTTGAAGGACCCACTGATTTTAACGGAACATTAGAAGCAACTATTTTTAAACGAGGTAACAGTTACGATTTCATAGGTAAAGTTTGGTATACTCAAACTGATGGATCTTATGAATATGGATCCCAAAGCGGTAGAATAGAATTATACGATAATTATTTTTTACAAAAATATGACTCCTTATCAAGAGAAGGTGTGGATATGGATCATAAAGTAACAAGGGTTTGGCCAGAAGACATTGTTGCATATAACAACAACTTTAAAAATAAAGAGATAATTCAAAACGACAACTCTAAAAAAATTGAAAAAGAAGAAACTAATACAGTAGAAACAAAAGAAGATCAGAAAACTAAAGATTTCTATGCTTTAAATTGGTTTAATCTTGATGATCCAAAAGGTCATTATGCTGAAATACCAAACTCTAACTCATCAGTTTATATTTTAGAATCTGAAATTTACATCAAGGGACAAGAAGAAATAGATAAGTTTTATAATATTTTATTTAATGAAAATGCAAATCCTAATGACATGGTTGTAATAGATAATGAAGATTATGGATATACAATTTATATAGAATATTTGAACGATGGCTATGTTTCCCTAGAGGATTGGGAGGATGTGGATAGTAAAAAACTTTTAGAAGAAATGAATTCAACAGCTCAACAAACTGTTAATGAAGTAAATTGGGTCTTTGAACCTAAAATAAATGAAAGTAAAAATGTTACATATTCTTATAAAGTAAATTGGAAAGATGGAGATTCAACTTTAGAAACAAAAATATTAGCTTTAGGTCGAAAAGGTTATCATGATATTGCTGTTGTGAAAAAAATAACTGATGATTTTGATAGTAATGAATTTGAGGAATTTGCATTAGAATTTGCCAATACAATTAATTTTGATGAAGGGTTTAGACATTCTGATTATAAATCGGGTGATAAAATTGCAGCTTTTACAATCGGTGGATTGGTTGCGGGAAGTCTTGGGGTAAAAACTTTAGCTAAAGCTGGTGTTTTGGCAAAAATTTTACCATTCTTAATTAAATTTTGGTGGGTAATACTTGCCCCTATTGTTGGGTTAATTGGAATATGGAGTAAAAATAAAAAAGATAACAATCAAACTAAAACTAGAAGAAGAAGAAAAAAAGATTAACTGAATGCATTTTGTCTATATTGGAGCTGCAATCATTCCTGCAATAATCATATTAGTATACGCTTATAAACAAGATTCTTTTCCTGAACCGCCAAGAATTGTTTTCAAAACATTCCTTTTTGGATGCGCAACTGTTCTTGGTATAGATCTAATTATTTCAGAACTTGATACTTTTAGCGAAACAAACCTAAGAGGAGAAACATTTCATTTCTTTAATAATTTTATCAGAGCAGCTTTTGTAGAAGAATTTTTCAAATTTTGTGTAATTGTTTTTTATTGTACGAGAAAAACTGCTTTTGATGAACCAATGGATGGCTTGATATATGGGGCAGCAGCCTCACTTGGTTTTGCGGCATATGAAAATATAAATTATGTATTGTATTTCTATAATGAGCCATCTTTTGATATTGCTATTACAAGGGCTTTTAGTGCGGTTCCACTGCATGCTTTATGTGGAATTATGATGGGCTTTTTGATTTCACAAAGTATTTTTGAAAAAAAACATAATTATTTAAATTTAATTTTGGCATTATTGATACCAGTTGGAATTCATGGACTTTATAATTTTAGCTATTCAAGTTCACTAGTTAGCCACCAAGTTGCGAGTATTCTTTTATTTATATTTACAGTTAGAGCAATAATGATGTTTAGTAATCTTAAAAAAAGACAAAAAGCTGGAGTAATATTTAATAAAAAATATTTTACTATTTCTGCTAGTAACTTTGCTCAAGTGTCAGGAATTGTTTTAGTTTTCTACCTAGTTCTAAATTATATAGTTTTTAAAGTTCTCTAGTTTTTTTTATCAATAGAGATTTTAAGTTTCATAATTTTATCTTCTATCGACTTTATTGCTTCAAAAATTTCCTTTTTCTCAATAACACTTATTTCTTCACCTTTGTCACTGCTAGGTTCTTGAGCTTTTTTGATAACTTCCACAAGTTTTCCATGAAGAATAGTAAATTTTACTAAAACTGAATCTAGATCATCATCATTTTGCACATCTAACTCTGCAACATTTGATGACATTATATACTCATGGGAATTTAATAATGGTGGTGCTTTTTTCTTTTTTATACAAGCAAGATCCAATTTAATACTGTCATTGTGATCTATTTGTTGAGGTTGATCAGGATCGCTGCATTTTCTTAAAAAAGATATACCCTTTCCTATAGCCTCCTCTATCTCATCTTCACTAAGAATTTTAATGACTTCAGCTATACCGTTTTCTATCGATGAAATCTTTCTAATCTTTGCCATAAGATATTTTTATATTTAAATACTTATTTATAAAATCACTAATTTATAAATTTGTCCAAAATTAACACTTAAATTACACAATAATATTAAGAATTATTGTGTAATAGCATTGGTATGAAATCAAATACTAATAAAGATAAAAAAATAATGAGAAGAGTATTTGTTATTACTTTAGCAATGTTATTAGCTGCAACCATCATATCTACAGCTTACAGTCTATAAATATTCAAATTATAGAACTAAAGGGGTTTTTTTTTATTTCTCATACATTAGAGTTTGTATGTGAAATTTTTTAAATATTTATTATTTGTAGTCTATTTATTATACTTTCAACAACTAGTTGCTGATGAATGCAAAAATTTTGAAGATAAAGTTCTTTCAATACCCTATCCTGAAAATGGAATTGTAACAGATGGTCAGCAACCAAAATTTGATTTAGGAATATTTTTTAAACAAGATTTTAATTATCAAACTAATGAGACTTTTATTGCTAGAGACAAAAATAATTATCCGATTGTCAAATTTTCTCTTTCGGAAAGAAAGATTAAACCCTCTTCAACTTTAATTAAAATTAATAATAAAGATTTATCTCAGTTAAAAGATCAAGAAATTAATAATCTCATCAATTCTAACAAAGCTTATATTCAAACAGTAAGTGATGGTTACCATGTGAATGCATTAGAGTATGATCTTTATCCTTTTGAACTTGAATATTTTGTTATTAATGCAATTGATGAAATAAAAACTAAAGAAGGTGAATTTTTATTAGATTACTCTTTCCAAGTTTCTCATGAAAGACCTGACTGGATTGAAGCAGGTAGAGAGATTGGTTATCTTACAATTTGCCCAATAGATGAATTGGTAATGAGTTCAAAAGTTTATTCACCGGTTACTAATACCACTGATTATTTGTTACAAGTTGGACTAGATCAAGACAAAACATCTTCGTATGCAGAACAAGTTTATTATGCTGACACAGATAAAACTTTCACTCTTAGCACTACTCAAGGGATAGCTAGAATTAAATCTGATTTTAATTTGAAAAAATTTCCATTTGATGAACAGATACTTCAAATAAAATTAGAGCCTCCTTATGGAATGGAATATAATGATGCAAATAATTTTCCAAAACCATTTGTTGCAATTTTCACTCCAAGAAAAAATGCCTATCTTGATATAGAAAGATATAAAAATGAAAACTTTTTAAAAGAGTGGAAAATAACCAAAACTTCTGTCGAAAATAACTTATCTATTTTAAAACAAGTTTCTAATTTTGATAGAGAAACTATAGTTGAATATATTGATGATCATATAACGCTTAATATTTATGTTAAACGAAATGTAAATTATTTTATATTTAAGATTATTATTCCAGTTTTCTTAATATTATCAATCGCCTGGTCTGTAATGTGGATACCTCCAAATCAAGTAGAATCTAGATTAACAACATCAATTGTGGCATTGTTAGCTCTTATTGCATACAATTTTGTATTCAATGAAGATATTCCAAAACTTTCTTATTTAACTAGTCTGGATAGGTATATTTTATTATCTTATCTATTTTGTGCTATTCCAACTTTCTTGACTATATACTTTAGTAGAATAACAAAAAGAGATTACAATATTGCATTGGAAATTAATAAAAGATCTAGATTGTTAGGAGTAATTATATATTTAATTTCTGCTACTGTTATTTTTTCAACTTAGTAAATAATTCCATTCTTTTTTGCTTTGTAGCATTTATCTGAAAATTCTTTTTGTAATCTTATTTTTTTACTGTTTTCTATAATTTTTTTAGGATCATCGTATTTGGCGTGTTTAAAAAATTGATTTTCATAAATTATAAAATAATCACTTGGATATACGTCTGCTGTATAAGGTTTAGTAGACATTATTTTTAATTTATCTTCATCATGTAGAACTAAAAGCTCCTGTCTTGGAAATTTTTTGGTGTATGTTTTTATAAACTTATAATTGGTTAAATAAGCACGATTAATATCGTCTTTGTTGTTTAATAAAATGGTAAAATAAAAAATTTCATTATCATTTTTACATACCAATAACATTTTATCATCTAGTTTAGGTTTATTAAAATATTTTGAAGCTTGATAAACTCTTCCTGTCCAATTTTTTAAAATATATGGTGATAATAAAAATTCTTTGTCATCCATTAAAAAATCAAAATCAAATAAATCAATTAGATTATCAGAATTTTTGCCAATTTCTTTAGCCCCAGTTTTTACAACTTTAACACCATGTTTTAAACCAATCTCTTCGTTAGATTTATTTAATGTTTCTTCTAAATGTAAATTATGAGTTTTTTTTGAAACTTTTTTAAAAATGATTTCCTGATCTTTAATTGCAGCTCCTAGTTCATCTAAATTTTTAGAAGTATTATTGGTTATAACTTCGTCTGCTTTTTTTCCGCCTTTAAACAAATCATCAAAAAAAGTAGGAGCTTTCTCAAATACCTCTATGAATAAATTTTTTATAGGACCTATTGGAATTGCTTTAGCTGTGATGGGAAAATTAACTAAAAATAGACTTAAAAATAAAACTAATTTAATTTTTTTAAACATCCAAAAACTATTATGAAATTGGACAAATATTACTCTTATTTTACCTACTTTGTCCAAAATATTCACTTTCATTACACAAGATAATTTTAATCAAAGAACATATCTTCAACTCATGAAAACAAAGGAGAAAAACATGAAAAAACTAACACTTTTAACAACAGCATTTGCGATTTTTATGGGAGTGCAAATGCTTGCACCCAACAAATCTGAAGCACAAATTACATGCTCTACAGATTTTTACGGAAACACACGTTGTGTGGATAGCAATACTGGTAACTATTCTGATACTCAAACTGATATTTTTGGAAACGACAATACA
>JAYNQN010000018.1:0-7848 GCA_038114285.1 Gammaproteobacteria bacterium | reverse complement strand
ATTTAAGTCAGCTTAATTAATTAAAATTCTAATTTGCCTCAAATTTTAATTTGAGGTAATCAAAATAGTATTTTTAAATATAATTACGTTCAAAAACAATAAAGTATTCGATCAGTTGAGAGAATATATTGCGCGTTTTATTAGACAGATTTTTATTTGCTGTGTATTATTAAAGGTATGATTCATTCAAACCAAATTAACTCTGTAAGTAAAAATAATTTCCTTTCATTAATGAGAACTTATGAAAAGAATTATAAGATTATTTCAAAATTAATTAATTTTAACATTATCAACAAAGATAATATTAATGCCAAGTTTGAGTCTAAGTCTAAAATTACTAAGAAAAAATTATTATTATCTATTAGCTATGTTACAAACCATACAGCTTTAATAAAGTTTTCATATAATTTTTTTTCAAAAGATACCTATATAAATTATGTTGAGCTAAAAATTTATTTTGATTCAAAGCAGCTGGAAATAATTAATTCAAATGGTATGCATCAAAGACTTTTCTGCAATGATATTCAAAAATTTCATAATTTAAGGCTTAGCAAATGGTATAAGAGTTATTTCTTGTCAATTTGGCTAGATAATTGCCTTGAAAATGGTTATTCATTTGATGCTCAGTCTGAAGTATAATCTCGTATCTTAAAATTTTTTAAATAAATTATGTCTAATGATTTTTTAGTTAAAGGTGTAAATATTGCTAGATTACCAAGTGATTATGGCAGTACCGGCTTTAAAATGTTTAAAGGGTCAATTCTTAACAATGTTGAAATTGCTTATGAAACTTGGGGCAAATTATCTATAAATAATGATAATGCTGTACTATTGTTTACAGGTTTATCAACATCATCACATGCTGCATCTTCAAAAGCCAATACCGATAAAGGCTGGTGGGAGTATATGATTGGACCAGGAAAGCCAATTAATACTGAAAAATATTATGTGGTGTGTGTAAATTCTTTAGGAAGCTGTTTCGGATCTACTTCACCCGCATCTAAAAATAAAGGCACTGGAAAAACATATGGATTAGATTTCCCTGAGTTATCAATAGAAGATATTGCTAAAGCTGGTCATGCAGTATTACAAAGTTTAGGAATAGATAAAGCACATACAGTAATAGGTCCGTCTATGGGCGGAATGACAGCATTATCTTATGCTTTATTATATCCTGATAGTTTATCAAACCTTATTGTGATCTCTGCTGCAGCAAGAGCTCTTCCTTTTACAATTTCTATACGATCTCTACAAAGAGAATTAATTAGAAGTGATCCTATGTGGAACAAGGGTTTATATGAAAAAAATTCTGCTCCATTACATGGAATGAAGTTAGCAAGAAAATTAGGTTTGATGTCCTATAGAGCTGCAAATGAGTGGAGAGAAAGGTTTAACAGGGCAAGGTTACCAAAAAATAATGAAAGAAAAATGTTTGATATAGAATTTGAAGTTGAAAATTATTTGGATCATAACGCTGATAAGTTTATAACTATGTTTGACCCAAATTGTTATTTATACCTCTCTAGAGCAATGGATTTATTTGATGTCGCCGAACATGGGGGTACTGTAAATGCTGGCTTAGCAAAAATTCACACAAAAAAGAATTTAATAATTGGTGTTGAATCAGACATACTATTCCCGATTGATCAGCAACAAGAACTTGCTGATGGTTTAAGTAAAGCATAAAAAAATATAAAATTTGAAAGATTACAATCTATTCAGGGGCACGATTCTTTTCTAGTTGATGAAAAAAGATTTTCAAAAGTAATTTATGAATTTTTTAATAATTAACGTTCTTTTATATCTTGGTATTTAGTTTTGTTTTTGCCTGTATATAACTGTCTTGGTCTTCCGATTCTAAAATTCTTATCCTCTATCATTTCGTTCCAATGAGCTACCCACCCAACCGTTCTTGCTAGAGCAAAAATAACTGTATACATACATTCAGGAATTCCAATAGCTTTTAGAACAATGCCTGAGTAAAAATCTACATTTGGATACAATTTTCTTGATACAAAGTAATCATCCTCTAAAGCATATTTTTCAAGCTTCATTGCAATATCAAATAACGGTTTATTAGGATTATTTTCGTCTAACTTAGCTAAATATTCATGTGCAATTTTTTGAATTATCTTTGCTCTTGGGTCATAATTTTTATAAATTCTATGACCAAAGCCCATCAATCTGAATGCATTATCTTTATCTTTTGCCATATTAATATAATGTTCGACATTTTTATCTGAATTTTTTATTTCCTCGAGCATATTTATTACAGCTTCATTTGCACCACCATGTGTCGGTCCCCATAGAGTTGATATTCCTGCTGCAATCGCAGCATATGGGCTTGTTTCTGAGCTACCAGAAAGTCTTACTGTTGATGTTGATGCATTCTGCTCATGATCTGCATGAAGTAAAAAAATTACATCCATAGCTTTTGATGACATAATTTTTTGAGTTTCACTTATATTAGGAAAAGACATGTTTATAAAATTCTCAGCTATAGATAATTTTTGATTTTGTTCTTGAAATTCTTCACCATGAATGAAGTTTAAAATCCATGCCGATATAACTGGTACTGATGATATTAGGTTAATTGTTGATTTATATCTGTAGTCTTTACTTTGTATATTAATGTCATCATGGTATTTAGCCGATAAAAAACTTAAACATGCAGTCATAATGGCCATAGGATGACTATCCTTATCAAAAACATTAATAATTTCTTTTACCTTAGGATCAACATTATAATTACTGGAAATATTATTAGAAAAATCTTCTAACTCTTTAAAATTTGGCAGTTTATCATTCAGCAAAAGGTATGCGGTCTCAATAAAATTACTTTTTTCTGCTAGCTCTTCTATGGGATAACCTCTGTACCATAACTTGCCTTCATTGCCATCTATAAATGTGATTTTGCTTTCACAGCTAGATGTAGCTATAAACCCCGGATCATGAGACAAATACCCTAAATTTTTTTCTAATGCTCTTATGTCTACGACATTTGGGCCTAAAATGGAGTCAAGCACAGGTAATTCTGTTTCGTTATTTGATTGACCGTCTTTGATTGTAATTTTTTTACTAGTCATTATTAATTGAATATTATTTTTTTAATAATATTTTTTATGTTTCCAATGTATTTATCAAGGAAATCTATAATAACATATTTATAGATATAATTTAAGAAAGACTTTATTTTATGATATTTAAGAATTTAATAATAAAATCTGCAATTTCCTGTGGCTTATTAATATCTAATACAGCTATATTATTTTTTATATTAATGTCTGAGTTTGTTGCTACTGCAACAATATTATCATCTGATTCGCACAATAAACCTTTTTGTTTGCTGATTTCGTCTCTATAAAGCTCAATTTTTGGAAATTTTTCAGCTTTGAAGCCTTCCACTAAAATAATATCACTATCTACATTATTCAGAATATTTAATAAATCCTTTAGCTTTAATTCATTATTATAGTTATTTTCATGCATCAATGCCCACCTATTATTTGAAGAAATAAGCATATTTTCAGCGCCAGATTTTCTAATTTCATAGCTATCTTTGCCTGGCTGGTCTACATCGAAATTATGATGAGCATGTTTTATTACGGATACTCTGAGGCTAGATTCGTTTAATATAGCTACTATTTTTTTAATTAAAGTAGTTTTCCCAGTTCCACTGTATGCGGCAAAGCCGATTAGTTTTTTATTTTGAATTATAGTCATTTAGTTGTTTAATAGTGTTAATGTTATCGAAATAATTTAACCCTTCGTCAAAGTATATATATTTATAATTATTGTTTTGATACCAAGCATCAATTTTACGTTCTCCATTTTCAAGGAAATTAAACAGTGATTTTGTTAATGATTTTGATACCAACATAAATACTGGTTGTGACCTTTGATTATTATGAGCAATGCTAATATCTGTAGTTTTGTCGCTTTCTTTGATTAATTTATTTATAACCTCCCAGTTAAAATTTGGGCAATCACATGGCAAAGTTACCAAGTAATCTGTTTTTATAAATTTTAACATACTGTATATACCAGCTAAGGGCCCCTGAAAATTATCGTAAATATCTTTTATGACTGGATAATTATAAACCTCATATTCTTTAATGTTTCTATTTGCATTAACTACAATATTTTCTGTTTTTGAAGATATTTTTTCAATTAAATTTTTTATTAAAGGCTCTCCATTGACATGGACAAGACCTTTATCTTTATTGCCCATTCTTGTAGCTTGACCACCTGCTAAAATTCCAACTGATATATCATTTATATGTATCACAAATCACCTCTGTAGAAATATAGAATATTATTTTATAATAGATAAACTAAAATGAAAATTACGGAGTTAAATCCTCATGAATGATAACAATAAGAATCTTACAAAGGAAATTCAATCTGAAGTTTTTGAGATGCTTATTAAGCATTTACAAAGTAAAACAGAAGTTCAAAATATAGATTTAATGAATTTAGCTGATTTTTGTAGAAATTGTTTATCCAAGTGGTATGTTTCTGCGTCTAAAGATAAGGGAATAGAGATATCTTATGACGATGCCAGAGAAATTGTTTATGGAATGCCATACAGTAAATGGAAAGACTTGTATCAGAAAGAGGCCACAAAAGAACAATTAGAAAAATTTAATTCAAAAAACAAATAACATGGAATTTGCTTATTTAAATGATAAAGATCTTTTATATTATTCAAGACACATTCTTCTGCCAAATATAGGTATTGAAGGCCAGCAAAAATTGAATTTATCTGAAGTTACCATATTTGGTTTAGGAGGTTTAGGGAATTTACTATCTACATATATTGCGTCTTCAGGAATAAAGAAAATTAATTTGGTTGATTTTGATAGCGTTGAAGAAACAAATTTACAAAGACAAATAAATTTTTCATTAGAAGATATTGGCTCTTTAAAAATTGATGTGATAGAAAAATTTTTAAAAAATAGACATCCTGATATTTTAATACAAAAATTTTCTGAAAAAATTAATTCCATTGAACAAGTAGAAAATATTATAGTGAATTCGGATATTGTTTTAGATGGTACCGATAATTTTGAGGTAAGAAAAATTATCAACAAAGCATGCTTATTAAAAAATAAAAAACTTATAATAGGTGCTGTGGAAGGTTACTCTGGCCAACTAATGACGGTAATACCAAACAAAAGCGCTTGCTATGAATGTGTTTATGAAAATTTAATTGATAATAACTCATGTTCTGATACTGGAGTCTTAGCTCCATTAGTAGGGATGATTAGCTCAATGATGGCTATTGAATGCATTAATATTATTACAGGAAATAAATCCTCTTACGAAAATAAATTGATTATTATTAATGGTTTAAATATGTCAGTTCATTCATTAAATACGAAGAGAAATGTTTCTTGCAAAACTAATTGTGTAAAAATTCATGAAAAAGGATAATTGGCCAAAAACAAAAGTTAAAAAACCAGAACCCAAAGATATGAATTCTAATGACTGGATAATTTGGGCAGGGTGGGCAGACAGAATTACTTTTGAAGAAATTTATGATAAGACAAAAAAAACTGAATCAGATGTAATTAAAATAATGCGAAGAAATCTTAAACCTTCATCTTTTAGATTATGGAGAAAAAGGGTGCATGAAAAAAGTATAAAACACAGAAAAAAATTTTTAGCGGAACGAAAAAAACTAAAAAAAATGACTTCCTTTAATTTAATAACGTTTCTTTTGCGTTATTTATTTTTGCAGCCATTTCTTTTGACCCACCTTTATCAGGATGATGTTTTTGCATTTGTTTTTTATGCGCAATAATAATTTCTTCTTTTGTTGAATTTTCGCTTATCTCTAGAATTTTAGCTGCTTCAGTTTTAGACATTTGATTTGTCTTTTTACTAGCATTACCTGAATTTCGACGATTTGATGCAAATCTTTGTAAAATTGGTAAGTATCTTAATATTAAAAACAATTTTTTAAAAATTGGAATTAATGCAACAAATATTGCGGATAACCAATGCGCTCTTCCTGTTTCAACCAAAAATAAAATAATTCCTATAATTATAATAAAAAAAAATTGAGACCTACTTTTTACCTTCTTTGATAGGTAAATAATTGATATTATTGCTAAAATTATAAGTATTATGTAAATCATATAATTAGTGTTTTTTTATGGTGCAATTGATGTTATTTTCACTGTATAAACATTACTACAAACTAAAAAAAAAAGAAATTTTGGAGGAAATATGAAGGTTAAGATTAATGCTTGCGGGCAAGACCTTGAGATACATTTAGAGGAATACGGTAAAGACAATAAAAGTATGCCAATATTATTTGTTCACGGAATTCCTACTAATGCACGACTATGGAGACATGTTCAAAAGAATTTAGAAGGTAATTTTCATTCATATGCGATGGATATGGTAGGTTACGGCCAGTCATCTATGCCATTGGATAACTTTGAGCACACTTTTAACAATCAAGCAGAAGCTATAAAGGGCGTAATTGAAGAATTAGGAATAAAAGGCAACGTAGTTTTAGTTGGTCATGACCATGGTGGTGGTGTTTGCCAAGTATTTGCCTCAAAATATTGCGATTACATAAGTCGTCTAGTTCTTTTAAACCCAGTTGCTTACGACTACTGGCCTGTGCTTGAAGTTGAAGCTTTTAATGGTTTAGTTGGAGCTAGTGACGAAGTGTTGGCTGGAGCAATGCCTGGAGCAGTAGCCCAATTTGCAGGTTTAATGAGAACTGGAAGTCATGACAAGATAGCTTTTACAGATAAAAACGTGAAAGAGAATTACTTATGTCACTGGGGGAGAGATGGGCTAACAGGCTTTAAATCATTAGTTAAAATATGTTCTCAACCAACTAACGAAGAAACATTAGCAGTGGACCATAAAAAAATAACATGTCCAACTGCAGTTTTTTGGGCGCTGCATGATGCATGGATGCCTAAAGAATCTGGTGAAAGATTAAAGCAAGATATAGCTGGCCCAGTTAGACTTCAGTTTATTGAAAGGGCAGGACATTGGTCTCAAGAAGACAGACCAGATGAAGTTGCTGCAATGATTGAAGACTTTATAACTGAATGGGAAGGAGTAAATATATAAAAGCAAAGTTATTTATTAGGTGCAGATAAAAAAATATCTGCACCAGAAGTTTATAAAAGATCCAAAACTGAATCTCTTTCTTGAATTAATTCTTTTTCTGTAATTTTTATATAATCATTTAATTTTTCAGACATACTGACATCCTCTATTTTTTCATAGTTTCCATTTGAGCAAATTGAAGGAAACGAAAACATTAAATCATCTGAGATACCGTATGAATTACCATTAGATATTTGTCCTATGCTTAACCAATCATTTGCGCTAAGTACCCAATCTCTCATATGAGCTATAGCAGCGTTTGCAGCTGAAGCAGCAGATGACAAGCCTCTAGCATCTATAATTTCGGCACCTCTGTTTTGAATTCTTGGTATAAAATCATTCTTATACCAAGAGTCATTAATAATATCTTTGATGTTATTACCAGAAACTTCACAGTAAGATAGATCTGGAACCTGCGTATTTGAATGATTTCCCCAAACAAAAACTTTTTTTACTTCATTTATACTTGTTTTATATTTATTTGCGACTTGAGCAATAGAACGATCATGGTCAAGACGCATCATAGATGTAAATTGCTTAGGATCAATGCTTGGGGCATTATGCATGGTAATTAACGCATTTGTGTTAGCTGGATTTCCTACAACTAAAACTTTTATATCTTTATTTGCAACTGTGTTAATTGCTTCTCCTTGTGGTTTAAATATTTTTCCATTATCTTTCAACAAGTCTTTCCTTTCCATGCCTTTC
>JAYNQN010000017.1:9529-10434 GCA_038114285.1 Gammaproteobacteria bacterium | reverse complement strand
AGATATTTCTATCACATTAACATAACTGACGATTTGAAATTAATATACATTGTATATACATCACTATTCTTTTTTATTTATTATGTAAAAATAGGTAAAGTACCCTAATAAAAAGAGGTCAATAGGGTTGGATACAAGAGAAAGAAGAAAATTAAGGAAACCCAACAAAAGTTCTTCAATGATTTCAGGTAAATCAGGGAAAAAAAAATGAGAAACAGCAAAATCAACTCTGGGAAACCTTCTGTTACAGTGGAGTGAGTTCGTTTGGAAAGGTTGATAAAAAGAATTAGCAAAAATATTGAAATAGTATTTGATAATGGAAAGTTTGATGATTGGTGTGTATATATTAAAAATGGAAATAGCAAAACCCCGCCACTAGATACTGAGTATTTTGAGTTTTTTATAGAATTGGGCAAAAAATATACAAATAAGAAAGTTTATGAAGATTTTGTAAAAATTTATAATCTAGTTACCAATAGAGTTGAAAAAAAAGTCACAGATTTAATAATTGATCTTGCAAAAAAAGATTACAGAGAAGACATCAGCAAAGATGTAGCAATTAATTTCACTGTTGTATATGCTGGAATGATTGCTGAAAGAAATAAAAGTTATGCTGTATTGAAAGAAAGAATTAAAAGATTAGGAATGTATCAAATTTTAGTACTAAATTATAGTTCAGGAGATGCTGCTAATTTTAGTAAGGGTAAGAAGGCAAAAGATTTAGATGTAATATGCAAAGAGTATGGTTTTTAATATTTTGGGACCGACAACTATTCTTTCCAATATTTTATGGCATAGGTTCATTTACAGGGTATTTATCTGCATTCTTTTTTATTTTTTTAGATATAATTTCTGATAGGTTTAGGTTTAATTTGTCTGAAAAAATTAAGAGATATATTAGTATA
>JAYNQN010000017.1:1573-9519 GCA_038114285.1 Gammaproteobacteria bacterium | reverse complement strand
GTATATCTGCAATTTCTTCTTCTATGTCTTTTCTGATGTTTTCGTCTTTTATTTCATCTAAACCCCCACTATTTGACCATTGAAAAATCTCAATTAACTCCGCTACTTCCACAGATAATGCCATTGAAATATTTTTTGGTGTATGAAATTGTTCCCAATTTCTCTCTTTAGTGAATTTTCTCAACTTTTCTTGTAGTTTTTTTATGTCCATGAATATATTATACATAATAATATTAATACTGCTTTTAAAGAAAAAATTAATAACTCAGAACAAAAAAATAAAAAAGTAAAACTTATTAATAAAGATTGTTTTGATGTATTACCAGAACTTGAGTCTGAATCTATTGATTGTATTGTTACTGACCCCCCATATTTTCTGTCTAATGGTGGAATCACATGTAAAAGCGGCAAAATGAAGTCTGTGAATAAAGGAGAGTGGGATAAAAGAATCGATAATGACGATGTATTTAATTTCAATATGACATGGATTAAGGAAAGTTATAGATTATTGAAAAATGGTGGCACATTATGGATAAGCGGAACATACCATAATATTTATACAATAGGTTCAATCATAGAAAATATGCAAGACTTTAGAATACTTAACAACGTTACATGGGTTAAAACATCTCCACCACCTAATCTTTCTTGTAGATTCTTTACCCACTCAACTGAAACAATTTTATGGGTAAGAAAAGGAATAAAATCTAAACATTTCTTTAATTACAAACTAATGAAAAAGATGAATGATGACAAACAAATGAAAGATGTTTGGATAATTGGTAGACCTACTAAAGGTGAAAAGCAATTTGGCAAACATCCAACACAGAAACCTGAACAATTAATAGAGAGAATAATACTATCATCTACTAAAGAAGATGATGTTGTCCTTGATATGTTTAACGGTAGTGGAACTACAGGTGTTGTCTGTGTAAAAAATCAGAGAAATTATATTGGTATTGAATCTGTAAAAGAATATTACAACATATCATTAAAAAGACTAAAAAATATTGGTGCGAAGATTACATGACAGTCAAAAATAATATAAAACCAGTTTTGAAATGGGTTGGCGGAAAAAGACAACTTGTGCCAAATATTAGAGAGTATTATCAAGATTTGAAACCAAAAAAATACATCGAACCTTTTTTTGGTGGTGGTGCTGTTTATATAGACATTTTACATACACTTGGTATGAAATATAAAGAAACATCTATCATTAATGATATTAATAAAGACTTAATTGAGTTATATCGTAATATCAAAACAAATCCGGATGAAATCATTTATCATTGTAAACAAGTCGAAAAAGATTATAAAAAATATGATTATTATTTTATCAGGCAAAAATACAATGGCATTGATAGAGATAAAAATAAAATTGAAAAATATAAAGGTATAGAAAGATCCGCAGCACTAATTGTTATTAATAGAACTTGCTTTAATGGACTTTATAGAGTTAATAAATCAGGACTTTTTAATGTACCTAGAGGAAGTTATAAGAATCCAACTATTATTGATGAAGATAATTTATATCTTTTTTCTAATTTACTGCCGCCAATAAATAATATAAGGAATAAGGATTATGATAAAATTGAAGATATCAGTAAAGGAGACTTAGTATATTTTGACCCACCATATCATCCACTTAATGCAACTTCATCATTTATATCATACAGTGGCGAATTTGGTACCAATGATCAGATTAGATTAAGAGACTATTTTGAAAACTTAAATAAAAAAGGTGTTCATGTAATTTTATCAAACTCGTCATCAAAATTTATTGCTGAAATTTATAGCAAATATAATATACAAGAAGTATTTTGTGGGAGAAGTATTAATAGTAAGGGTGACAAGAGAGGCAAAATACCAGAGTATATAATACTTAGTGACAACTTCTCAAAATAGTTGTTTTCAGATAGTATGAAAACTACCTTACAAGAAATACCTATGGCATAATTATCTTATGTCTAGAAAACCGAATACAGTTGGAGGAGGTTCAAAAACTAACACCAATGGACTTTCTTTTGAAGGTCGAACAAACTTATTAGAGTCTATTAAACGAAATCCTAACTTCAATATAGTAGAAAATAAGGTTATATACAATGATGAGTTAGTTGGTGAGTATTTTGAAAAACATAATTTTTATAAATTGTTTCTAATTAAAAATGAAATTAATTGGAAAATGATTAACTCAAAGAAATATCTTCCCGATGCAGTCTTTTATAATCATAAAAACGAAACCGTCTATATAATTGAAAAAAAATATCAGGAGGGTAGTGGTTCTGTAGATGAAAAGTTGCAAACATGTGATTTTAAAAAATCAGTTTATTCTAAGTTAATAAATCCAATAGGTTTAAAAACCGAATATTATTATTTGCTGAATGACTGGTTTAATAAACCTGAATACGCTGATGTATTTACTTACATTAAAAAAGTTAAGTGCAAATATTTTATTAATTTTATACCTCTAAGTGAACTAGGTTTGTAGGTCTATCTTTAAACTAGAATAAAAATCACAACTTATAACAAATCTGTAACGGTGGAGTAGTTTTGTTTGATAAGTAAATTATTTCTTATCGTTGTTTGATTCTTCTTTGAGTTTCCAACCCTGTTTTTGTAATGCCTCTACTAATATTTTTAATCTTTCTTCTCTTGAGGAATTACTTGAACCAATTTTTTCGAAAAAGATATTTTTATGACCTTTCTTTTTTTCTCTAGACTTTATGTATTTTTTCTCAATGAATTTAGATGCCAAGGTGTACAAGTTGATTGATTAAATACCTAAAATCATGATAATACTTATTAAGTGTAGAATCAAACATTGGACGGAAAAAAAAATGACTACTAAACCACCATGCCCAAATTGTGGGTCAGAACTTATTTTAGATATCACTTATGGTTATCCAAGTTCTGAAGCATTTGAAGATAAGTCATTTTTTAGTGGAGGTTGCTGCATTAACGATGAATCACCAGCATATCATTGCAATAGTTGCGAACATGAATTTGGAAAAATAGATCTTAGTGAATTTTTTGGTGAGTAATTGCACTACTTTTTTTACAAACTCAAAATAATACGTATTATTAATTTATGAAAATCAAAATTAAATTTATGAAAATTTATTTATTTTTTATTTTAATTATATTTTCACAAGGTGCTTTTACTAGCGAGCTAAAGACCAAAACTATTAGATGCAATAGTGGGGCAGTAAATGGCCAAGTAAAAATTTGGGAATACAATAATCAAGAAGTTTTTGAAATCTATACAAATGGTTATAAAAGAAAATATAAGATTAAATCAAGTAATATGCATAATATTTTTGCATATGAAAATACGAAAAGAGGTATGTATAATGTTCATATAATTGCTCATAAAGATATAATAAAGGTAAGTGTTTCAACACCTTTAGTAAATTATACGGATATTAATTGTAAGGAAATATATTAATAAAGAATTATATTAAAGCAAACTATAGGTAAATATAAATGATAAAATCAAAGCATAATATTATAATTTATTTCTTTTTTCTCATAATGACTAATAAAGTGCATGCAGACAAAATTTTTTATGATAATTTTCAAAATCCAGCTGATTGGAGATATATCTCTGATGATGTAATGGGCGGAGTATCAAAGGGCAGCGTATCATTTTCAGAGCATGATGGTAAAAATATAGCGCTACTATCAGGTAAAATTTCAACAGAAAATAATGGTGGTTTTATACAAATAAGAAAAAAAATTGAAAATAATGATTTAAAAAATGCACGCTATGTCAAAATAATAGCAAAAGGAAATAATCAAAAATACTTTATTCACTTGCGAACAACAGGAACAATATTGCCATGGCAGTACTACGCGCATGATTTTAAAGTAAGTGAAAATTTTCAAGAATATATATTACCAATAGAAAAATTTAAAAAATCAGGTTCTTTTTTATTTACTAAAATCAATCCAAAAACTATTAAATCAATAGCTGTAGTAGCATTTGGTAGAGATCATAAAGCCGAAATTTACATAAAAGAAATTACTATAACAGATTAGAAAAATATTTAACGGAATTTATAATGAAAAAAATAATATTAATAATTATGTTCTCAAGTTTAACAAACTGTTCAGATCAATCTATTTTTACAGAAAAAAAGAATTTAAATCAGATAATGAATAGCTTTTTAAAAGGGAATTATTATTCTTGCAATTTTGAAGAGGCAATATATAAGAATAAGAGTTTTAAAAATACATCAATTTCTAAGGAAATAATTTTAAATAAAAATATTAATTTAATATATACAGAAAATTTTGTAGGTTTAATATATAAAAATGATAAGTGGAATAATGGAAACACTATATTTAAAAAAAATTCTGAAATAGATAATAATTTTATTTTGGGAAGTTTTTATTATGAAAGTGATTATGATTTAAATAAAAAGAACAGTGACTATAATTTAGATTTTAAGAATAACAAATTATATGTAAGTTTGCTTAGCAAAGAAATTAGAAGCAAATATAATTGTAATCAGCTTCACGAAATATTATCCGAAGCTATGAAAAAACAACTTTTAAAAAATTTTTTACTGCAAAAAAATAAAGACAGAATTTAAAATATTTTAATGTTAAGCAAATTTATACTTATTGTTTTAATCCTTATAAATGTCAAAGCATTTGCAGATGAAGTACCTCTAAATAATATCGTGGCTAATTATGCATTATTTTATAAAAATATTGACGCAGGTACTATGCGACTTGAAATTCAATCTAACAATAATTATGTGCAAATACGTACCAAATATGATGGAAATTTCCTTGCTGAGTTGGCTAATAGGGGCTACAGAGAAGAAATTTCGTTATTAAAAAAAGAAATGAGTGATTTAAAAATTGAAAAATATTCGTATACGGATGAAAAAGATGCTTACAATGCAATTTATGAGGATATTAATAAAGTAAAAATTATTGATGAAAAGAATTCCCAGAATTTTTATTTAAATTCAGACGAAATAATATATGACCCATTATCGTTACTGCTACATTTAATGACAAAATATCCAAATGTAAAAGATTCGTACAATGTAATATCTAAAAAAAGCCTTAAAATTTATAATTATTTATATAAAGATAAACAATCTATGATAATAAATAATAATAGTTACACTGGCTTTTCAGCTGAGTACACCTCGGGAAACAAAACTAATTTCTTCTTATTTTCTAGAGATCATAATAATCTTATGGTATTAACGAGTATAAAAAAGAAAGGAAAAGAAAAAATTAGAATAGAGTTAAGAGATATAGAATATATAAATTAAGATGTATTTAAGGATAAATTTATGGACCCTATTACACAGGGAGTGATTGGCGCAACATTTGCTCAACAGCCTTCGAAAAAAAATACAGTTTTATTAGCTACCCTATTAGGTTTTTTATCTGGTCTGGCTCCAGACTTAGATGTATTTATAAGGTCTGAGCAAGATCCACTATTAGCCCTTGTGTTTCATAGGCAATTTACACATTCATTACTGTTCATACCTATTGGTGGATTAATATGCTCCACTCTATTTTATTACTTAATTACTAAGCGAAAAAGTATGACATTTAAAGATACCTATATATATGCAACGATAGGTTATGCAACACACGGTTTGCTTGATTCGTGCACATCTTATGGTACTCAATTATTGTGGCCTTTTAGTGATGTTCGAATTGCATGGAATACTATTTCAATTATTGATCCTTTATTTACAATTCCGATATTAATTTTACTAATTATTTCAGTAACTAAAAAAAATAAATTTTTTAGTCGTTTAGCTTTATTTTGGATTATTTTTTATTGTATTTTAGGAGTTATTCAAAAAGAGAGAGTAGAAAAAATTGGAATAGAAAATGCAATGAGTAGAGGGCACGAAATTCTAAATTTAGAAGTAAAACCAAGTTTAGGAAACTTATTTTTGTGGAAAGTTATGTATAGCTCAAAATCAAAATATTACGTTGATGCTGTAAAAGTTGGATTAAATAGCAAAATTTATAATGGAACAAGTATTGATAAATTAAATTTAAAAAAATCATATCCATGGCTTGATTATGAAAGTCAACAAGCAAAAGATATTGAGAGATTTAGATGGTTTTCAGGAGGTTATATAGCATTGTCTCAAAGGCATCCTAACCGTATTATTGATATAAGATACTCAATGTTACCAAATCAAGTGAAAGGACTTTGGGGTATTGAATTGCATAAAAACGCTGCAAAAGATCAACATGTAAAATATATATTTGATAGACAGAGAGATGCTGATACCTTTAAAAAATTATGGAAAATGATAATTGAGTAATGAATTATATAAGGAATAAATATGGATAAACAAATAATTGCAATAGGCGGTGGAGGTTTTGGAAGAAATCCCGGAGATGGAGTAATAGAGAAATATATACTTGATCAGTCAAATTCAAATTCACCAAATATATGCTTTATACCGACCGCTACTGGAGATGATGAATCATATAAAGTAAGTTACTACTCAACGATGAGTAAATTAAACTGCACACCAACACACCTAGATTTTTTCAAGAGGACACCAAATTTGGAAAAATTAATTTTAGAACAAGATGTAATATTTGTTGGAGGTGGAAATACAAAAAGTATGCTTGCAGTCTGGAAAGAGTGGGGATTAGATAAACTTTTAAAAAAAGCTTATCAAAATGGTGTCATCATGAGTGGTGTTAGCGCAGGCGCTATTTGTTGGTTTGAGAAAGGTATTACAGATTCATGGGGTCATGAATTGAAAATGCTAGATTGTATGGGATTTACAAAGGGAAATTGCTGCCCTCACTATGATGAAGAGGTTGCAAGAAAGCCTGCATTATCAAAGTTTATTAAAAATAAAATAATATCTGACTGTTATGCCATAGATGGAGGATGTGCTCTTCATATAAAAAATGACGAAACATATTCAGCAATCTCATTTAAAGGTAATAAAAACTCTTATTTTGTAGAATATAAAGATCCAAATATAATAGAAAATACTTTATCTGTTAAAAACATAAATGAAAAAATGGAGTATAAATAATGACCAGTAGTGTTTTTTATAAATTTAAAAAGATAGACGAAGACGAACTTTTTTTTGCCGTGCGAGATGGGTATCCCGTTACTGCACTTCATACCCTAATAATACCAAAAAGACATATTATTTCTTTTTTTGAATTAAATAAAATTGAGCAAGAGGGTTTATTTTCGTTTTTAGAAAAGCAAAAAGAAATGATCTTAGCCGAAGACTCTTTGGTATGCGCATTTAATATTGGAATAAATGATGGCACTGAAGCAGGAAGAAGTATTGACCACTTACATATACATCTTATACCTAGAAGAAAAGGTGATATGGATAATCCTCGGGGTGGAGTAAGAGGCGTAATACCAGAGAAGCAGAAGTATATAAAAAAGGATGAAATAATATGAGTGAAAAAATTAAACAAGAAAAAACACTATTTATGACAAGGTTAATGACACCAGATATGTCAAATTTTTCTGGAAAAGTTCATGGTGGTACGATTTTAAAACTTTTAGATGAAGCTGCATATACTTGCGCTTCACGATACTGTAAAACCTATGTAGTGACAAAATCATTAGATCAAGTTGAATTTAAAAATCCTATAGAAGTTGGTGATCTTGTTACATTTAAATGTAATGTAAATTATGTCGGTAAAACTTCAATGGAAGTAGGAGTTAGGGTAGAAGGTGAAAGAATAAGAGAAAAAAAAGAGTATCATGCTATTTCAAGTTATTTCACAATGGTATCAGTAAATGAAGATGGTAAGCCTATGGAAGTTCCTCGATTAAAGTTTGAATCTGAAATTGAAGAAAAGTTATTTGAAGCAGGAAAAATGAGATGTGCTATGCGTAAAGAAATTCAAGATAGAAATAGAAAACTTCATGTAAGTTTAGATAACTGGATAAAGATATGGAACTA
>JAYNQN010000017.1:1245-1563 GCA_038114285.1 Gammaproteobacteria bacterium | reverse complement strand
AAGTTAAAAATGCAAAAAAATTTAACAAGTGATATAAAAAAAATTGTAAAAAAAGGAAAAGAAAATGGTTATATATTAATTTCAGAGCTAAATGAAATTATAAAAGATCTTAAATCAGCTGATCAACAATATATTCGAGATGGTATGGAAGAGCTTGAGATACAAGTTGTTAAAACACCTAAAGACTATGACGAATACAAATATATGACAGGAGAAGAAGCCATAGCTTTTCTTCAGGGTTTGAGTGACGGAAAAACAAGGGCATTTGTAAAAGATGAAGAAAACGATAAATAAAGATAATTTTTACAAAGAAAATAC
>JAYNQN010000017.1:0-1235 GCA_038114285.1 Gammaproteobacteria bacterium | reverse complement strand
GTACACGTATAATACAAGGACGGGGATCTTCGTATAAAGATATTTATTACCATGATGCAATACCGTACCCAATACTTCCACCGAATCCATTATCATCGTCTTATATTACACTTAAAGATAATTTTTACAAAGAAAATACTGTTGTGAAACCAAAAAAAAGATAAATTCATTATAAATATTATCAGCGAACAGTAAATTGTAGTTATTGAACTCTCCTTACTTGCAACCAGATGATTAAAATATTTAATATTTAGATAAATTTTATTAATAAAATAAATATAATAATATCAATAGTTTATAAATTTTTTTAATGATTTGATGATGAATATTCATTGTTATGGTATTATCTTTTCTTAAAAAAAAGGACTTTCAACCAAAGTAAGAACTCATGAGCGATTTTTTAAAAAACTATGATGCGATAACAGATTCGCAACTAAGATCTTGTGTAAAGCTACTAGGAAAGCTTTTGGGTAATGCTATTAAATCTCATGCCGGGAAAGAGGTTTATTTTATTGTTGAAAAGTTAAGAAAAGGATTTGTGAATCTACAGGAAAGTCATAACGAAAAGCAACACGACCAGTTAATTGCCTATATTGAAAAACTAAATCCTCAAGTATTGCAAAATGTAGTAAGGTCTTTTTCTAAATATTTTTCTTTGGTAAATGTTGCGGAAGAAGCATATCAGCATATTCATAGAGAAAATATTATTAAATCAGGAAAATCTGGTTCAGAACTATGGCAAGGCTCTTTTGATCATACTCTAAAAGATTGTAAGTTACATGGCATTACTATTAATGATTTGCGAAAATTATATGATAGTTTGCAATTTGTTCCTGTGTTTACAGCTCATCCTACTGAAGCAATGAGAAGAAGTAAAATGGAGGCTACAAGAAGAATTTTTGCAACAATTTTAGAGCTGCATGAGTATCGTGGTCAATCAATAAGAAAAGAGGAAATAATAAAAAAATTAGAAGCTCAAATATTAATTCTTTGGAAGACTGATGAAGTTAGGATGAAAAAGCCTACAGTTGAGGATGAAGTAAGAAATGGATTATATTATTTTAATACTTCTCTTTTTAAAGCTGTTCCACAAATGTATAGAGATTTAGAGAATGCAACAAAGAGAATATATTGTGATTCTATGAGTGTTAATTCTGTTCGTGTTCCAAGTTTTCTAAGATTTGGATCGTGGATAGGCGGAGATAGAGATGGCAACCCTTATGTAACTCCAGAAG
>JAYNQN010000016.1:0-13363 GCA_038114285.1 Gammaproteobacteria bacterium | reverse complement strand
GGTCTGTTAGGTATTACTGCCCTTGGAAAATACAGATATAGAGTTATAAATTCGTCCATTCAGCCAGATAACCTAATAGTCGCAGATATAGAAAGCATGAGTGAGCCAAACTTTATAGACATACCAAAGGATTTGATGCCATACTCTGATTTTTTAAAAAATATATTAGAACAATATCCAAAATTTTACCATGATGACGCGCCCAAATATTTTACAGAATCAGGATGGGTTGGTTCAAGACTCGCAGAAATACTTCCAATGTCGGCAAATGAAAAACAAGTAATTTTAGAAACTGAAGATTATTTAGTCAGACTATACAAAATAAAAGATTATATTGATTCAAAAAAAACTATTTAATTTTAATTTTTTTATGAATTTCTTTAAATACCTCTTCCGAAGCATTTATGGTGTAATTGATATCTTTTTCAGAATGTTCACTTGAAATAAAGCCAGCTTCAAAAGAAGATGGTGCAAAATAAATACCTTTTTTTAGCATAAGATTAAAAAATAATGTAAATATTTCGTTATTGCATTCAGATACATCTTTAAAGTTATTAATTTTACTTTTATTGGTAAAAAAGAATCCAAACATACCCCCGACATAAGTAACTTGAAAATCAATATTATATTTATTTGCTGATTTTTTTATACCCTCCATAAGTTTTTTTGCTTTATTATAAAGCGTTTTATGAAAATTATTTTTCGATAATATTTCTATTGTTTTTATACCTGCTGTCATAGCTACAGGATTTCCTGAGAGTGTACCAGCATGATATATGGGTCCATTAGGAGAAAGTTGGTCCATAAATTTTTTCTTTCCACCAAATACACCCACTGGCATTCCACCGCCAACAATTTTTCCTAAGGTTGTAATATCAGGCTTAACTTTAAAAATTTCTTGTGCGCCACCTTTCGCAACTCTAAATCCTGTCATTACTTCATCAAATATTAATATTGAATTATATTTATTACACAATAACCTAATTTTTTTTATAAATTTTATACTTGGAATAATGCAATTCATATTTCCTGCGATTGGCTCAATAATAACACATGCAATGTTCTTGCCATTCTTGGTGAAACAGTCTTCTAATTGTTTTAAATTATTATACTCTAGAGTATATGTATGTTTTGTTAAGTCTTTAGGTATGCCAGGTGATGATGGAACTCCAAAAGTTGCGGAACCAGATCCCGCTTTTACTAATAGAGAATCTACATGACCATGATAACATCCTTCAAATTTTAATATTTTATCTCTATTTGTTATGCCTCTAGCTAGCCGTATGGAGCTCATTGTTGCCTCTGTGCCTGAACTTGTCATCCTCATTTTTTCCATTGAAGGGAAATTTTTTTTAATTATTTTTGCCAATTTAGTTTCTAGAATTGTAGGAGCTCCAAAACTTGTGCTATTTTTAATCACTTTTTGAATAGAATTAATAACATTTTTGTTAGCATGACCAAGAATCATTGGCCCCCATGAACCAATGTAGTCGATATATTTATTACCGTCTAAATCATAAATATAGGCACCTTTACCTTTTTCAATAAATACCGGGAGAGAGTTAACGCTTTTAAATGCCCTAACTGGCGAATTAACGCCACCTGGAATTATTTTGCAAGATTGTGTATAGGCATGTTTTGATTTAGTATTTTTTTTCATAAAATATTTTTGAAATTTTTTTAATATTAGAATTAGATGATAACCCTTTTGATATTGCAATTAAATCAGAATTTAATTTTATTACATCTGAAAGATTTTTGAAATTAATTCCCCCAATCAAGCATATTGGAATAGTTAGCACTTCTTGTGCTTTCAAAAAAGTATCAATATTTAATTCTATTGCATTAATTTTTGTAGACGTTTTATACAGGCTTCCAAAAGATACATATGATGCATAATTTTTTTGTGCTGAAATAGAAATATCAAAATTATCGTAACAAGATACACCGATAATTTTTTCATGCCCCAAATACTCTCGTGCTTTTATTAAATTTATATCGTCATTACCAATATGCAAACCATCTAACTCTAATTCACTAGCAATTTCAATATTATCATTTAAAATTAATTTACTGCCTCTTTTTTTACATATTCTGCTAACTTCTTTAATAACTTTTATTTTTGCAATTGTAAAACTACTTTTAATTCTAATTTGAAAAATTTTAATATTGTTGTCAATCATAGTATTAACATAGCTATCTAAATGACTATAATTAAAGTTATTTTCATCTAAGATTGCATATATACCCTTCACAAAATCAGAAACTCCTATTTAACAAAGATTGCTTTAAGCCTTTTAAGGAAGAATGCGACATTGATTTTGATATAAAAATCAAAGATTCCTCAATAGATTTTTTTAGACTTCTATTTAACCCGATATTACATGCAATGGATGAAGTAAAAGTACAACCAGTGCCATGAAAATTTTTATTTATTTTCTTGCTCATAAAATATGAATTTTTATTATTTTTAAGCTTTAAAGAAATGATATTTTTTTTTACATTATAATCTGTAATAAGTATATTTTTTGAACTATTTTCTGAAAAATTACTGTTAATTTCCTTTAAAAAATTATACTCATACAAATTTGGTGTCAAAACATAGGACTTTGGATATATATTGTTAATTTGAAATTTTAGATTATTTTTTGTGGTAATTAATTTATTGGTGCCAGATTTAATTATTGGATCAATAATTATTGGAACATTTTTAAGTTTTTTATTATTAATTATATTTAAGACCTGCTTGGAACAATTAATTGTTGGAAGTAAACCAATTTTTACAACATCTATTTTAAACTCTTTTATTATTGCGTTAAAACTATTTGTAATGTAATTTTTTGGCATTATATTAATCTTAATAAATTTGCTTGTATTTTGTATAGTACTGCAAGTTAATATTGATAAAGCGTGATATTTATAATAATTTGCTGTTTCTATATCAGCGACTATTCCAGCGCCACCTGTTGGGTCATGTCCACCTATAATTAGTATAACTTTCTTTTTTTTCATTTTTAAAGAACTTTAATTTAATTTTCTATAGTATATTATAGCTAAATTAATTTTGATAAATAATTATTGGGGAGTTTATGACAACTATTGTTTGTGGTTCTTTTGCATATGATAATATCTTAAAATTTGAAGGAAAATTTGAAGATCACCTTATTGATTCAGAATTAAATAATGTAAATGTTTCTTTTTTATGCACAGACCTAAGAAAAGAATATGGTGGATGCGCAGGCAATATAATTTATAACTTAGCACTTATTGGGGCAGATGCTATTGCATTGGGAACACTTGGAAATGATGCTGGACCTTATATTGAATGGATGAAATCAAATAAAATTCGTACTGAATACATAAAAGTTATTGAAAATAGCTACACTGCTCAAGCTTATATAACAACTGATAACAACGCCAATCAAATTACAACATTTCATCCAGGTGCAATGCAATACTCTAATCAAATTATAATACCAAATGATGGCTCAATTTCACTTGGGTTAATTTCCCCAGATGGAAGAGATGGTATGATAATGCATACTAAGCAATTAATAGAAATGAATGTGCCATATATATTTGATCCAGGCCAAGGAATGCCTATGTTTAATAAAGACGAGCTAGATTTTTTTTCAAACCACGCATCATGGATAGTGATGAATGACTATGAGTTTAAAATGTTTTCAGAAATTACAACATTAAGCATTTCTGAAATTATAAAAAATAATAAAATCTTAGTAGTGACAAATGGTGAAAAAGGTTCCACGATATTTACTAAAAACGAAACATTTAAAATTCCAACACCAAAAATAAACAAACCCAAAGATCCTACTGGTTGCGGAGATGCTTATAGAGCTGGAATTGTTTATGGAATCATGAATAAAATGTCAATTGAAAAAATTGGACAACTATCCTCTGAATTAGGTGCATTAAAAGTAAAAAGTTATGGTACGCAAAACCACAGTATTGATAATACTATAAAAAAACTTTTGTAAAAATATTATCTAAGACTCATAATGTCCCAATTTCTTTCTAAAGATATTTTTTTAAGAGTTTTGTCTGGGTCAACTGCTATAGGTTTTGTGCAAAATTCCATAAGCTTCAAATCATTATGAGAATCTGTATAAAAAAATATTTCTTTAAAATTAGAGAGATTATTGATTTTTATCCAATCTTTTACCTTAGAAACTTTGCCTTCTTGATAACAGGGTTCGCCTGAGAGTTTTCCAGTAAATTTATTATTAATTAGCTCAGGTTCGCTTGCTAAAAGATGAGTAATATTAAAATAATCAGCAGAAACTTTAGATATAAAAGAATTTGTGGAGGTTACTATCGCAATAATATCATTGTTTTCTTTGTGTAAATTTACAAGCTTAACTGCCTTTGGAAGTATAATAGGCAATATTTTTTCTTTAAAAAATTCCTTTCTCAGTTTTAAAAGATCTTCATATTTATATCTAGTCAATGGCTCATAAGAAAATAGCGCAAACTCCCTAGGACACAAGTTCCCTTCTTTATATTGACTAAAAAATATATCATTTTTCTTTTTGTACGATTTAGCATTTACAAGGTTATTTTCAACTAAAAAATTGCCCCACTCATGATCACTATCACCTTTAATCAAAGTATTGTCTAAATCAAATAAAACTATATTCATAATTTATATTTTATAATATATCTCATATAATATATATTATATAATAAGAAAAATTTTTAAAAAATTACTAATGATTGATGAAAACGGTTATAGAACAAATGTTGGCATTATTTTATGTAATTCTAATAATAAACTCTTAGTTTGCAGAAGAAATAGAGAAAACTCATGGCAATTCCCACAAGGTGGTTTTGAAGATAACGAAAATTCTGAAAATGCAATGTATAGGGAGTTGTATGAAGAAATTGGGTTAAAACATAGTGATGTGTTGATTTTGGGTAAAACAAAAGATTGGTTAAAATATGATCTACCAAAAAAATACCAAAGAAAAACAAATAATCAATTATGTGTTGGTCAAAAGCAAATATGGTTTTTATTAAGACTAATTACTAAAGATTCAAATATAAATTTATTAAGCTCTGAAAAACCAGAATTTGATTCGTGGAAATGGGTTGATAAAGCTGAACCACTTAAGATGGTTATAGATTTCAAAAAAAATGTTTATGTTGAAGCAATTAATCAATTGATGCCACTAATAGAAGACTAGAAATTTGGTTTATATATTACCAAATATACAATAAAAATTAACATTATAACTGGAAACTCATTAAACCATCTGTACCAAATGTGAGAATGCTTGTTCTTATTTTTCGAAAAATCTTTATATAAATTAATGCACCAAATATGGTAAAAGATTAGGATGGCTACTAAAAGCATTTTTAATGCTAACCAAGTTTGCTCAAGATAAATAGGGTAATAGAGGTATGTTAATAAAAGACCAAATAAAACTGTTAAAAATCCACTTGGGGTCATAATTCCATAAAGTAGTTTTTTTTCCATAATAACAAATCGGTCAAGACTTATTTTATCATCTGTCATAGAGTGATAAACGAATAGCCTTGGTAAATAAAAAAGTCCTGCAAACCAAGCTGTCATAAAAATGATATGTAAAGTTTTTAATAGCATCATATTTCACATTATATGTATAATTGTGATCAAATTAATAGAAAAATTTTATATATTTATTTAATTCAATGAAAAAGAATGATCGTGCAAAATTAATTTTGAAGGTTTTAAATGATATTTATCCAGATACTCCTGTACCACTTAATCACAGTAGTATATTTGAATTACTTATCGCAGTGTTATTAAGTGCTCAATGTACGGATGTTAGAGTTAATAAAGTTACGCCAAAATTATTTAGCAAAGCGAATAATCCTTATAAGATGAAAAAAATTCCTCTTGATATAATATATAATATTGTTAAGCCTTGTGGATTAGCACCAAAAAAATCAAGAGCTATAAAAGAATTATCTTCAATAATTGTTAAAGATCATAATGGACAAGTTCCTGAAAGTTTTACTGAGCTAGAAAAGTTGCCTGGAGTTGGCCATAAAACTGCAAGTGTGGTCATGTCTCAGGGATTTGGTCATCCTGCCTTTCCTGTTGATACACATATTCACAGGTTGGCGCAAAGATGGGGATTAACTAATGGAAAAAATGTATCTCAGACCGAAAAAGATTTAAAAAACATATTTCCTGAAAAATCATGGAATAAACTTCATTTGCAAATAATTTTTTATGGCAGAGAATTTTGTAAAGCAAGGTCTTGCTATGGGCTTACTTGTAAAATTTGTAATTTATGTTATCCAAGAAGAAAAAAGGCTGTTAAAACAATAAAACCATAATGTTTACTAGCATTCAAATGGATATAGTATGTATAATTTAGAGTATTATTAAAAATATAACGAGTATTATAAAAATGGCAAAAATAGCATTGGTAGGCGCATCAGGCTTTACAGGGATAGAGTTAGTGAAACTTCTAAAGAAACATCCGGAAAATTCAAAATTAGATCTATTCTCGTTTAGTCATGTTGGAATATCTATAGGAAAATTCTCTAAAGATTTAATTAAATACGATGATATTTTAAAAGACTTTAAAAAAATCAATTATAACGATTATGACATAGTATTTTTTGCTTGCCCAAATGGAACCGCAATGAAAGAGTATTATAAAATTGATAAATCAAATGCAAGACTAATAGATTTAGCGGCTGATTTTAGATTAGATGATGCCAAGTTGTGGGAGAATTATTATGGTACAAAACATCATACTCCAGAAATTATTAGTAGTGTAACTTACGGATTAACTGAAATTAACAGAGAAAGCATAAAAAATACAAAAATAGTAGCTAACCCTGGTTGTTACCCAACAGCCGCAATAATTGCGTTATATCCTATTCTTAAAAAGAAAATAATAAAAAGTGAACACATTATTATTGATGCTAAATCAGGTTATAGTGGAGCTGGTAGAGAGAAAATAGAATCTGGGTTATATGAACAGGTGAAAGATAATTTTATTCCTTATAATTTTTATAAGCATAGACATCACCCAGAAATAACACAAGAATTAAATAAATTATATGGCGCAAATGTTGATGTAACATTTTCTCCACATATACTCCCTATATACAGAGGCATATTAGAAACAATATATATTGAAATACAAAAGGATATTAAAGTTGAAGAAATTATAAATATTTATAAACAATTTTATATAAATGATGAATTTATAAAAATAAAAGAGAATGGGTTTTCAGAAATTAAAGATGTAGAATTAACAAATAAAGTTCAATTATCTTTTCATCAAGGTTCAAATGGAAAATTAACTATAGTATCAGCAATAGATAATTTACTTAAAGGTGCTGCAGGACAAGCAGTTCAAAATATGAATGTTATGATGGGTTATAAAGAAAATACAGCATTAACAAATGAGTAAAAATTTTATAAAAAATAATAATCTTTATATATTAAATAAAAAGAAAATAATTTTTTTAGCAATAGTGTTTGTATTATTAATTTTATTGCTTTCATTTTTTCTTGTGAATAAATCAAATGAATTTTTGATTGATAATTCTAAAAATATTCATAAAAGAAATATTTTGTTAAATAATAAACTTCAAGAGCTAAAAAATATTGTAATTGAAAAGGATTTGTTGATAGATAATTTGAAAAACAAAAATAAGGAATTAAGTGGTTTATTTAATAAGTATACAGATACTGTCAAATTTAAGGTAGCTACTTCAGAAGAATTAAGAAAGAATATTTTTTCTAAGGATGAAGAAATATTAGAGTTAAATAGAAAAATTAATTACTACAAATTCTTATTAAATTCTAAAAATAATAATAATCTTATTACAATTGAAGATTTTTCATTAAAGAATCATAAAGATAGTAATTTTTTAACTTATTCTTTTTTACTTTTATCAAATAAAGATGGAAAAAAATTAAAAGGCTCTTTTCAATTATTTTATGATGGAATAAATGATGATACTGGAAATAAAATATTAAAACAGAGACTAATAGTCTCTAATAATAAGATAAGTTTTACGAATTTCTTAAAAATATCAGGTAAATTAAAGTTTCCAAAAAATCATTCGTATAATACAATTTACTTATCAGTTAAATGCAATGGTAAAATGTACAAATATAAGCATACTAATAATTAGATCAGAGTAAAATAGACATTATGGCAAATAAAATACACACATTATTAGGTTCTGATATCTCAATTGTAGGAGATATTTCTTATGAAGGTATTGTTCATATTGAGGCGTCTGTTGAAGGTTCTCTGGTTGCAAACAAATCAAAGGAGTCAAAATTGTATATTAATAAAGCATCTATTGTTAAAGGTTATGTAGATGCTACTAATATTGCTATCAATGGTACGGTATATGGTAATGTTTATGCGTATGAGTTACTACAGCTTGGATCAGATGCAATAATTAAGGGAAATATATTTTATAAGTCTATTGAAATGGAAGTTGGCGCAAAAATAGATGGCAGACTTGTTGTATGTAGCTCACATGAAGAATTAGACCTACACAAATTAGATATTGAATCTAATAAAAATAGTAATACAATTATAGCTAACTAATATTTTTATGGAGATAATCAAGTGTCAGAATCATCACAAGTAGATTTAACAAATTACGAAAATAATGACTTATTGATATTTACAGATGCCGCTGCAAGTAAAGTTAAAGATCTGATCGAAGAAGAAAAAAATGACGCTTTAAAATTAAGGGTTTTTGTATCTGGAGGTGGTTGCTCTGGTTTCCAATATGGATTCACTTTTGACGAAAATGTTCAAGATGGAGATACAAAAGTGGAAAAAAATGGTGTAACGCTACTAGTAGACCCGATGAGTTTTCAATATTTAACTGGTGCAGAAATTGATTATAAGGAAGATCTTGAGGGCTCTCAATTTGTAATTAAAAATCCAAACGCAACAACTACATGTGGTTGTGGCTCTTCATTTTCTACATAGATTCGTAAATATTGCCAAGTGTTGCTTTAGGATTTTTTGATCCAGTTATATTTTGGTAATCAAGCGCAATATTCATTACTCTGCATGATGCAAGCCATGCAAATAAACCAGATTCAATAATTTTTGGATTTATATCTACTGCTTCAGTTGTGTTTACTTCAAAATCAAAAGTTTTTTGCAAATTTAATACTAAAGTTTTATTGAAAGCACCACCACCACAAATTAGAAGTTCATCAATATTGAATATTTTTTCTTTTAAAATATTATGTATTTTAAATAGGTACGGAAGCATTTCAGTTAAAGTTGCTAAAATTTCACCATCAGATAATTTAGGTGCAAGTTTATTATTATAAATATCTATTTTTTTCTTTAACCATTCATAAGAAAAGTATTCTATAGACATACTATTATTACTTTTAAAAATATCATCACTTAATAAAATAGTTAAAAATTCTAAGTTACATTTATATTGTTTTGCAAGATTACCATCTTTATCAAATTCTCTTTGAAATCTTTTTTTTACCCAAGTATCAATTAATGTATTGCCAGGACCAATATCACATCCCCAAGTTTTAGAATTGCCAGATGGTATTAATGATATATTTGCAATACCTCCAATATTAAGAATACCTCTATTTATAGAATCGTTCTTGAACAAAAATTCATGATAAAGTGGTGCTAGCGGGGCTCCTTCTCCTCCATTATCAATATCAGTTTGTCTAAAATCAGAAACAACATTTATTTGTGTATTATTGCTTAAAGTTTTTGGACACCCTATTTGTATAGAAAAATTTTTTCCATCTTTTTTTCCATGAGAAATTGTTTGCCCATGCATTCCTATAGAATTAATTTTTTCTATTTCTATTTTATTTTTAGCAAGAATTTTTTTAATATATTTTGAAAATAATAAAGAGATGTCTTTGTTAAGATAATGTTTTTTTGGTTCCATTATCAGGTTTGCATATTCTTTTTGTATCTCTCTCTTAAGATTTTTTGGAAAATCATTTTCACAAAAGGCAATTGTTTCTTGTTGATGGCCTGAAAAATTAAATATACCACAGTCTATGGAATCCATACTCGTTCCTGATAATATTCCAATAAATAAACTTTTATTATTCATTATATAATTTTATATAATTTTTATTAAGCCATGAATATATATTTATATTTTTTTTATGTGTATTCTTCATTTTGATAACTGTATTTTTGTTAAGTTTTTTATCCTTTTTAAATTTGATTTTTACAGAATTCTTATGAACTCCTCTTACTCTAAACTCATAGTGTACGTGTGGACCAGTTGAATACCCTGTTGAACCAACATAGCCAATAACTTCTTTTTGTTTTACCTTTTTTCCAACGTACAAACCTTTCTTGTATTTTGAAAAATGAGCATATAGTGTTGTATATATATTGCCATGTTTTATTATAACAGTTTTACCATATCCTCCTTTTCTTCCTTTGTAAATAACAGTCCCATCACCTGTGGAGTATACAGGAGTACCTGTTGGAGCAGCATAGTCAGTTCCTAGGTGTGGACGCGTTGTTTTGAATATTGGGTGTAATCGTTTTTTATTAAAATGCGAGGATATTCTTGCAAAATTCAATGGCGCTTTTAAAAATTGTTTCTGTAATGATTCACCATTTGAATCATAATATTTTCCTTTATATCTATATGCATTGTAAAAATTATTATTATTTTTGAAAAGAGCATAAGTAATTGTACTTTTATAATGCTTACTATATAAAAAATGTCTCTTAACTACAACACCAAAGCTATCTCCTTTTCTTATGTCTAAAGAAAAGTCAATATCCCAGCCAAATATATCTGCCAATGACATTATCTCATTTGGAGTTAAACCAGAATTTATAGCGGCATTATAGAAAGAACCTTTTATCTCATTAAAAAAAACAAATAATTCAGTATGTTTATTTTCGTCATTATTCTTTGATTTTTTATCTATTTTAACAATTGAATTATCATTAGATCTATATATACATCTAATAAATTTATTATTTCTCTCTATTTCAAAATCATCTCTATTATTTTTAATAATTATTTTGTCATTGACATTAATCCTGTAAAAACAGTTTTTTTTACTTTTTTTTAGAAAAATTTTAGGGGTTGATAGATTTTCTTTTTTTAGAATAGAGCTTAAATTTTGATTTTTTTTAACAGTTAAAATTTTTAAATCTTGTTCTAAATTTTTCAAATCAAGCTTTTTCAAATAAAATAACTTGCTGTTTTCAATTTTATTTTGAGATACTTTTTTTATATAGTTTATCTCATATATAGAATATGGTTTATTACTGTATAAAAAAATTGATAGCACTATGACTAGTAATGACAATATTATTTTTTTAAATTTAAGAATTATTTCTATCATATGGAGCTTTTATGCCATGTTTATTATTTTTATTCTATTTGTGTAAAAATGTTTGATCAACTAAGCTTATATTATTATCATGGTTGAATTCTAACTACAATTAAAAAAAATGTCTGATAATCCAATAGATATTATTAAAAGAGGTACAGACGAAATTATTAATGAAGATTTGTTGATAAAAAAATTAAATTTTTCAAAACCATTAATTATTAAAGCTGGATTTGATCCAACAGCACCAGATCTTCATCTGGGTCATACAGTTTTATTGTCAAAATTAAGACAATTTCAAGATCTTGGCCATAAGGTTATTTTTTTAATAGGCGATTTTACAGCTACTATTGGAGACCCAACAGGAAAAACAGAATTAAGACCAGTTTTATCAACTAAAGAAGTCAAGAAAAATGCTGAAACGTATAAACAACAGGTTTTTAAAATACTTGATAAGAAAAAAACTATTATAAAGTTTAATTCTGAATGGTTAGCAAAGCTATCTGCTTCTGATTTAATAAAAATTATTGGTTCTTACAGTGTAGCAAGAATGCTAGAAAGAGATGATTTCAAAAAAAGGTTTAAGTCAAACAAGAATATATCTATAAAAGAATTTATATACCCAATTTTACAAGGATACGACTCTGTGGTACTTAAGGCAGATATAGAGCTTGGTGGTACAGATCAAAAATTTAATTTACTGATGGGAAGATATTTTCAATCTATAGATAAACCTAATGATGATGAAGCAAAGCAGGTAGTTATAACTTTGCCTTTATTAGAAGGTTTAGATGGTATTAAAAAAATGTCTAAATCGCTAGGGAATTATATTGCTATTGAAGATGAACCAAAAGAAATGTTTGGAAAAATTATGAGTATTTCTGATGATCTTATGTGGAAATATTATAAGATCTTGAGTTCGTTAAGTTTAAAAGAAATTAATAAGTTAAGAGTTGAATCTGAATCTGGAAAAATAAATCCAAGAGATGTGAAGTTTGATTTAGGTTTAGAAATAGTAGAAAGATTTTATAATAAGGATATTGCAGAAAAAGCAAAAAAAGACTTCATGGATGTTTTCCAAAAAAACAAAAATCCTGATGACATAAAATTAATGGAATTAAAGAAAATGCCTCTTCCTAATTTACTAAAGCATATTGGTTTTACCACAAGCACATCAGAGGCCAGAAGATTAATAAGTCAAAAAGCTCTAAAAATTAATGACAAAACTGTAGAATCTATAGATGAGGAGTTAGTTAATGGTGAATATTTGTTAAAATTAGGAAAAAAGAAATTTATAAAAGTTAAAATTACTGATATTTGAAAATAATAGCGTTAAAACCCATATATACCTTTACATTGCCGTTTTCCTGTATATAATCTTTCATCTCGCTGCGATCTTTTATGAGATCCTATAAAAAAGTCATATACATCATTAATATTAATGCATGTTATGATTTTCTTGTGAGAGTTACGAATTAATGTCGTAACTGATATATAAAAAATTATTAGACAGATTTGTGCGGGTGCTTGCGTTAATAAAATACGTAAACACCAATTTTTAGGGAAGCAAGGTGGTATAGAAATATATTGAAGGCTTCCAAATAAAAGTTTTGCCAATTTATATTGGCATAATGGATTAAACTGAAGAGTTTGATCCTGGCTCAGATTGAACGCTGGCGGCATGCTTAACACATGCAAGTCGAACGAGAAAGTGCCTTCGGGCATGAGTAAAGTGGCGGACGGGTGAGTAATGCATAGGAATCTGCCCAGTAGTGGGGGACAACTCGGGGAAACTCGAGCTAATACCGCATATTTCCTACGGGAGAAAGACTTCGGTCGCTATTGGATGAGCCTATGTCAGATTAGCTTGTTGGTAGGGTAATGGCCTACCAAGGCAACGATCTGTAGCTGGTCTGAGAGGATGATCAGCCACACTGGGACTGAGACACGGCCCAGACTCCTACGGGAGGCAGCAGTGGGGAATATTGGACAATGGGCGAAAGCCTG
>JAYNQN010000015.1:11611-14273 GCA_038114285.1 Gammaproteobacteria bacterium | reverse complement strand
TTTGAGAGGGTATTTAGTCAATTATGCAGAATTTCTTAAGGTTGATATAAATCTTCCAGATATAAAAGAGAAAAAAACAGCAAGTTTTAAAAAAGAAAAATATAAGTCTAATAAATCTAAAAATAAAAAATATCTAAAAATAATTATTTCTCTTTTTATATTATTACTTTTTATTATTTTGGCTTCAAAGTTACAGAAGAAAGATTCTAGTGATATTATCCTAAACAAAAGTGAGCATGCAAAAGTAGATTCTAAAGAGAGTGATTCAATTGCTGATAAAGAGCTAACAAATAATATTTCTAGTGATGATAGTGTTGAATATACCAATAAAGGTCAAAACGATATTGTTTCAACTGATTTAAATAATTCTATTGATATTCATGAGGATAATAGCTTAAATGAATCTAAGGATGATGATATTGATGACATCCTACATCACAATAACACTTTAGTTATTAATTACAGTGGTAATTCTTGGACTGAAATAATTGATGCGAATGGCGACATTATTTTTTTTGATTTAGTGAAAAAAGATACTGTCCTGAAGCTTGAAGTAGAAGCTCCTTTCGAAATATTATTAGGTGACGCAACTGTAACTAATATCAAGTATAATAATAAAAATGTTACAATTCCTTACATAAATCCGGATAACAATGTTAGTAAAATTATAGTAGATAACTAAAAAATGAAAAAATTTCAATCTGTTAGAGGCATGAAAGATATTTTGCCAGCACAATCAAAAGCTTTTAGGAGTCTTGAAAATATTTTAATTTCTTGTGCTAACCAATATGGTTATCAGGAAATAAGAACTCCAATCCTAGAGGAGACAGATTTATTTATTAAGTCTATTGGTAATGGTACAGATATTGTTGAAAAAGAAATGTTTACATTTACTGATTCAAAGAAAAATTCCTTTTCTATGAGGCCGGAGGGGACAGCATCTTGTGCTAGAGCAATTATTGAGAATGGTTTAAATGAGTCTATTAATAGATTGTGGTATTTAGGGCCTTTTTTTAGACATGAAAGACCTCAAAAAGGAAGATACCGTCAATTTCATCAATTTGGAGCAGAATTAATTGGTATTGAAAATTATGAGGCAGATGTAGAAATAATAAGTATAGTTGAATATATATGGAATACTTTAGACATTAATCCTTTGTTGAAATTAAATACAATAGGAAATATTGATGATAGAAAAAAATATATTGATGTCTTAGTTAAGTATTTTATGAAGTACAAAAACGATCTTAGCGAAAGTGAAGAAAATAAAATTAAACTAAATCCTTTAAGAATCTTAGACTCAAAAAATGAAAAAATTTTCGAAATTATAAATTCTGCACCCAAAATATCAGATTACATATCAAATGAATCAAAACAGCACTTTGATAATGTATTAGATACTTTAAATAAAAAAAATATTTCATTTGAAGTTGATGAAAAATTAGTTAGAGGTTTAGATTACTATAATAAAACGGTTTTTGAGTATGTTGATAGTTTTAGACAGACACAAAATACTATATGTGCAGGTGGCAGATATGATTTTTTATTTGAGAATCTTTGTACTAAGAATTTACCAGCACTTGGATTTGCAATCGGCTTGGAGAGACTTATAGAGTATATAGAATACAATGTAAACTTAAAGGAAAATTATCATTTTTTCATAGCTGTGCTTAATGAAAATGACTATTTATATTCTCAGAAGGTTGCAGATATAATTAGAAAAATTTCAAAAAAATATGTAGTTTCAAGTAGTTACAATTACTCAAATTTAAAATCATTATTAAAAAAGGCTAATAAATCCTCATCTGACTATTGTGTTATAATCGGTGAAGAAGAGAGTAAAGATAATTCATGTCAGATAAAAGATATGAATACAGGCAACCAAGAAAAAATTAAAATTGAAAATATTCAGGATTATTTGGATAAATGCATTAATAATAGGAAACAAAAATGAGTGAAGAAAATGTAGATTTTACTAATAAGTTATTAGCGTGGGTTTCAGAAAATATAAAGTTTATAGTCACTGGAATTATAATTGGAATATCAATTCCTCTATTATGGAATTTCATGCAATATAAGGAACAACAAAAAAATTTAGTTGCTTCAGATCTTTATTACAAATTTATTAATATAGAGAGTACAGACGAAGAGGTTGCGGAAATAAGAAACAGATTGAATTCAGATCATGATAATTCTATATATGAAGTATTATCGAATTTTGTTTCAGCAAAAAAAGAATTTGAAAATAAAAATTATGATTTATCAATGAATTACTTACAAGAAATAATAAAAATTAATTCCAATGATACTTATAATAGTTTAGCTAATATAAAAATGGCAATAATATACGTTCAAAAAGAAGACTATGATAGTGCTTTAAAAAAATTAGACGAAGTTGAAATGCAAAAAGCTTTTAAGCAAGTTTTGTCTGAGATTAAAGGAGATATTTATAAGTATAAAGGTGATAAAGTAAATTCTCTAAAATTTTATGACGATGCAATTAGCTCTTCTGCGATTAATAATGAAAATTTATTAATGAAAAGAAATTCTGTGCAAAATTAAAATATTATGAAAAAAATATTTATCCTTTTAGTTCTAATGACTAGTTCTTGTTCATCTACAGATGGTTTCCTGCCTGGCTTTGTTCCAGATTTTATTTCAA
>JAYNQN010000015.1:8039-11601 GCA_038114285.1 Gammaproteobacteria bacterium | reverse complement strand
GTTCCAATTATTGCTAATCCACCGCTATCTTTTACGAGATCAGAAAGTTTAATATCAGTACCACGACCAGCCATGTTAGTAGCTATGGTAACTTGACCAGGTTTCCCTGCTTCAGCAACTAGATCTGATTCTTTTTTAAACTTATATAAATATAATGAAAACTTATATGTTCCAACTAATGAAAAAAAAATTCATATTATTGCTTCGGAGTCTGGAGAAATAAAAAAATCAATTGATGTAACCTTAGATATTTTTTCAAATATAATAGTTGATTCTTCATTAGTTTACTTTGGTACACTGCAAGATACTGTTACTGCTTTAAATATTTCAAATAACGAAGTCTTGTGGCAACGTATTATGCCTAGCGAGGTTATGTCAATATCTGAAGTATCTAACAATACAATTTTTATTAGAACTAACGACAGTAAAATTACTGCAATTGATATTAATACCGGTGAATTTTTATGGATTAACTCTCAAATACCAACAGAATTATCAATAAGAGGATTAAGTAAACCCAGAATCGATGAAGAAAAATTATTTGTTGGTTTTGAAGATGGAAAAATTGTTTCTTACAACATAGTTAATGGAGATATCAATTGGCAGGCACAAATACCATCTGGAAGTACAGAAACTATAATTGATAGATTAAATGACATAGATGGTAATATGATTGTTGATGATGGTGCTCTCTATGCTATTTCATATCAAGGAAATATTGTTTCAATTGATACGTATTCAGGGCAAATATTATGGAAAAGGGAAGCTTCTTCATTATTTGGATTAGAATCTGATGGTGAAAATGTATTTTATATTGATGATGAAGGGATACTCTGGTGTATAGAAAAATATGCAGGTAGACCAGTTTGGAAGCAAGATAAATTTTTCAAAAGACTAGTTGGGCAACCTATTTTTTATAATAATTTCATAATTGTAAACGACATTGAAAATTATATTCATATAATAGACTCTACAAGTGGGTCAATATTAGGAAGGATAAAATTTAAAAAAGAAATTCAATCCATGTATGTAGATTACGACTCACTATATTTGTTAGATAAAAATTTTTCTTTAAAAAAATATGAAATAAATAAAATTTTATTAGAAAATTAAATATATTAGAGAAATTTAGATGAATAATATAGTTACTTTAGTTGGTAGACCAAATGTAGGGAAATCAACAATATTTAACAAAATAACAAAAACTAATAATGCAATTGTTGCTGATGTTCCTGGGTATACTAGAGACTGCCAACAAGGCATTGGTAAATTTGAAGAAAAAAAATTTTTTATTGTTGATACGGCAGGATTATTTTTTAGAGAGGATGAAGTTAGCAATATTAGCGAGGCAAATACTTACGAGGCTATTACTGAATCAGATTTAATAATGTTTGTTGTTGATGGGCAACAGGGTTTGGTTAGTTTAGATGTTGAAATTGCAAATGATTTAAGAAAATTACATAAAAAGATCTTTTTAGTAGTTAATAAAATAGATAAAGTACAGAAAGATATTGTTATTAGTGAATTTTCAGAGCTTGGTTTTGAAGATATAACATTAGTATCTGGAAAAAATGGTTCTGGCATTAAAGAAATTTCAAGAAAGATAGTAAATGCAATACCTGAAAATCTTAAAATAGATGGTGACAATGATTTTAATTTAGCCATTTTAGGAAAACCAAATGTAGGAAAATCAACTTTGGTTAATGCTTTTTTAGGAAAAGAAAAACAAATTACTCAGAATCAACCCGGAACAACTAGGGATTGTATTAAAATTCCAGTTACTAAGTATGGTCATAATTTTAATATAGTTGATACGCCTGGTGTTAGAAAGAAAAGTAAGACAAAAAATCATATTGAGATAATTGGTGTTATTAAAACTTTAAAAACTATTGAATCATCTGATGTAGTAATAGTTCTTATAGATTCAATGGATGGTATAACAGATCAGGATTTATCTCTTATTGGGTCTGTAATGGAAATTGGAAAACCAGCTTTGATAGCTTTAAACAAAACAGATGCTACAGATGATTACCAGGAGCATTTATTGTCATATGGCATTGATACAAAACTTAAATTTATAAACTATATTCCAATACAAAAAATTTCAGCATTAAAAAAAATTGGTTTAAAAAAATTATTAACAACAGCAATTAATATATTTGAAAATAGTAAGAAATCCATCAATACATCTTTATTGAATGATCTTTTTCAAAAAGCTATTACTGATCACCAACCACCCGCTTATGCTGGCAAAAGAATAAAAATAAGATATGTTCACCAGGGCGGAAATAACCCAATAAGACTTATTATTCATGGAACTTATGTTGATAAACTTTCTAAAGACTATTTAAGGTATCTTTCTAGTTTTATTAGAAAGAGAATAGAATTAACAGGGATAACAATATTTTTTGAGCTAAGAAGTAAATTTGAAAAATAAATATTTATTTTTCATGCGTAACGTTTACAGAGGTGTATATGCCTCCTCTTACATTAAATTCTGCATTTATATTCATGTACTTGGGATGAAGAAGTTTTACTAGATCATCTAGAATCTGATTAGTTAGATCTTCATGAAAACCAGGCTTGTCCCTAAAAGAAACAAAATATAATTTTAATGATTTTAATTCCACACATAGTTTGTCTGGTATATACTCAATCAATATATTAGCAAAATCTGGCTGTCCGGTTTTTGGGCAAAGACTTGTAAATTCAGGTATTTCAAAGTTGATTGTATAGTCTCTATCAATCTTTGGATTTTCAAATGTTTCTAATATATTATTACTCATGACTTAAGCATTATAGGTAAGTATTTTAACAAAACAACTCATTATTACTAATATAAGGAAAGATATTGAGACTAACAAATATAAGAATTTCTGGATTTAAGTCGTTTGTAGATAAAACAGAGATATCATTATCAGAAAAAAGAACTGGTATTATTGGCCCAAATGGTTGCGGAAAATCTAACATAATAGATGCTGTGAAGTGGGTACTAGGCGAAACATCAAAGCATATTAGAGGTGATAGTATAGATGACGTTATATTTAATGGTACAGACACAAGAAAACCAAATGATTACGCAAATGTAGAGTTATTGTTTTCTAATACAGAGAATAGGATAGGTGGTCAATATGCGCAGTATGATGAGATTTCAGTTAAAAGAGAAGTTACAAGAGATGGCGCATCAAAATATTTCTTAAATAATAGTCATTGTAGAAGAAGAGATATTCTTGATATTTTTTTAGGTACAGGACTAGGGCCAAAAAGTTACGCAATTATAAACCAAGGAACAGCCTCTAAACTAATAGAATCAAAGCCAGAGGAATTTAGGGTATATTTAGAAGAAGTTGCAGGAATATCTAAATATAGAGAAAGAAAGAGAGAAACCGAGAATAAAATTAAACATACCAAAGAAAATTTAGATAGATTAAATGATGTAATAATTACAATCTTCATAAATTCATCCTGAATTTATGTAACATAAAAAAAATATTCAATAGAACTAACATCAGAAAAATTACCGAAAATAGAATAAACAAATAGAGATGATTCAAACGAAGAA
>JAYNQN010000015.1:1436-8029 GCA_038114285.1 Gammaproteobacteria bacterium | reverse complement strand
GATTAAATGATGTAATAAGCGAAGTACTAAAACAGCTAAAAACTTTAGAAAGGCAAGCAATTCAAGCTGACAAATATAAAAAATTAACAGAAGAAAAAAAAATTATTAAATCTGAAATTTTAGCTATTAGTATAAGAGATTTTCAAGAACAAATAGAAAACAAAAATAAAAAAATAGAAGCAAAGAAAACAAAATTAGAAAAAAAACAGGCAGAAATTAATAGTATAAATACAAAAATAGAAAAGATTAAATTAGAATACCAAACCCAAAATGAAGGAATGAACGAAACACAAAAGCAGTACTATGATGCATTAAGTGAAGTAGGGCGAACAGAACAAGCAATAGAATATGAAAAAGATGGCGCTGCAAGAGATAAACAGCAATATGATAATGCTATAAAGTCAATTGAAAAAATTAGAGAACAACTAAGAGAAGATAGTAATAAACTTGAAGATTTGAATTCTGAAATAAAAGTTTTAGAAGAAAATAAGAATCAAACAAAAATTAAAATTGAAGAATTAGATAAAAATAAAATTAATTTAGAAGAAAATTTAAGTGAACAAAAGGTAATATCTGAAAAAGATACAAAAATACTTTATGAGTCAAAGCAGAATTTAAAAATTGAAGAAGATAGAATTATCAATTTTGATAATGAAAAAAATCACATAAAGAGTGATATAGACGAAAATACAAAAACATCTAATGAGATTTTAACAGAGTTGAAAAAAATCGAATCATATGAACTTGAAGTTAAAATTAAAGAGTATCAAAAAGAAATTATGATATTTGACTCACTTACAAAAGAATCTAATATTAATGAAGTTATACAAAGTGGAAAAAGGATAGAGAATATATTAAGGACTATTACAGAAGTAGTGAAAACTATACAAGCTAATGAATATGAATTAGCAAAAAAGAATGAGCAAATCAAGAATGATATTGATAGGAAAATATCGACTGCAAACACTAGATTATCAGAGATTAATTCAAAATCTGACTCAAGCAAAGAAAATATTAAAATTTTTCTATCAAGTATAAAAAATTTAGAAGATAAAAATAAAAAAAATTTTGATAAACTTGATGATATAACAACTAATTTAAATGAAGTTAAAAAAGTATTGCAAAAAGGATTAGATGATTTTCATAGTTTAGAATTAAATATTGAAACAAAGAAAGTACAAATAAATAATTTAGCTGAAAAAATAAAATTTAATAATACAGAATTAGAGTCTATGACAGGGAATATTGAGATACTAAAAGACAATAATGAGTCTCCAGATAATAAGATTAATGAGTTGCAAGAAATACTTACTGAAAATTTAAAAGTTCAAAATATAAAAGATTTAGAACTAAAAGAAATAAGATCAAAGATTACAGAAATTACAGATGAAATATCTCAATTAGAAAATAATAAATCAGAAGTTTCTAGTTTAATCGATAATATAAGATATGAAGTTTCAGAAGATGAAAAGAATATTCAAGAAATTATAGGTCAGGTAAAAATTACAAAAAATCAATTGCAAGAATTAGGTTTTGAAAATAAATCAATATTAGATGCAGATATTAATTATGATCTTGCTAAGTGGAAAAGAAGAGAAAATGATTTAGCAAATACTATCGATAGAATGGGCCCAATAAATTTAGCAGCAATAGATCAATTTAAAGAATATGAAGAAAGAAAATCTTACTTAAATATGCAAAAAGATGATCTTCATACTGCATTAGAATCATTGGAAGATGCAATTAAGAAAATTGACAAAGATACTAAAGAAAGATTTAAAGACACATTTGAAAAAGTTGATAAAAAATTACAAGAAATTTTTCCAAAATTATTCAATGGTGGGAAAGCTTATTTAAAAATGACTGAAAATGATCTTTTAAAAACAGGAGTTGCTGTTTATGCAAGCCCTCCTGGGAAAAAACTAACATCAATAAATTTGTTATCTGGTGGAGAAAAAGCTTTGACAGCTTTGTCTCTTGTATTTGCTCTTTTTTCATTAAACCCATCACCATTCTGCATGTTAGACGAAGTAGATGCGCCATTGGATGACGCAAACATAGAAAGATTTTGTAATCTATTTTCAGAAATGAGTGAAAAAATACAATTTATTGTTATAACTCATAAGAAAATAACAATGGAATATGTTGAGCAACTTATTGGTGTTACAATGGGTGAAAAAGGCGTTTCAAAATTAGTAAATGTAAGTATGAGTGAGGAATTATAAAATTTTGTATAGGTTATTATAAAGGTGGATGTTAATGAATTTAGAATAATTATTATATTAGTAGGATTTTTCATCATTCTTTATATTTTTATATCTAATAAAAATAATAGAAAATATAAAGTTTATAAAACTAAAAGACACGAATTTGAAAAATCTATTACAATAAAAACAAATAATAAAAAAAAATCACGTGACAAATTAGATATTAGTCTAAAAACTAAAAATACAAATACTTACCAGCAAAAAAAAATAAGTTTAGCGACATCAAAACCAAAACAAATGTCATTATTTCTAGATAATAATGAAGAAAAACAATTTATCATAATACATTCTGTAGCAAAAAATTTTTACAATATTAAAGATATTTATAATTTTATGGACGAGAATGAAATTTTTATGAATGATAAAGGATATTTCAATAAAATCTCTAGCGATAATCACACAAGATGCGTTAAATATTCTGTAATTAATGCTGTTAGTCCAGGACTCTTGGATGTTGAAAAAACTAAAGAATATAGAATCAATGGGATAAGCTTTTTTATGGAGCTTCCAATGAATATTAATTCTTTAAATGTATTAAATGAAATGATCAATGATGCTAAAATATTCTCTAAAAAATATAAAGGAAAATTGTATAACAAAGATAAAATATTATTGGACCAAAAGATAATTAAAAATCTTAGAAATATAGCAAAGTCATATAATGAATAATATTAATAAAAACAAGATAAAAGAAAGGTTAAAAAAATTAAAAAATAAGATTAATTTAGCTAACCATAATTATTATGTATTAGATAACCCTGATATTACTGATCACGAATATGATGATTTATTTAGAGAATTAATATCCCTTGAAAATGAATACCCTGATTTTATTACTGACGATTCACCTTCAAAAAGAATCGGCGCCAAACCTTTATCAAAATTTGAGTCTGTTAAACATAGAATGCAAATGTTGTCACTAAATAATGTTTTTTATTCTTCAGATCTAACCTTGTACATAGATAGACTAGTAAAAAACTTAAATTTAAAGAGTAATAATATAAAATTCTCAGTTGAGCCAAAGCTTGATGGCCTTGCAATAAATTTATTTTATAAAAATGGTATTTTGCAAATTGCTTCTACTCGGGGTGATGGCACAACTGGAGAGAATGTTACTGAAAATATTAAGACAATTAAATCAATTCCTCTAAAATTGGCTGGAAACTCATATCCAGATGAAATTGAAATTAGAGGTGAAGTATTCATTTCTAAAAAAGGTTTTAATGAAATTAATGAATTAAATAATGATAAAAAATTTGCTAATCCAAGAAATGCAGCGGCAGGTAGTCTAAGGCAGTTAGATTCAAGAGTAACTTCAAAAAGACCATTAGATGCTTTTTTTTATTCAGTAGGTTATTGTTCTGAAAATTTAAAAATTGACACTCAAAGTAATTTATTAACCAACTTATCAAGTTGGGGCTTTAAAACGTGTAATTTAAATAAAACTGCTGTTGGACAAAAAGAATGTGAAATTATTTACAATAAAATTCTAAAAAAAAGAGATGAAATTCCTTATGAGATAGATGGGGTAGTTTACAAAGTAGATTCTTTAAAGGATCAAAAAAAACTAGGGACTGTATCAAGAGCGCCAAGATGGGCAATAGCTCATAAATTTCCAGCAGAGGAAAAAATAACAATTATTGAAAACGTAAGATTTCAAGTTGGAAGAACAGGTGTGTTAACACCTGTTGCAAGTCTAAAACCTATAGAAGTTGGAGGTGTAATTGTTAGTAATGCAACACTTCATAATATGGATGAAATAAGAAAAAAAGATATTCATATTGGTGATAAAGTTTCAATAAGAAGGGCGGGTGATGTAATACCAGAAATTGTTAAAGTAATAGAAAAAAGTAAATCGAGAAAAAAAATAAAATTACCAAAAAAATGTCCTTGTCCAATTTCTTCAAAAATTGAAAAAGAAAAAGATATGGCATTTGCAAAGTGCACAGGAAATAAAATTTGTCCGGCTCAGAAGAAAGGTGCACTGATACACTTTGTAAGTAAAAAAGCCATGGATATGCAGGGTATTGGAGATAAATTAATTAACAGGTTAGTTGATGAAAAAATTTTAAATTGTTCTTCAGATTTTTATAAATTAAATAAAAAAATTTTGCAAAATTTTGTATTAAATACAGCTGTAAGGGAAGATACTGGAAAAGAGTATGAAATTACTTTAGGAGATAAGTCAATTAACAATATATTAAATTCAATAAATAATAAAAAAGAAGTAAATTTAAGTAATTTTATATTTTCACTTGGTATAAACGAAGTTGGAGAGGTTACCGCAAGAAATTTAGCATTAAAATTTGGTGATATAGATATATTAGCAAAAGCTAGCTATGAAGATATATTGGATATAAAAGATATAGGCCCTGTCGCAGCATTAAATATATTTAATTTTTTTCGAGAAAAAGATAATATTAAGAATATAAATAACATTTTAAATAGTGGTATAAAAATTTTAAGTTCTAATAAGAAATTAACAAATTTATTGAATAATGAAATTTATGTAATAACTGGTAAATTAAAAAATATTTCTAGACAAAGTATGGCAGATAAAATTATTGCAAATGGTGGAATAGTTTCTAACTCTGTAACAAAAAAAACTTTTGCACTTATAGTTGGGTCAGACCCTGGATCAAAGCTAGAAAAAGCAAATAAACTTGGTATAAAGATAATTACAGATGAAGTTATTTTAAAAAAATTAAATATATGAAAAATAAGATATCAAAATTAGCGGTAATTGATAAGACTGTTACCCTTGGTAATAATGTAACCATTGGCCCTTATTCTATTGTGCACCCTAATGTTAGAATAGATGATAATACTTCTATAGAGTCTCACTGTATAATTTATCCTGATACAATAATTGGCAAAAATAATAAAATATACGATCATGTTATAATTGGAGCGGACCCACAGGACCTTAATTTTGATACAAATATTAAAACCTCTGTAAAGATTCTTGACAATAATATTATTAGAGAGTTTGTTACAATACATAGATCCACAAAGGAAGAAAAACCAACGCAGATATATAGTAACTCAATGATTATGGTAAATTGTCATATAGCACATGACTGTATAGTTGGTGATAACGTAATTATGAGTAATACTTCAATCCTTGGAGGTCATGCAATGATTGAAGAATTTGCTGTCCTAGGTGGCAATACACTAGTTCATCAGCACGTAAGAGTAGGAAAGTTGTCAATGACTGCTGGGGGAACTAGAATTGTTAAAGATGTAATCCCATATATGTTAGTAGGAAGAGATCCAGTAAAACATTATTGCTTAAATAAAGTTGGAATAAAAAGATACGGTGTAAGTAATGAAGACTACAAAGTTCTCGATAAAGCTTTTAGACTTTTAAGAAAAGGAAAAGATATTACAAAACTTACTCCAATGACTGAAGACTTGCAATATTTAATAAGTTGGTTTAGTGTAAAAAGTGAAAGAGGAAATCTTTCATTTATATAAATTATTAATTACGGAAAAAATTGAAATGTTAGTTGTAATTTCACCAGCTAAAAAACTTGATGAAAATTGTGATAATAATATAATTAACAAATTCACAGTTCCTCCATATTTAGAAAATTCAAAAAAAATTGTCAAAGCACTTAGAAGCTATTCGGTAAGCAGCTTGTCTAAATTGATGAATATTAGTGATAAGATTTCAAGACTAAATTATGAAAGATATATTAAATGGTCTCTGCCATTTAATAAAAATAATTCACATCATGCTCTTTTATTGTTTCAAGGAGATGTTTATAAAGGTATATCAGTAAAGGATTTTGATAAAGAAGATTTTTTATTTGCACAGAAATCTTTAAGAATCCTTTCTGGACTTTATGGTATTTTAAAACCTTTAGATCTTATTCAGCCATATAGACTAGAAATGGGAACCCAATTAAAAATTGGTAAATATAACGATTTATATGATTTTTGGGGTGATGAAATAACGAAATCGATAAATAATGATAAGAATAGCGATTACCTAATAAACTTAGCGTCAGTAGAATATTTTAAATCAATTAATACTAATAGTTTAAAATCAAAATTAATAAATATTTCTTTCAAAGAAAAAAAAGATGGAAAATACAAAATTATAGGTATACACGCAAAAAAGGCTAGAGGTTTAATGAGTAGATATATAGTTAAAAATAAAATAACTGAACCAATTGAGTTAAAAAAATTTAATTTAGAACGTTACAAATATAATAAGATTTTATCAACAGAATCTGATTGGGTTTTTACTAGGTCCTAACTTGCACATTCATATACTAGGTATTTGCGGAACTTTTATGGCTGGCTTAGCTGGCTTAGCAG
>JAYNQN010000015.1:0-1426 GCA_038114285.1 Gammaproteobacteria bacterium | reverse complement strand
GCTTAGCAGTAGAGAAAGGGCACAAGGTTACTGGACAAGACAAAGCATACTATCCACCAATGTCTTCCCAGCTAAAGAATTTAGGGATTAACGAAAATTTAACTGAAGACATTTCAGAGGATCTAAAAAATTGTGATTTAGTAATAATTGGAAATTCATTATCTAGAGGTAATAAATGTGTTGAATATATTTTAGATAAAAATCTAAACTATTATTCGGGTCCAGAATGGATCAAAAATTTCATTTTAAAGGACAAATTTGTATTTGTTGTCTCAGGAACACATGGGAAGACAACTACAACTTCTATGTTGATAAAGATTTTAAAAGAAAATGGTAACGACCCATCTTATTTATTAGGTGGGATATATCAAGAGGATAATATTAGTTTTAAATTAACAAAATCAAAATATTTTATTATTGAAGGTGACGAATATGACACATCTTTTTTTGATAAAAGGTCTAAGTTTGTGCATTATAAACCTAATACTTTAATTATAAATAATATAGAATTTGATCACTCTGATATTTTTGAAGATATCAGCGAAATAAAAAAACAATTTCACTACTTAATTAGAACAATGTCCTCAAAAACTAATATTGTTTATAAAAAAGATGATAAAAATATAGAAGATGTATTAAATATGGGATTTTGGTCAAAAGTAATTAATTTTAAAAAAGTTGATAATATAGAAAATATATTTGGTAATCATAATTTAGAAAATGCTTCTGCTGCAATTTCAGCTGCTGAATCTATTGGAATAAATGTTGAGTCTTCTTTAAATGCATTAAAAAAATTTTCAGGCGTCAAGAGACGACTTGAATTGATTGAAACAGAAAAATTCACTTTATATGATGATTTTGCGCATCACCCTACAGCAGTAAAAGAAACTTTAAACGCAGTTAGCCAAAAGCACCCAGGTAAAAATATTAATGTTTTTTTTGAAATTAGATCTAATAGTATGGTAGCTGGAACACATAAAAAAAATTTTTACAGCTCTTTTATTGGAGCTAATAAGGTATTTATTTATTCAGGTAAAAAAATAAAATGGTTTGAGCCAACTGATAAAATAAAGATTTTTGATAATTTAGATACAATTATTAGTGAAATTATTTCTAGTACAGAAAATGTTGATATTGTTATTTTAATGTCAAACGGTGATACTTCAGATATTATTAATAAAATAAAAAATCATGAAAAATAACGTTCCTATTTTCCCTCTCAGTTCAATCACATTTCCTGGGGGTTATATGCCATTAAGAATATTCGAGACAAGATATTTAGATATGGTTAAAAATTGTGTGAAAAATAATACTGGATTTGGTATATCCCTAAATAAGCCCAATAGTAATGAATTTTATGATGTAGGAACTTACTGTAAAATTGCAGATTGGGAACAATTAGATGATGGTCTATTAGGTATTACTG
>JAYNQN010000014.1:12718-14646 GCA_038114285.1 Gammaproteobacteria bacterium | reverse complement strand
AAATTTTTTCAATTCTCAACATTTCTTGAATTTGATATTTTATTGTTAATGAATTCTCAAATAGTAAATTTATATTTTCACCTATTAAGACTGACCTATTCTTTTTAACATCCAAAACTTCTTGTTTAAAATCTTTTCTCTCTACAGAGTATTCTTCAAGTTTATATAAATCATCTCTTTTCAACATAATATTCTCCTTATCATTTAAATCTTGTAAGCTGATTTCAAAATAGAAATTGGATGTAACTCAACTTCTATATTGTTTTTGTCTAAATCATTACCAATATGTTTGGCCGCCATAGGACAATCGCTTGTAAAAATTTTATAATCATCCTTCTTAATTCTTGATACTACAGGCCTTTTAATTTTTAAAGAATTTTCAAACGACTCTAATTTAATTGCATATGTTCCATCATGACCCGAGCATCTTTCAATCATTGTAATTTCTGAGTCAGGTATTTTAGATAATATTGTTTTAGTTTTAGGTCCAAAATTTTGCACTCTTTGATGGCAAGCAGTTTGATAAGCAATTTTTCCTTTTGATTCTTTAAAATCATTATTAAATAACCCTTCTTCATCTCTTAAGTTTAAGTATTCAAATGGATCAAAAATACTTTTTTGCACCAACTTTACATCCTCGTCATTTGGAAATAATAATGGCAATTCCTGCTTAAACATTAAAACGCATGATGGAACTGGTGACACAATGTCAAAGCCCTCTCTTACTGCGCGAGCTAGATTGGGTATATTTTTGTTTTTCAAATTCTCTACAGATTCAAGATCTCCTAATTCAAGTTTAGGCATTCCGCAACAGTTTTCTTGGTTAAATATTTCAATTTTTATATTGTTGTGGTTAAAAACTTTAATTAAATCCTCTGCTATTTCTGGTGTACTATTAGAGCAATAACAAGTAGCAAATAATTTAACTTTTCCTCTAGTTTTTTTTGTTTGCATTATATCTGCATCGTCAATAGCCTTAAGATTAATTTTTTTAAACCTACTTTTCAAATTAACAGGATTCATCTTTGGTATATCAGCATTTCTATGTATCTTTAAAATATTCTCAAGAATTATTCTTATTGCTTTCTTAGAAAACACATAATTTGTAATATTTGCAATAACCGGTTTAGAAAATAAGCTGAATAATTTATCAGTTGAGCTTAGCAAATAGTTCCTAATTTGTATTAACCTGCTCTTTTTCTGTTGTTTATTTTTAAATTTTTCAGCTTTGGCTCTAAGCATTAAATGCGGAAAATCAATTGCCCACTCATGCGGCGGAACATATGGGCATTTAGTTTGGTAACACAAATCGCATAAATAGCATTCGTCTACTACCTTGGAGTAATCTTTTTTATCAACAGATTCCAAATCAAAATTCTCAGATTCGTCTATTAAATCAAATAATGTAGGAAAGGCTTGACAAAGACTTACGCATCTTCGACAACCATGACATGCTTCAAATACTCTACTTAGCTCATCATTTATCGAATTCTTGTCATAAAATTCTTTATCTTTCCATTCGATGTTATGTCTTGTGGGCGCGGATAAGCCACCCTCTGTTGTATTAAAAGCCATATGTTACTCCATTTTTAAATAAAAAATTAAAGAAACATCCATGTCTCTCTAAATATACGTTGTAAGACTGAGTCTTATGCGACTTCGTCTAATGCTTTTTGGAATCTATTTGCATGAGATCTTTCTGCTTTAGCTAAAGTCTCAAACCAATCAGCAATTTCATCAAATCCTTCGTCTCTAGCAGTTTTTGCCATACCAGGATACATATCAGTGTACTCGTGAGTTTCACCAGCAATAGCAGTTTCTAAATTTGCAATAGTATCTCCAAATGGTTTACCAGTAGCAGGATCTCCACATGCTTCTAAATACTCTAGATGTCCATGAGCATGCCCTGTCTCACCTTCTGCTGTTGA
>JAYNQN010000014.1:0-12708 GCA_038114285.1 Gammaproteobacteria bacterium | reverse complement strand
GTATAGATATCTTCTGTTGGCTTGTGATTCACCAGCAAAAGCATCTTGTAAGTTTTTTTCAGTATTTGAACCTTTTAAATCCATGATTTCTCTCCTTAAATAATTTAAATTACAAATCTATTATCCATTTAATAAATATTGATTCAATACGTTAAAACCTATATTATATATAGATACATCCTATTAATTAATATTTAAAATAAAGATATACAAATATATGAATGTTAGAGACTTAAAGTATCTTGTAGCTGTAGCTAAGCATAAAAGCTTTGTTAAAGCATCCTTAGAATGTCATGTTTCACAACCTACATTAAGCGGTCAAATAAAAAAGCTAGAAAATATTCTCGGGGCACAAATATTTGAAAGAACAACAAAAAATGTCTCAGTTACAAGTTTTGGTAAAGAGATTATTACTAAAGCTAAAATAATTATAGATAAAACAGATGAAATAAAAAATTTATCTTCAGACTATAGAAACCCATGGCACCAACCTATCAAAATTGGTGTAATACCTTCTCTAGGACCCTACTTAATTCCAAATTTTTTAATTAATCTAAGAAAAAATAATCAAAATTCAAAAATATTTATTGATGAAGATATTACAAAAAACATAACTCAAAAACTAGATAGCAGAGAATTAGATGCAATCTTATTGGCAACTGATATAGATAAAGAAAAGTTTGAAGAGATAGAATTATTTAATGAGCCTTTTTGGGTTGCTTACACGAAAAATAAAAAACTTGACGAACTGGATGAAATTAAAACTGGTGATTTAAACCTTAATCATTTGCTTTTATTATCTGACGGACATTGTTTACGAGATCAAATAATGGAAATATGGGAGGCATATGATAAAAATAGCAATATCTTACTAGAATATGATACAAAGGCATCAAGTCTTGAAACATTAATAAATTTAGTTTCTGTAGGAGAGGGATTTACTTTTGTTCCAGCTCTTGCACTACAATCTGCATGGACAACAGATAAAGGTATACAAGTTAGAAAACTTAAGCATAAAAAAGCATATAGAAAAATAAGATTAGTGTGCAGAAAAAATTATTATAAGAAAAATTTGCTAATTGAACTTTCAAAAATTATAAAAGATTTTTTACCTAATACAGTTATTAGACTATAGAAAAAGACTTCTCTAAATCCAGTAAAATTTTTTTTATAAATATAAAATTACCACTATTCTTAACTCCTTCTCCAGAATATCCGCCAATATTATTTTTTCCTATAACTCTATGACAAGGTATCAATAATTGTAATGGATTATTACGACATGCATTTCCGACTGGTCTTGGATGAGAATTTAATTTTTTAGCTATATCCGAATAACATAGAGTATTTCCATATGAAATATTTAAAACATGATTTAATACAAGTTTTTGATATTCGCTACCATACAGTATATAAGGTAGATTAAATTTATTTAATTTTTTTTTAAAATAAAGGTCTAGCTGCTTACTTAAATCTTTGCAGATTTTTTTACTTGATTTTCTAGATTTAACTTTTTTAATAAATTTTAATTCGCAAATTTTATCTTCATCCAAATTGACTCCTATAGGTCCAATTGGACTTATATAAATCATTTCAAAATTTTTTAACATAGAAAATTATTTTCTTGGTGCAAGTTTTTCTTTGATTCTTGCTGCTTTACCAGATAATTCTCGGAGATAGTATAGTTTAGATCTTCTCACTTTTCCTCTTCTCTTAAGTTCTATGCCAGCTATGAGTGGACTATGAGTTTGAAAAACTCTTTCGACGCCTTCACCATGCGATATTTTTCTCACGGTAAATGAAGAGTTGATGCCACGATTTTTAATAGCAATTACAACACCTTCGAATGCCTGAAGTCTTTCTCTTTGGCCTTCTTTAACTCTTACTTGCACAACAATATCATCTCCAGGAGAAAACTCTGGAATTGATTTAAGTTGGTCTTTATTTATTTCGTCAATTATGTTCATAGTCAATTTATATTTAGAAAACAGATGATATCTTCTGTTGAGCTTTTATGAAAGCTTTTTTTTAACTAAATCACTTCTTTTCTTGTTTGTAAGCGATATAGACTGTTTTTCTCGCCATTTCTTAATTTCTTGATGATTACCACTCAATAATACCTCTGGCACCTCCATGTCTTCTATTACTTCAGGTCTTGTATAATGGGGATACTCCAAATATCCATTTGAAAAAGACTCAAGTTTATTTGAATCCTCGTGTCCTAAGACGCCAGGAATCATTCTTGCAATTGCATCAATTACTACACATGCCGCAACCTCACCCCCACTCAAAATATAATCTCCAATTGACCATTCTTCGTCAACCTCTAAATCAATAAACCTTTGATCTACGCCTTCATATCTTCCGGCAATAATTATTAGATTTGTATTTTCAGCTACATTTGTTATTAATTTTTGATCTACCTTCTTACCTTTTGGTGAAAGATATATACACTTATAATTTTTTAATTTTGATTTAGCATATCTAGTAGCATTTATTAAAGGTTGTGCTTGCAGAATCATTCCAGGGCCACCCCCATATGGCTTATCATCAACATAACCATTTTTATCTGAAAATTCTCTTAAATTTATTGATTCAACTTTTAATAATGATTTTTCTATACCTTTATTTAAAACACCATAATTAATAAAGTTACTTATTAAATCAGGAAATACTGAGATTACATAAATATGTCTAATATCATTGCTCATAATATAATTCATCTATTACGATCTTTTTTTCTTCTAATTTAATATCTCTTATAGATTCACCAAATATATAAGGAATTAAATATTCTTTTTTACCTTTTACAACCAAAACATCATTTGACCCAGTTTCTATTATATCACTTACGATGCCAATTTTACTTGAATTATTTAAATACACATCTAATCCTATTAAATCTCTCCAATAAAATTCACCGCTATTCAAAGTTTCAAGTTGGGAATCTTCTATATATAAGTTTTGACCAATGAACTCTTCTGTATCTTCTCTATTATTAAAGTTTTTAAATTTTAGCTTTACTGTTTTTTCTATTAAAAACTTTTCTACTTCAAGACAAATATAATGATCATCTTTTAATAAGAAAAAGTAATTATAATTAGAAAGTTTTTCTTTGGTTTCAGAATATGAATAAACTTTAAGCCAACCATTTAGTCCTTGGTGAGCTTGAATTTTTGCAATGAGAATTTTTGTGGAATCTAGCAATTTATACTAGTCTTGCTTTAATAATTTCGCAACTCTGTCAGATGTCTGTGCTCCAACCGATAGCCAATAATCAATCCTTTCTTGATTAAGACGTAGTTTAATTTCTTGCCCAGTTGCCATCGGATTAAAAAAACCGAGTCTCTCAATATAACCACTTCCTCTTCTTTTTCTAGAATCAGTTGCAACTACATGATAAAAAGGCTTCTTCTTTGCACCACCTCTTGATAATCTTATTTTTACCATATTTATTTTTACTTAATATTAAAAAAAAGCTATTCTACTTTAAATGTTTGAATATGTATAGTTTATGAGATATTTAATTATAATAATAATAATTTTATCGTTTATGTTCTTTACCAACCCGTCAGAGAGGGATTTTAGTTCTTTTCTTGCCACATACGTGAATAAAGAAATGGCTAAAAAGGGTGAATCAGCAGAAATCAGAAACTTTTCAGGTGGTATAGTCGGTTTATTCGCTGAAAAAACTGTTGAAAGAACTGACCTTATCTTTGCATCATATTATCATTTAGATATGTCAAGATTGCGAGATTTTGGATCTGATATTAAAGATATAAATATGATTGGGATTTTTGGAACATTTTTACCAATATCAAATTAAACAATATTAAGATTTTATTTAAATTTATGCCGCTGTGGTGGAATTGGTAGACACGTCGGATTCAAAATCCGATTCCCGCAAGGGAGTAACGGTTCAAGTCCGTTCAGCGGTACCATATAAGAACTGCCCTGATGGCACAACTGGATAGCGCGTCCCCCTCCTAAGGGGAAGGTTGCAGGTTCGACCCCTGCTCAGGGCACCACATTTGCCTCAAGGCAAACCATTAATTTTTTCTTCTAAAAATTTTAAATTTCTTTGAATGGTTTTTTTAAAAATAGAGTCGCCGATAAATGGTGGAAGAGTCAGAAAGGCTCTGAATTTTGATTGATAACTAATCATAGATTTATTTGTTTTTGAATTATTCCTTATTTTCCAAGTTGTGTTACCTGAAATTACAGGACTATCATCTTTTGGAATAACTTCTGAGCTTATAATGCAATAATTATTATTTTCACAATAACTAAATATGTATTCGTAAATTTTCATTTCTCTGCAAAAAAATAATACACAGTCTCTAAATGTTGTTTTTAAAAATATTTTATCAACATCTTGACTCAATATTTCTGTTTTATATGCGGATGGGTTAAACTCATGAATATTTTCAAAATCAGTTAATAATCGAAAATTTTTTTTTACATTATGAACTGATTGAAAAATAAAATTTATATCAAATGTATCAGAACCATCAGCATTACTTTCATGCTTTATTAAATTTTCTGCGTAAGTATTAAAATTTAGAAAAATAAAAGTAAAAAATATTACGAATATTTTTCCCATCAGCTTTAACAGTTATCTATAACAAAAAATTTTTTAAATGAGCTTTTTATTGTCCAAACAGATTTTATACCTTTGTGAAAGAGAACAATGTCACCTTCATTAAGTTGATATGTTTCTGTATCGGTTTTCACTTCAAGACTCCCATCTAAAACATGGATATACTCATCACCAGGAAATTCATAATCAAACGTCATTGGTTCACAACGCCATAATCCAGAATATGTTGCCTCGCCACTTGAGTTAGTAGTACCTAACCAGTGTACTTCGCCGGCTTGTTTATCACCAATCATAAATGGCTCGTACTCACTGGCCCCTGAAGTTGTTTTCAAAAAACTTTTATTTTCACTCATTATTATTTTCCTTATTGTTGTTATTTTTATTTACGGGGATAGTCTAACTAATTTCCACTTGGAATTCTCTTTATAAAATTTTAATCTATCGTGTATACGGCCTTCATGGCCCTGCCAAAATTCTATTGTTGTCGGAACAATAATAAATCCTCCCCAATGATCTGGCCTTGGAATTTCTTTTCCATCATACTTCTTCTCTAATTCATTGAGCTTACTAGTTATTACATCATAGTTTTCAATTATCTCACTTTGATTTGAAGCATGGGCGCCTAATTGACTTAATCTAGATCTGGACGAAAAATATTCATCAGAGATTTTTGGGTCTACCTTGCTTACTTTTCCCTCTACTCTGACTTGCCTCTCTAAAGCATCCCAAAAAAAGTTTAATGCTACGCTGGGATTATCAATAATCTCTTTAGACTTTCTACTTGTATAATTTGTATAAAATATAAAACCATTTTCATCATAAGACTTAAGCAGCACCATTCTAGATGATGGGATACCATTTTTTGTGGCTGATGCAACATTCATTGCATTTGGATCTTTTAATCCAATATCTTTTGCTTCCTTGAACCAAATATCGAATTGTTTGAAAGGATCTAAATCTATATTTTCTTCAGTTAAATACATAATTGTGAGTTTATACTAGATACATTTAAAAATTAAGTTTATAATTAGTTATACAATTTAATAACATATACATAGAGAAATGGCAGAAACATTAATTAAGAAAAACGAGGATACCGGCTACATAATAGCTTGGAAACATAAACAAAACCATGATGATTTGGGAAAATTTGATAAAAAAATGACTTATGGTGAAGCGCTTCAAGAGTGTGAGAAATTAATCAGCGAGAATGAAGAAAAAACATTTTGGCCTGAGAAATCTGAAGATAGCAAAGAAGGTTTTGCATTTCCCTAATTAAATATTCAAACTCAAACCTAAACCTTTAATACCGCAATACCCTTGAGGATTTTTTGCTAAATACTGCTGATGATAATCTTCCGCGTAAAAGAAATTTATATTTGTTTTTACCTCTGTGGTGATTAAGTTTTTAAAATTATTATTATTTAAAACCTCTTGATAATCTTTTAGTAAACTTAAAGATTTCAGGTAGTGACTTTCATTACTAGTATAAATGCAAGACCTGTATTGAGAACCTATGTCATTTCCTTGCCGCATTCCTTGAGTAGGATCATGATTTTCAAAAAAGACTTTAATGATTTTTTCAAAATTATTTTTTTTATTTTCAAAAACTACTTTGACTAGTTCAGCATGACCAGTTTTTCCTGAGCAAATATCTTGATATGTAGCATGTTTTGTATATCCACCACCATACCCAACAGAAGTTACATATACATAAGGTAGTTCCCAAAAAAGTCTTTCAGCTCCCCAAAAACAACCTAAGCCAAGTAAAACTTCTGAGAAATCATGCAAACTATAATTTCTAATATTTTTTTTATTAACAAAGTGTAATTCACTTACTTGGATTTCATCATTTCTATCTGGCAATGCGTTTTCTTCAGTAATCTCAAACATCTTTATTTTTTCTTTAAATAAAACAAAGGCCGCATAAGCGACCTTAAGAGCTCAACATATATATTATTATTATTATTATTTTTTAGTTAGGTCCATATGCAAATGGAGAAGCTAGTCCAACTTTTCCTGTTTGAGAGAAGTCTTTTCCATTTCCTGTATATGTATTCTTAACAGATTTAAATACTTGAATGTCATATGGAGGAGCTACAGCTAACGGCATATTACTAACTTTAACCGCTCCGCCATCCATACCTGTTACTGCTTCAAGCTCTTCATAACCTACATCACCTATTTTAAGAACTTTCTTTTCACTTGTATCTTCGATTGTAATTGGAGCTTTTTCAGCACTCATGACTTCACCGACTAAACTAGCGATTACAGCTAAGTGCCCGCCATGATTTCCACTCCATAATTCACATATCGCATTAAACTGCTCGTCCGTTGCTCCATCATCAACATATAGTGCCAATGACCAACCGCCGTCAGTTAAGTTACCTGTTTCACCTTTGCATGGTGCATGCAACCAAGCAGCAACTTTTCTGCCACTTAAATCAACTCCATCTAGATTGCCCTCATCAATTGTCCAGCCAACTTGAGCTTCACAAAAACCTTGTGTTGGTGGTTCTAGAAAAATACACGGGCAAACTAGATCACAGTTACATGATTCAAAATAATTACCCTTTACGCTCCAATTGTCTGACATTATTTCCCCCTTGAGTTAAACCAATTAATTTATTTAAAATACTACTAATATTGAATACTTTATCTTTCCTGAACATAAAGTCAATCTTTTAAGATTAATTAATTAAATCAATTATTTATATATTGCCAAAATTATAACATTAGGTTCATAATGTAAAAAAGTATATGACAATTGAACTTTTTTTTATAAAGTATTAATTTCTTAAATCAAAAAAATCAGAATATCTAAGGAAATATATATGTCTAGCCAGGAAAATTTAAGTAAATTACAAAAAAACACTGTTATAACTGGAATACTAGCTATCTCATTGGCTGGGTGGTATTTCCTTTTCGCTATGGATGCAAATATGAAAAGTATGAATATGGATATGTCAGACGGCATGCATATGAATATGAAAATGGATCCAAAATTCAAAACAAAGGCAGAAATATCCGTATCCGAAATAAAAATATCAAGACCAGTTGTTAGACTTGTTCCGCCAAATTTAGGAATGACAGCTGGCTATATTACTCTAGAAAATTTATCTGATGAAAATATAAGCTTAATTGCCGCTTCATCTAATGACTACAATAGCATTGAAATACACGAGACTATTTTTGATGACGGCAAAGCAATGATGAAAGAAATTAAGTCACTAGAAATAAAATCAAAAAGTAAGTCAGAATTAAAGCCTTTGGGAAATCATTTAATGCTAATGGGTCCAAAAAAAGTATTCAAAGAAAATGATAAGTTATTAATCAATCTTGTTTTTTCTAACGAAAAACAAATGAGTGTTAAATTTACTGTTAAAAGAAATGTAAAAGATATAGATATGGATGTCGAGATGGATCACGGCGATATGGGAATGATGGATGTTGATACTTGGTTGCCAAACACATGGTGGATGCCACCAATGCATAATGTTTGGAACACAAATGACTTTTACCAACTTGTTATAATGTGGTCTATTATGATGATAGCAATGATGAGTCCAAGTATTATTCCAACAGTTTTAATGTTTGCTACTGTCAATAAAGCGAAACAAAAAAATAATTTACAATATACCCCAACATACATTTTTTACTTTGGTTACTTAATTTCATGGATATTATTCTCAATTGCAATTTCTATTACTCAATATCCTCTCCATCAAATCAGTCTAATGAATCCCATGATGGCTTCAATGAACAATTATTTTTCTGGTCTGGTTTTTATACTAGCTGGAATATATCAATTAACTCCTTATAAAAATGCTTGTTTAGATAAATGTCGCTCACCTCTGTCTCTTGTTATGTCTAAATGGAAAGACGGAAATATTGGCGCATTAAGGATGGGGCTTGGTCACGGATTTTACTGTGTATTTTGTTGTTGGTTCTTAATGGCTATATTATTGGTAGCTGGTGTAATGAATATGTATTTTGTAGTTGCTCTTACAGTTTTTGTTTTGTTAGAAAAACTAATTTTAACTCCGAAATCTTTTGAAAATACTTTTCAAAAATTAATTACTGTAATTCCTGGAATTATTTTAATAGGCTTTGGCTTATATTACATTTTTATTTAAAAATATTATCTTGCCAAAACTATATTTGCTGGTTTATCATAAAGATGTGAAGATTTTCTATCTTTACAGCCATAAAGCATGGGAGAAAAGCTTACCTTAAGTTATTTAGTAAGGAGGCAGTATGTATAAACTTGCAAAAATAATGGCAGCTCATCCAAATAGGAAAATCAATGGCCAGTACAGAAGATTGTACTATCGTGGATTAATGCCTCATAAGCTGTAAGTAATACTTACATTATCTGATGTTAAGTAGAGTTCATCCCTTTTGGGGATGGGCTCATTTACAACGTAAACGACTAAATTATTTGCCAATGATGCTAATAGTTATAATTCGGTTATGACTATGATTCCTGTGCTCATACAAATATATGCCTTGCCAAGTTCCTAGTTCTAATTTTGAATTTACAATTGGTATTGAAAGACTTGTGTTCGTTAAAAGACTTCGAATGTGAGCCGGCATATCATCAGGCCCCTCAGAGTTATGTTCATATAACTGTTCATCCTCGGATATAAATCTGGTAAAAAAAGATTCAATATCTCTTAAAACAGCAGGGTCAGCATTTTCTTGAATCACCAAGGAAGCAGAAGTATGCTTTATAAATAAAGTACAAAGTCCATTTGTAATTTCAGAATTATTTATGTAATTAGAAATATTTTGAGAAATATCATTTAGACATTTTGGTTTTGTTTTAACATTTATATTTAAATTTATAGATTCCATTAATAAAAGTAATTTTAAAATATTAATTAATCTAATTTTAAAGTATTATATTAATATATTTTTTGCAAATTAATTTAAAATAATTGTTTCTATAAAGAAGATGATCGTCAAAGAAAAATATGAATATCATGTGGGTACGAATAAGTTTCAAGGTATTATTTGTTATGATGATGAAATTAAGACCCCACTCCCCGGAATTCTAGTATCCCATCAATATTCTGGTTGTTCTGCGCTAGAAGAAAGGAAATGTGAATTTTTAGCTAAAGCTGGATATTTTGCATTTGCTATTGACCTCTACGGAAAAGGGATTAGAGGGACTACTCCAGAAGAGTGCTTAAATTTAATGAATCAACTATCTGAAGATAGAACTGTTTTATCAAAAAGAATTAATCATTGCTTAACTTTATTAAAAAATCACGATCTAGTAGACAGTGGTAAAATAGCGGCAATCGGGTATTGTTTTGGGGGAAGATGTGTTCTTGATTTAGCTAGATCTGGAGCAGAATTAAATCTAGTGGTTTCTTTTCACGGTATATATGACAGACCAAATATAGGTAATCCTAAATACATACAAACTCCAGTTTTAATATTACATGGCAATGAAGATCCTTATGCCACAGAGGATGATTTAAAAAATCTTCTATCCGAGTTAAAAGAAAAAAATGCACAATGGTCTGTTCATATTTTTGGAGGCGTTGCTCATGCTTTTACCAATCCAGCAGCTGATGATGTATCAAACGGATTAAAATATGATAGAGACGCTATGCATATGTCATGGAAAATCATGAAAAATTATTTTAATCGCTATCTACATAGTAAACTATAAAAATTGTACTATTTCTGTTTAAAAAATCTAAATTCTTAGCATAAAAATATACTTGAAATAGTAATACTTGTAATATAGATTATTCAAATGAAATTCAGAAATATTACAAAGTATCTTTTGGCATTTGTACTTGTGACTAATACAAGCTATTCACTAGCATTTATTAAAGATTGCCATAAAAATATTAATTTTATTAATTCTAATGAAACCACTTTAGATTTTAACCAAAGTGATCATATGTGTCATGAAACCTCCATAAAAAATAATATTGATGAAAATAATGAAAACGACTGCATTAAATGCAAATTCTGCTCAATTGGAAATCAACCAATTTTGAGAAATAATTTAGAAATTCAATTTACGAAACTTAGTTTACAACAAAACTTCCAAATAAATAAAATTCTTAATTCATTTGATTTAAAACCTAAAGGACCACCACCCAAAAAACTCTCTTAAATATTAATTGCTATATCAAAATTTAATAATTTGATTTTGATTTTTATTTTTAATTTTTTGAGAGAAAAATGCGTTTTACTTTTTACATACTAATTATTTTTGGAATTTTAATTAATTACGTCCATGCAAGGCCTGTCTCTTACCCAGGCGGATGGACTGTTATGTTAAATAATGACGATAATGTAAATAGAATTCACACGCACTTTTCACCAACGCATAAATTTTCACTTGGGTTTAATGCAGAATATTGGCATGACGAAGAGTTTATGCTTAATACTTTACAAATTAATAATTTAATCAAACGCTGGAATAAAAGAAATAGTCAAGCTAACTTTTATATAAAGTCTGGATTTGGTTTTGCATATAGTGATAAAGCGGAGTTAAATGGAGAAGTAAAAATTTCTGGTTTTTCAGGTATTTCATTTGATTGGGAAAATAGAAGTTATTTTCTCAAGTATCAAAATCGTTATACAGAAGCAGGTGGAATTTACAATGCATTTAGCCAGTCAATTACTCTTGGCCTTGCTCCCTACGAAGGTGATTTTGGTGATTTACATACTTGGTTAATGCTAAACATCAAACATCAACCAGAAAAAAAGAATAATTATGAAATTACCCCTTTCATACGTTTTTTCAAGAGCGTTCACTTATTTGAACTTGGATTAAATGATAATGGTAAATTTCTATATAACTATATTATACGTTTTTAATTTTATGAGGTTAAAAATTATGAAAAAAATTAAATATTTAATAGTACCTATATTACTTTGCTTAGCTTTCAATGTTAGTGCTAAGGAAAATAAAATAGTTGGAGATATTCATGTGAGTGTTAATGGTTTAGTGTGTGATTTTTGTGCTCAAGCCATTTCAAAAGTACTTAACAAAGAAGATGCTGTAGAAGGCGTAGATGTCAACATGGATAAGGCCATGATCACCATAGATTTAAAAGATGGTCACGACATAGATGATAAAAAATTAACGGGACTTATTATTGACGCTGGCTACAATGTTGAAAAAATTCACCGTGTTAAATAATTTTTATAAACAAACATTACTTCCCATGTTAAGTTTATTCACGAGCATTGGAACATTGTTATGTTGTGCCCTTCCTGCATTATTAGTGACTTTAGGAATGGGTGCAGCATTAGCAGGTTTCATTTCTATAGCTCCTTGGGTAACAGTAATTTCAGAATATAAAATTGTAGTTTTTTTAATTGCAGGCACTCTATTAGTCTTATCAAGTTATTTTTTGTGGATTAATCGCAATGTGCCATGTCCTGTAGATGAAAAACAGGCAAGGTCTTGCATGTTATTAAGAAAATTTAGTTTCTATACTGTAACTATTTCCATTGTTATTTATATAATAGGTTTTTTCTTTGCATTTATAGCAACAGCATTATTTTATGGGTGAATTGAGATGGTGGCTATGGGTGAACGCTAATATGCCTATGCATAGGTCTATTTGAGTCGCGAGATTTTCATATTCCCATGTATATTCCCATTGATTTTTCTTCCTTTAATTTACGTAATGTAATGCATATCATAATCTAAACTTTTACTTTTACATTTGGGGCAAAAAAGTAATTCTTCTCGATCAAGCTTTCCACCACATTCGCATACTAATGCAGCATCACATGCTTCTTCATGTGCCTTTTGCTTTTCTTCGATAATATTTATTTCTTCAGCAGACACAGCCTCTAATTCTTTTGTGTATTTAATCACAGTTGGTTCCCAGGTACCGAGCCATTGTTTTTTTGGTGTTTTTTTCATATTGTCTTTGCACATTTTTACCATAAATAGCATATGACTTATTACGTTAGCTCTTTGCTCTATTGGTACGCCCTTTAAGGTTTCTGTGTGTTCAGATTTAACAAAGGGTTGGACCTCACTTCGAGTAGTTAACATTCCGCAACTTTGGCATTGATAGCCTGAAGTACTACATTTATGCAAGCCTTCATCACCTTGATGG
>JAYNQN010000013.1:13080-15952 GCA_038114285.1 Gammaproteobacteria bacterium | reverse complement strand
TTCCGCCATCACTAAATAAACCCATACCATAAACATTTGGCACCATAACCCAATCAGAAGAATCAACAAACATTTCCATAAACCATTTATAGACAAGCACTGGCTTAATTTCACAGAGGTTCATTATATTTGAGAGAATCATAAGTCTTTCAATATGATGTGACCAGCCGTATCTATCAGCATTTTTAATTGCATGATCTAAAGGTGGTAATCCAGTATTACCCTCATACCAGCTTTTTCGCATCTTATTAGTATGGTTAAAATAATTTTTATTTTCCATATCATTGCTATAATTCTGATAAATTCCGCGCATAAATTCTCTCCAACCTAAGACTTGTCTGATATAACCTTCAAGAGAATTTAATTTAATTGGAGTTTTATCATGATGTAACAATATTTTTTTAATAATTATATCTGGCGTAATAAGACCTAAATTCAAATAGGGACTAAGAGCACTATGAAAAACTATATTATCTTGTTGTGTTACCGCATCCTCGTAATCACCAAATAAATTAGATTTTTCTTTAATAAAGAAATTTAAAAGCTTATTCACATCGTTAGTGTTAGTAGCCAACCAAAAGTTATCTGTATTGCCTGGATGCTTAGGAAACATATTTTCAATAATTGGCTTAAGGGCTTTTGTATGTTTTGTTTCATTAATTATAGGAAACAAAGGTATTTTGGTATTTTTGGGAATCTTTTTTCTATTATCTTTGTCAAAGCTCCATTTTCCTCCAACAGGCTGACCATTGCTTTCAATTAAAATATTATTCTTTTTCCTAATGTATTTATAAAAATTTGCCATTAAATTATTTTTATTTAATTCTATATGTTTTTTAAAATCTGTTCTTGAACACATAAACATGGGGGAAGAAATTATATTTAATTTTAAATTTATTTTTTTAAGAAAACTTATTATTCTATTTTCAAATTTTTTATCCTCAATCTCAAAAAAAGATACTTCTTGAATTTTATTTGATGAAATTATTTCTTTTAATTTATCCTCATAAGAATCTTTAAAATCTTTATCCTGTATTTTTTTATATATAATTTTATATTTATTTGTCTTTAAATCCTCCGCGTAAGACCTCATTGCAGATAAAAAAAGTAAAATTTTTTGTTTGTGGTGTTTTTCGTAAGTACATAAACCATAATCTTCACACATAAAAAAAGTATGATCATCTTTGAATGATTTTAGATTTTTAATTGGAAAAAGTTGATTTCCAAGGATTATAAATATTTTTTTTGACATAATAAGTTTCTTTACAAATATCTACTTTAGCAAATAATTTTTTTTTATACAGTTGTAATTAATCTGTAACATTAAACTAAATATTTATATAGTTTTTTAAAATTTGCTCTTTATAATAAGAATTAATATCAAAGCAAAATAAAAATTATGAATATTGTTCAAATTCCAGCATTTACAGATAATTATTTTTGGCTAATGTTCGAAGATAATAATAAAAGTGCAGTTGTTGTTGATCCTGGAGATTATGCTCCAGTAATAAAATCCCTAAAAGATAATAGTTTAGAATTAACAGACATCCTAATAACACATCATCACAATGATCATATTGGAGGAGTATCTGAGTTAAAAAAAGTTTTTCCAAAGGTAAATATTTTCGGCCCTGCTGACCCTAGAATTCCAGCAGATAATATCGTTAAGGACGAAGATGTAATAAAATTAGATTCACTTAATGAAGAGTTTAGAGTGCTTGACGTAAGAGGACATACAAATAGTCATATTGCTTATTACTTTGATAAAAAACTTTTTTGTGGGGATACTTTATTTTCTTGTGGATGTGGAAGATTATTTGAAGGCACACATGTTGATATGCATAAAGCTATGCAAAAAATAAAAAAATTACCAAAAGAAACTCTAGTATATTGCGCCCATGAATATACATTAGACAACATAGGTTTTGCAAAGTTACTCGAGCCAAATAATCCTGACTTACTCAAGAGAGAAAAAGAAGTTGTAGAAATATTAGACAAAGGCCAATATTCGATTCCTTCAGTATTAGAAAATGAACTTAAAATTAATCCTTTTTTGAGATTTGATCATAAAGATATTATTGATGCTGTACAAAAACATTTTAATGTAAAAACTTATGATGAAGCTGAGATTTTTAAATACACTAGGGAATGGAAAGATCATGAATATGATTAAAATTGTATTTTATTACTCTTTAACTACTTTTTTATTATTTAGTTCAACTTGCTATGCTACTGATCATACATGTGAAAAAATATATAAACATTGTTTTAAAAATGTACCCAAAAAAATAATTACATTTCATCAAGATCTTAATCAAGAAGGAAAAATTAATACCAATAATATTAATTTGCGTAATTTACCAATTGTAAACTCTGGCAACAGTAAAATAATAAAAAAATTAAAAAAAAATTCAATTGTTCAAGTAAAGCAAGTATTTTTCATAAAACCAAATACTAGTATAAAGATAAAATTAAAGAATATTGAGAAGTATGAAGTTATTAATAATTATAGATTTGGCAAATGGTATTTAATTAACTATGACGGTATAGACGGGTTTATCTTTGCAGATTTTGTTACAATAAATATTCAAAATCAAACTAATCAATATTTGAGATATAGACACATAGACTCTGTTGATTGGACTAAAAATAAAATTAAATTACAAAAGAATATAGAGCTTACATTAACGTTGAAGAATGAAAATTCTATACTTTTGAAAGGTTATGCATGGCATCACCTAGATGGTTTTTTTGAAATTGATACCATATTTTATAAAAATATACTTGAAAAATCTTATTATCAGGAAAAGTCAAATAAACTTTTTTTATTCGACAAGAACGAAATTTATTTAGACTTTGGAGTCAATATTTT
>JAYNQN010000013.1:2761-13070 GCA_038114285.1 Gammaproteobacteria bacterium | reverse complement strand
ATTAAATGATAGCCAAATTGAGTTTGAACTGGGCCATGCACTTTATTTAATTCTCCTGTAAATACAACATCATTAAATTCTTTAACCATTTGTCCTGGGGCGAATGTTCCTAAATCACCACCATTTCCTCCTGATGGACATGAAGAATGTGTTTTTGCAGCTTCCGCAAAATCCAATCCTGCTTCTATTTCAGTCTTCAAATTTATGCATTGTTCTTCGGTTTCTACCAAAATATGCCTTGCAGTAGCTTGCGCCATAATATTCTCCTGATAATTTAAATAATAAGACTACATATCTTTAATTTATAAGTCTAGTCAAACTTCGTTTTTGTAAAAAAATTTTTTTGATAATTATTTCTATTTGATGGAATTCTCAAAATATTGAATTATATCTGAAGATTCATATAGCCATTTTACATTATTATTTTTTTCAATTCGAAGACAGGGTACTTGTATTTTTCCTCCATGTTTTTTTAATTCCTCACGGTAATTTTTATCATTTCTTGCGTCTCTAATCTCTATATTTATAGAGTTTTTTCTTAGGTATCTTCTCACTTTTACACAAAATGGACATGTCTTGAATTGATAAATGCTGTGACCCCTAAATAACTTATCAATTTTATTTTGTTCAGGTTCTGGTCTTATCATTTTACTTGGCCTTGTGGCAAAATCTAAAATTAAAATAACTCGTCCTAATATCCATCTAATTAATTTCATTTTAAACTCCTTTATTACTAATTTTTTTCCATGAATCTTTTAAAGAGACAATTTTATTAAAAATAATTTTATCACTTGAAGATTGAACATCCTTCACAAAATAACCAACTCTTTCAAATTGGTACTTTTCATTAACATTACTTTCATCAATATTTTTTTCTATTTTTGCATTCTTTTTTTCTATAAGTGATTCATGGTTAAAATCATCTAAATTTTGAGGGTTCGGATTAAGAAACAATCTATCATAAACATTTACTTGCGCATTAAAACAATTGTTTGCATTAACCCAATGTATCATTCCTTTAACTTTATTGCCTTTACTCATATCTCTGCTTAATGGATCAAAAGTACATTTTAGTTCTACAATGTTTCCTTCTTTATCTTTTATGACTTCGTTGCATATAATATTAAAAGCATGCCTTAATCTAACTTCTTTGCCTGGGGCAAGTCTAAAATATTTTTTTTCTGGATTTTCCATGAAGTCACTTTTATCTATAAAAATATCTCTTGAAATACTGATTGTTCTTTGCCCATCTTCTTGATTATTAGGGTTGACAGGAGCAAAGATTTTTTCGCTTTCATTCTCTGGGTAGTTTGTAATTGTAATTTTAAGTGGATCTAAAACTCCCATAACTCTCTTTGCTGACAAATTCAATTCTTCTCTAATGCTATATTCCAATACGCTCATTTCAATAAAACTATTTTTTTTTGTAATACCAATTCGGCCGCAGAAATCTTTTATAGAGTTTGGTGTGTAACCTCTTCTTCTCATGCCAGAAATAGTTGGCATTCTTGGATCGTCCCAGCCTGACACATATTTTTTTTCAATTAATTCAGCAAGTTTTCTTTTACTCATTAAATTATGCTCAAGCGATAGTCTTGCGAATTCAATTTGTTGAGGTTTGTTTTTATGATTAATTTTATTAATGATCCAGTTATATAAATCTCTATGATCTTCAAATTCTAGAGTGCATAGTGAATGCGTAATATTTTCAATGGCATCACTAATGCAATGTGTAAAATCATACATGGGGTAAATACACCAATCATCTCCGGTCCTGTGATGTTTGAATTTCTTTATTCTATAGATAACAGGATCTCGCATATTCAAATTTGGTGAAGACATATCAATTTTAAGTCTTAGAACATATTGCCCATCATTAAATTTACCTTCTTTCATTTGACTAAATATTTCTAAACTCTCTTTGATAGGTCTATTTCTATCTTTGCTTTCAACTCCGGGTTCTGTAAGTGTTCCTCTTTCTTTTTTTATTATTTCAGGAGTTGATGAATCAACATAAGCATAATTATCTTTTATAAGTTTTTGAGCATAGAAAAAAAGCTCATTAAAATAATCAGATGCATAATGAAGAGAGTCCCATTCATATCCCAACCATTCAATGTCTTTTTTAATTGATTCTATATATTCTGAGCTTTCTTTTTCTGGATTTGTATCATCAAACCTTAAATTGCATTTACCGTTATACTTTTTAGATAAATCAAAATTTAAACATAATGATTTTGCATGCCCTATATGTAGATAGCCATTAGGCTCTGGAGGGAATCGAGTGTTGACTCGCCCACCATATTTATTAGTGCTATTATCACTATCAATTATATTAGTAATAAAATTATTGTTTGTTGATTTATCCATGAAAAATATTGATGATTTACTTAATCCATATTATATACGCGATTTTCTTTCATTAGAATCAAAATTGCTAGTTCCTGCTATACAAGTTTATGAACATACTGAATCAACCAATAATATTTTATTGGAAAAAAATTGTATATACCCGAATGGACATGCTTGTTTCGCCGAAAACCAAACGAATGGAAGGGGGATGCATGATAAAAAATGGGTTTCCTCTAAAAATAATATTTGTTTCTCAGTATCGTGGAATTATGATAAACCTTTAGAAAAAGTACACATGTTAAATTATGCAATTGCGGTCCAAGTAGTGAAAAATCTTAATGATAATGGATTTAAGAACATTAAATTAAAATGGCCAAATGATCTAATATTTAATAATGCAAAACTAGGTGGCATTCTTATAGATTTAGTAAATAAGAAAAATAAAAAAATTTATTTAGTTGCTGGGCTAGGATTGAATTTGGAAGTATCAAAAAATGATAATAATAAAATTAATCAAAAAATTTCTGATTTAAAATCTACTAATATAAATAAAAAAATAATAGAAAAAAACAAGATAGCAGCAATCCTCTTGGATGCAATAATTAAATGTTTATCAAAGTTTGAAAAGTATGATTATAAAAATCTTTCTGAAGAGTGGAATACAATGGATTATAATTATAATAATATTAAAAAAATTTTAGTAAATAATAAAGAAATAAGCGCAAAATTAATGGGTATAAATGAGTCAGGACAATTAAATTGTTTTCATGGTGAGAAAATACATGCGTATAACATAAATGAGGTGCAAATAATTAAAGATGAACTTTTATGCGATTGATTTCGGACATACAAATTATAAGGTAGCGTTTTTTAAAAACGGAAATCTATCTTCAACCCGTATTTATAGTTATTCAAAAAAATCTATTACAGATAATTTGTGTAATGAGATTAAAAAAGAAAATTTCGAAAAAATTTTATGTTGTAATGTACTAAATGATAAAATTATCAATTCAATTGTAAAAAAACTACCAGATGAAATACAAAGTCATTTAAAATTTTTTAAATCTAATGATTGTCTAGAATATATAGATTTATCATATAAAAAAAATATTGATAGGTTGGGTTCTGATAGGGCTATAAATTTAGTTAGCGCTTCACAAAAAACCAACAAAGATGTGATTGTGATAGATTCTGGAACCGCAACTACAATTGATTATCTTGATTCAAACAAGGTGCACTGTGGTGGTATTATTCTTCCAAGCAGCACTATTATTAATAATTTTTTTAATGAAATGTTAGATTTTAATTTTAATGAAGAAAATTTTAGTAAAAGCGTATTTTCAAACAATACGCGTTCTTGCATAGAGAGTGGCTCAATTTTTTCTGCGTATATAGTTATAAATAATGTTATCGATGTAATGAAAAAAACAAAAGCAAGTGACCCAGATATTTTTGTAACAGGCGGAAATGCAATGCATGTAATAGATAATTGTAACTATTCTACAATACATGTAGAATCACTTCTTTTTGATGGTCTTATGGTGTTAGGAAGTTAAAAATTGCCGCCTTAGCTCATTTGGTAGAGCAGTTGTTTTGTAATCAGCAGGTAGTCAGTTCGATTCTGACAGGCGGCTCCATATACCACTAAAGTAATGTTATGACAGTTGTTTTATTATCCATAATAGGTTATCTTAATAAGCATAAGTTAATATAGGTAATTAGTAATATTTGAGTATACAAAGAGGCTTAGGAAAAACGTAATGACACAATGAATGGACAACTAATACTTATACCAGGCCGCTCTGCAAAGCAAGGAGTGGGATTGAATAAGGGTAAACTTAAGGAAGAGTACATTAGAGTCACTACTACGCTTGAAATCAGTTCCGAAGATGCAGCTGAACTTGGCCTAGAAACAGCAGATATTGTTAAAATCAGTAATGAGATCGGTGAAACCGAAGTTCAATTAAAAGTTCTTAAAGAAGGTAAAATTCCTGTAGGTTATGCATTTATCCCTTATGGCCCACCATCAAGCTGTCTGTTTGACGGAGAGACATGCTCTACTGGCATGCCAGCTTCAAAAGGGATGACTATAGATATAGAGTTCATTAAAAAAGGTGTAAAAAAGAAAACTGCTTTACCACCTAAAACTGCAGTTGGTTAATGATTTAAGGAGAGATAGTATGAGTGCGGTTAGTAAGGATAATAAAATTGTAAATGAAAAAATTGTAGAAAATGCAACATGTACTTTTTGTGGTTGCTGTTGTGACGATATTACTTTAACTGTTGATATGGACAAAAAGGTTATTACTAAAGCTAAAGATGCTTGCATACTTGGAAAAGCTTGGTTTTTAAATCATGTTATAGAAGATAAGCCAATTGCAAGGATAGATGGAAAAGAGGTTTCTTTAGACGAAGCAATTGATGAGGCAGCAAAAGTTTTGATGGATGCAAAGTTCCCAATATTATATGGTATGAGCGATACAATTTGCGAAGCTCAAAGACAATGTGCTCCAATTATGGATGATTGTGGTGGAACTATAGATACTACAACTTCAGTTTGTCATGGCCCGTCCGGTATGGCCTTCCAAGGAGTTGGTGAACCAAGCATGACATTGGGTGAAGTTAAAAACAGAGCAGATTTTGTTATGTACTGGGGAGGTAATCCTGCCGAAGCTCATCCAAGACACTTTGCAAGATATGCTGTAACACCTGAGGGCATGTTTACCCCAAATGGAAAAGATGATCGAACTGTCGTAATTTGTGATGTAAGACATACAAAGACAGCTGGTGTAGCTGATATATTTTTACAAGTAAAACCTGGAAAAGATTTTGAATTTTTGTGGATATTAAGAGCAGCATGCAAAGGTGTTCCTATTCCAGAAAATTGTAAAGAGATTTGTGGCATAGAAAAAGAAGTTGCCGAAGATCTTTTTAATAAAATGAAAAACTGCACTTATGGAGTTATTTTTTTTGGAATGGGCTTAACGATGACTAGAGGAAGACATTTTAACTCCGGCGCATTAATGGCATTAGCCACAGATCTAAATGAATTTACACATTTTGTTGCTAAACCAGCAAGAGGGCATGGTAATGTTACAGGTGCTGATAATGTCGTTTCTTGGCAAACTGGTTATCCGTTTGGAGTTAATTTCAGTAGAGGTCATCCAAGATTTAATCCTGGAGAATTTACGACCGTAGATACTTTAACAAGGAAAGAAGCTGACGCCGCTTTAATTATTGCAAGCGATCCTGTTGCAAACTTTCCAAAACCGGCAATAGATCATATTACAAGCGAAAAGTGCAAGTTGATTTCTATAGATACAAAAAATACTCCAACAAGTGAAGCCGCACATGTCTCTATACAAACTAGTACATATGGAATTAATACTGGTGGAACAGTCTATAGAATGGATGATGTTCCAATTAGTTTAAGACCTGCATTTGATTCACCATTTCCTAGTGATTTAGAGGTGCTTACAAAACTTAGAAAAAAAGTTAATGAATTATCCAAAAAAGCAAATAGGCCTTACGCAACTCGTAAATATATGTGAGTGCAATTAACTAAAATATTATAAAAATTAAAAAGGTTTAAATTAATTATGAGTAATGAATTTCGCATCATAAACGGTATAGTTTTTGATCCAACAAATGAGATTGATGGAAAAGTTTGTGATATTTGTATTAAAGACGGAAAAATTGTTTCAGAAGTTTCGAAGGCAGCAAAAGTTATCAATGCAAATGGTATGGCTGTTATGCCTGGCGGTGTAGATATACATTGCCATATAACAGGACCAAAAGTAAATCTAGCAAGAAAATTAATGCCGGAAGATCATAGGTTGGATCCACATTTCAAAACTCCGTATACACAATCAGGGACTGGTGGAATTGTACCCTCAACTTTCGCAACAGGATATAGATATGCAACATTAGGATATACGACAGCTATGGAAGCGGCAGTACCACCTTTAACTGCAAGGCATGCTCTTGAAGAAATGTATGATACACCAATTATTGATAATGGTTTTTATGTTCTTCTAGGAAATAATCTTTTTTTACAAAGTTTAATCGCCGAAGGACGATATTCGGAATTCAAAGAAGCAGTTGCGTGGTGGCTAAATGCTACTAAGGCTTTTACAGTAAAATTAGTTAATCCTGGAGGAGATGAGCCATGGAAAGGTCACAAAAATCTTAATGTAAAGAATATAGATGAAGATAGTAAAGCTACAGATATTGCACCAAGAAAAGTTATAGAAGCTTTTATTGACGCTGTCCACGAATTAGGTTTGCCGCACCCCCCACATATTCACTGTAATAATCTTGGTCATAGCGGAAACTTTGATACTACCTTAGAAAGTATGAAAACAGCAGGCGATAGAAGATTGCATGTTGCTCATATTCAATTTAATAGTTATGCGGGAGAATTAGGAAAACCTCCAAAATCGGCATCCAAAGAAATTACTGATTATATAAACGATCACAAAAATATAACTTGTGATGTCGGACAGGTAATGTTTGGCAAGGCAATGTTTATGACAGCTGATGCGCCGCTAACATATCTATTGAGAAGTTACACAAAAGAGAAGTGGGTAAATGCTGACACAGAATGTGAAAGTGGTTGCGGAATTTTACCATTTGATTATCAGGGAATGATATACACTCATGCATTGCAATGGGCTATAGGTTTAGAAATATTTTTGTTGTCTAAAGATCCGTGGAGAATAGTTTTATCTACAGATCATCCGAATGGTGGTTCTTTTGCAAACTATCCTCTAGTAATAAAATTATTAATGGATTATGAATTTAGAAAACTTGCAATGAAAAGCGTAAATCAGAAAGCAATGAATAGTACGATACTTGGAGAGTTAAAAAGAGAGTACACATTAAATGAAATATGCATTATTACTAGAGCAGGACCTGCAAAATGTCTAGGCCTTAAAGATAAAGGTCATTTAGGAATTGGCGCAGATGCAGATATTACAATTTATGACATGCTTGAGGATAAAGAAGAAATGTTTAACGCCCCAAGATATGTTATGAAAGCAGGACAATTATTAATAGCTGATCATGAATTTGTAAGTGATTATACAGATAAAAAAGTTCTAAGAGTTGCTCCTGATTATGACAAAGAAGTTGAAAAAATTATAAAACCCTTTTTTGACGACTTTTATTCAGTCTCTTATAGTAATTATGCAATCCAAGATGAGTATTTGCATGGTACAGGCAGAGTAATAGAAACAAAGAAAAAAAACAGCATATATGAAAATTAATAATACAGAAATTATAGATACATATGCAGAAGCATTTTCAATGTGGTCTGCAAAAGTAATTATAACTGCAGAGAATGATTATTGGGCTGAAGGTGCAGCTCGTGCAATGACAGGTATGGCAACTTCAGTTATTGGTTGTAAATGCGAGGCCGGGATAGATATGAAACTTTCTGAAGACGAAACGCCGGATGGAAGACCAGGATATAGCATTTTATTATTTACAATGGACAAAGAAAGTTTATCTAAAAGACTTATAGAAAGAATAGGTCAATGCGTAATGACATGCCCAACTACAGCTTGTTATAGCGGTTATGATTCAGATGAAACCGTTAATGTCGGTGGCGCTTTAAGATATTTTGGAGATGGGCATCAAATTGGAAAAAAAATTAATAATAAAAGGTTTTGGAGAATACCAGTTTTTGACGGTGAGTTTATAATTCAGGAAAGTTTTGGAGTAAAGGAATCAGTAGGAGGTGGAAACTTTTACATACTTGGCGATGATGTAACTAGCTGTTTAGACGCATGCTACGATGCAGTTAAAGCTATGAAAAAAATAGAAAATGTAATAATGCCATTTCCAAAGGGTGTCGTAAGAAGTGGAAGTAAAGTTGGATCAAAGTATAAAGCTTTAATAGCATCAACTAACCACATTTATTGCCCAACTATAAAAGGTGTTATAAAAGATACTGCTGTTCCAGAAAGTGTAAATACTTGCTATGAAATTGTTGTTGATGGTGCGGATGAAAAAGCTGTTGCAGATGCCATGAAAGTAGGCATGAAAGCTGCGGCAAAAGATGGAGTTATTCAAATCACAGCAGGAAATTTTGGTGGCAAATTAGGTAAATATAAATTTTTCCTTAAAGATCTTGTATAACATATTAAATAAAAAAAAATTATGAAATTAAAATTACATACACAACCAGAAGTTCCTCTAGAAGCAGAGTGCATATCTCCAAAAACTCTTAATGGGTTAAAGGCAAAAGAAATTGAAAAACTTAAAATATTTCACGGAAATAGAGAAGTAAATTTAGCTGATTTTTTTTCTGTATCTGATAACAAATCTGACTTATTAGAAGTTTCTGGTGACATGCATAAAATTAAATATATAGGTGCAAACATGCAGGATGGTGAAGTTCAGATTGAAGGTGATGTAGGCCAGCATTTAGGATCGGCAATGTCAGGTGGTTTTATAAAAGTTAATGGAAATACCGGTGATTGGATTGCCCCAGAAATGTCTGGTGGAAGAATACATATTACTGGGAATAGCGGGCATTGTGTTGCGTGCGCTTACAGAGGAGCATCAAAAGGCACATCTGGTGGTGAAATTATAATTGACGGAAATGTAAAAAATGAATTAGGTCATGGTATGTCAAACACAACTATATTAGTAGGTGGTAACTGTGGGGATTTCACTGGTGTTAATATGAATTCAGGAACTATTTTAGCCCAAGGAGAAGTTGGTATTAGAACTGGTGCTGGAATGAAAAGAGGGACTATAATATGTCAAAATGATATAGAGATTCTCCCTACTTTTTCTTATGATTGTATATACAATCCAATATACTTAAAATTATTTTTTAAGTATGTTAAAGAAAATACGGATTTTAAAATTGAAGATAAAGTTTTAGGTGCTTCATTTCACAGATGGAGTGGTGATGCAATAGAAATGAATCGTGGTGAACTTTTGATTTATTCTTCATAGGTATATAATTTTTATATTATTTTAGTAGGAGCGATTATTATGACAACAGTAGTAACAGATAATTGTAGAGGATGCCGTTTCACAGACTGCGTAGCAGTTTGTCCTGTCGAAGCGTTTCACATGGATGATGAAATGTTATATATAAATCCTGATGTATGTATTGACTGTAGCGCATGTGTACCAGAATGTCCTGTTGAGGCAATTTTTGAAGAGGACGATTTGCCAGATGGACAAGAGCATTGGGTTGATATTAATGAGGAAAGATCACAAGAAACTCCAAATATTACTGAAACTCTAGAGCCTTTAGAAGGAGCAGAAGATAAAAGGGAAGCGTTAGGTTTATAAAATTCATAAAGAGTGAGATAAAATGAGTAAATTAGGAAGTTCAAATAATCCATTAAAAGTGGCAATAGTTGGAGCAGGACCAAGTGGTTTTTATGCTGCAGATGCTTTAATTAATTCTGAATTAAAAGTTGAGGTCAACCTTTTAGAAAAACTTTGCGCGCCATACGGACTGGTTAGAACAGGTGTAGCGCCTGATCATCCTCTTATTAAAAAAAGTATTGAAAAATTTGCTGTAATGGCTGAGCCAGAAGAATTTAATTATTTTGGTAACGTCGCTGTTGGCAAAGATATAACTGTAGATGAGCTAAAAGAAACTCATCACGCTGTTATTATTACAATGGGTGCAGAAACAGATAGAAAACTTGGAATTCCTGGAGAAGATTTGAAAGGAAGTCATACTGCAACTGAGTTTGTTGCCTGGTATAATGGTCATCCAGAGTACAGAGAAAGACAATTTGATTTATCTCATGAAACTGCGGTAATCATAGGACAAGGAAACGTTGCTGCAGACGTCGCAAGAATATTGTCCAAAACTGTTGATGAATTAAAATCTACAGACATTTCGCAGCATGCATTAGATGTTTTACAAGAAAGCAAAGTTAAAAATATTTATATTGTTGGAAGAAGAGGACCTGCTCAAGGC
>JAYNQN010000013.1:0-2751 GCA_038114285.1 Gammaproteobacteria bacterium | reverse complement strand
GCTCAAGGCGCAATGACCTCAAAAGAATTAAAAGAATTCGGTGAACTTCAAGAGTGCGACACTTTTGTAGATCCTTCTGAAGCAATTTTGAATAAATCTAGCGAAGATGAATTGTCAGATAGAAAAGGAAGAGCTGCTAAAAAGATATATGAGTTGTTTGCTAGTTATGCTGAGCCGAAGAAACCTCATAAAGCAAGAAGTTTTCCTTGGACAAAGCCATACATAAAACCAAGAAAATGTCATATACAATTTTTAAGAAGCCCTATTGAATTAAAAGGAAATAACAAACTTGAAACAGTTGTTTTTGAAAAAAATGCATTATCAGGAGAGCCGTTTAAACAATCTGCAAGAGGTACTGGAGAACTTGAAGAATTAAAAGCAGGTATTTTATTTAGAAGTATTGGTTATAGAGGAGTAGCTCTTGATGGTGTTCCATTCCATGACGCATGGGGTGTAATACCAAATGACAAAGGTAGAGTTCTTGAGGAACATGAAAGTGAAATTGTTGTTCCTCAGCTTTATACTGCTGGGTGGATAAAAAGAGGGCCAAGCGGAATCATTGGAACCAATAAAGCATGTGCAAATGAAACAATAGAAGAATTAATGAAAGATATTGAAAAGCTAGACGATAAAAAAGAAAAACTTGGTAACAAAAAAATTCATGAGATCCTAAATCATAATAAAGTTAGATATATTAATTTTATAGAATGGGAAGTTATTGATAAGGAAGAAGTGAAAAATGGAAAACCAAAAGGCAAGCCAAGAGAAAAATTTACTTATACCGAGGAAATGTTAAGTCTATTAACATAACCTTAAAATACATTTAAGATTTATTATGAATATATTCCACGGATTTAATCTTGACAACCTCCGCGGTGATTTCTTTGGTGGATTAACTGCAGCAGTAGTAGCCCTACCTTTAGCATTAGCATTTGGTGTGTCCTCAGGTTTGGGTCCTTTAGCAGGTTTGTATGGAGCAATAATTGTTGGTTTTTTTGCTTCTCTTTTTGGTGGAACAAAAACTCAAATTACTGGCCCCACAGGACCAATGACAGTGGTTGTTGCTTCTATTTTTTTACATTTTGACAAAAACGTACAAATTGTTTTTTTTATAATTTCACTTGCAGGATTAATACAAATATTTATTGGAATTAGTAAATTAGGAGAACATGTTAGGAAGATCCCATCCTCAGTTATAACAGGTTTTATGACAGGTATAGGTATTATTATAATTAGTTTGCAGATCCCTGTGTTTTTAGGGCTTGGCGCGCATGCAAGTGTTAGTTCTGCATTATTTAGTTTGCAAAATATTGCTCATTTTAAAATTGATTCTTTAGCTATTGGATTAATAGGATTACTAATTGTTATTTTTTTTCCAAAAAAAATTGACGTATATCTCCCAAGACCTGTAATTGCATTAGTTGTTGGTTCATTGCTTGCAAGTTTTTACTTCACAAACCAAGAACTAATTGGAGCTATTCCAACTGGAATGCCAGAATTTTCAATATATATTCCAACACTAAAAGAGATTCCTGAAATAATTTTTTTCTCTTTAATGTTATCTTCGCTTGGAGTAATTGATAGTTTATTAACATCAGTTGTTGCTGACAATATGACTAAAACAAAACATCTATCAAACAAAGAATCTATTGGTCAAGGAATTGGAAATATAATATCAGGTTTTTTTGGTGGTTTAGCTGGGGCGGGCGCAACAATGAGAACAGTTGTAAATATTCAGAGCGGAGGTAAAACCCCATATTCCGGTTTACTTCATTCTATAATATTAATATTCATAATAATTTTTCTTGGTCACTATGCTTCTATGATTCCTTTGGCAATTTTAGCATCAATATTATTAAAAGTTGGATACGATATTATTGATTGGGATTTCATTAAAAACTATAGGCACAAATCTAGTATTGATTTATTTATAGTGCTTTTAGTTATTTTATTAATTGTTTTTATTAATTTGCTTTTAGCAATATTTGTTGGAACAATTCTTTCTTATTTACTCAAGAAGCATGTAGAGTCATAAATACTATAAATTAAAAAATTTATTTTTGATTGGGCCTAAAAAATTCTATTTTCCTAGCTCTTAAAGCTAAAATAGCTAAAGATAATATTAGAATTGCGCCAGCTTCGTAGATTAAAATTTCTGGATCAAAGTCTTTTCTTTGTAATATTATTAAACGCGCCAAGGCAGTTATTGCAATAAAAATTGGATGAGATATTGCAATCTTATTTTCTAAATAATATTCCTTGATCATCCCAATAACTTCAAGAAATATAAATAACAACAAAATATCTGCAAGTGTAACTTTTTGAATTTTGATTACTTCAATTATTTCTTGAGATATAGCTGCAAGTGTAGCTATTAGCAAAATAACTAAAATTATTTTTTCTACAATATCAAAGTATCTACCTTCTATCATAAAAATAGTATATCCCATAATTATAAATCTTTAGCAATTTATTCCTTTTATTTTATAAATAATGAAGAAATATGGCTTTTATATGATATTTTTGTTGACTACTTAACCCCTGTACTTCAAAATTCTTGCCTTAATTGGAGGGGTACTCAAGCGGTCAACGAGGGCAGACTGTAAATCTGCTGGCTATGCCTTCGGAGGTTCGAATCCTCCCCCCTCCACCATTTTATTAGAATATTTTTATATGTCTGATAGAATGGAAATGTTTTGAGATATTTGGGTAAGTTTTTGTAAAAACAAGGTGTTTGGGTGTTGTTTAATA
>JAYNQN010000012.1:2297-17090 GCA_038114285.1 Gammaproteobacteria bacterium | reverse complement strand
AGAAGGGTGTATGGTGGAGGCGGCGGGGATTGAACCCGCGTCCGCAAATCCTCTACCTTTGGTACTACATGTTTAGCTTCGTTATTAAAATTCATGTAAAAAATGTTAACGAGCATACATTAAATTACATTATCCAATTAAGTTTCGCATTTATTCTAATGGCGAGAATAAAAGCTATCTTGTGTTAAGCGACACCAGACGGAAATGCACAAGCACGTTTCTGAATGATGACCAGCAGGATTAAGCTGCTAGTGCGTAGTTGTCTTCGTTTGCAACTATAAGTTTATAGCATTTTTAACGAGAATAGCTATATACTCGACATGCACCTAGGGCTTTGCAATCCACGTCGAATCCAGATCGCCCCCAATATAATAATTATACTACATACGCAAATTTGTATAAATAGGGTGGCGATTATAGATTAAGAGGGTGTAAACAGCAAATTAGAAAGAAATATTAAATTTAATTTTATATTCTTTTGCTTTTAGTGACCTCGTCTTTAATTTCATCATTGGCATTAGAAATTTGCTTAAGACCCCTGTCAATTGTATCGCTTTTTGAGAAAATTTTTTCAAGAATTGAATTTAATTGTTCAACCCTTATTTTTTCTGCCCCAATATCACCTTCTGCCGTAAAACGATGATATTGTTCAGCAAGCAAATGGGCGATAATTATCACATCTTTATAAGAGCTTAGATAAACATTAGATTCTTTTCCAATACTTAAAAGTTCTGGAGACATTTGTAAGACTGAAGGTGGTACCGCTAAAATACAATTACCTATTGTATTTGGTTGATTTTGATATTTTTGAATATTTACTATTTCTTTCGCTATTTTTTCTTTTACTTTCTTTGATAAGGATTTTTGATATACAGTATCTTCAGATTTATCGTATTCTTCAACTAGCGTCATAATTTCTGGAAATTTTGCATCAATCGGTATATATTTTCCCTCACTTACTTTCCAGGCAAACTCAACAATCTTTGTTCCTATTTTTAAATCTTTTTTCACTTCACCTGTTTTTATTGATGATTCCAAGTAGAGCCCAAGTAAAGCCTCACCAGCAATTCCTCTTGATTTTGTTCCCGTTAATGTTCGCTCTATTGATGAAATTTTATTTAGCATATTTGATAGACTTTCACTTGATCTATTATTTTCATCTTTGATTTTATCGTAAAAATTTTCAAGTTTAGTCTTTACAGTACCTTCAAGATCACCAAAATTCTTAGTAATCATATCTTGATTGTTTCCAACTAATTTTTGTAGATCGTCTACTAACTTAGAATCAGAGTCGCAAGATCTTAATTTGTATATTATAAATATAAGTAACGCTGAAATAAGAAGTAAAAGCACTAATATTAGTATAGATAAGTTTATTTCATTCATGCACAATTACTCCGGTTAATTACACTAAATATATATGATAATTGAGTCTAAAAATATAAATTATTTAGATTAAATGTTATAGTATTGCTCATAAATTCTATACAAAACTCTACATTTTTTAATATGCTTATATTATGTGAAAATGAGATTTCAAAAACTCAATTTAATCACAAGATCAGTGAAAAGATTTCTGAAAAGCTAGATTTTTCATCAAATTTTTCAATGTTTTACGTTTATTATCTAGATACATTATCTGATTTTACTGACTCTGAATTCAGTATTGTAAAAAAACTATTACAGTCTGAAAAATTTAATATTAAAGAAAAGTGTCAAAATTATTTTTTAGTTGCTCCACGACCTGGGGTAGAGTCTTCGTGGGGGACAAAAGCCAAAGATATATTCTATGCCAGTGGATTAAATAAGCTTAAAAGCATTGAGCAAGCTAAATTATATATTTTTGACAATACGACTGATTCAAATGTCTTGAAAAATCCATTATTTTATGGAGAATTTTTTGATAAAATGACAGAATCAATTTTTTTTAAGCTTGATGAATATAAGCTTTCCCCACTAGAACCAAGAATTCTTTCTTATGCCAACGATGATATTTTACCCTATATAGAAAAATGCAATGACAGCTTGGGATTAGCATTATCCAAAGACGAAATTAGTTATTTAAATAAAAGTTACATTGATCTAAATAGAAGGCCTACTGACGTTGAATTAATGATGTTTGCTCAAGTTAATTCAGAGCATTGCAGGCATAAAATATTTAATTCGACTTGGTTGATTGATGGAAAAAAACAGGACAAGACTTTATTTAAATATATTAAATCAACTGAGCCAGATAAGTCCAAATTTATAATTAAAGCATATTCTGATAATTCAGCTGTAATTAGTTCATTTAAAACAAATAAATTAATAATTAATGAATTTAATAATTATACATATAAAGATACCAAGACGCATACAATAATTAAAGTAGAGACTCATAACCACCCAACTGCAATTTCGCCGTTTTCTGGTGCAGCAACTGGCTCTGGAGGAGAAATTCGAGATGAAGCAGCAACTGGCAGGGGATCTAAAACTAAAGCAGGCTTATGTGGTTTTAATGTTTCTAATTTAAATATTCCAAATTTTATTCAATCGTGGGAAAAAAATATAAGTATAGCTTATCCAGATAGGATAGCTTCATCATTAGAAATAATGTTAGACGGTCCCTTGGGGGCATCTTCTTATAATAATGAATTTGGAAGACCATGTCTCAGTGGTTATTTTAGAACATTTGAAAAGAAAATCGCAGAGAATTCATACTTTGGTTATCACAAACCTATAATGATTGCTGGAGGATTAGGCTCTATTGATAACAGTAACTATAAGAAGAATGAGATAAAGGATAATGACTTAATTATAGTTTTAGGTGGCCCTTCAATGCTTGTTGGGTTGGGTGGAGGGGCTGCGTCTTCCAAACAATCCTCAAAAGAAAATGAAGAATTAGACTTTGCATCTGTGCAAAGAGAAAATGCAGAAATGCAAAGAAGATGTCAAGAAGTTATAGATAAATGCTCTAATTTATTGAAAAATATAATAATATCAATACATGATGTTGGAGCAGGAGGTTTATCAAATGCTGTTCCAGAAATTGTTAATGACTGTCAAATGGGGGCAATTATTGATATTAAGAAGATCCCATGCGCTGACAAAACCCTAAGTCCACTTGAAATTTGGTGTAATGAATCACAAGAACGCTATATTTTGGCCATTAATCCTAAAGATTTGGATATTTTTGAAAAAATTTGTCTAAGTGAAAATTGTCCATTTTCATCAATTGGTTTTGCAACTGATGACAAAAGACTCGTTTTAAAAGATAATTCTGAGACATTTATTGATCTTCCTATGGATTTGCTCTTTGGTGAAAAAGGCGAGCAACAAATTAGTGTCAATTCATCAGTTATTAAAGAGGCCAGCATAGATTATAGTGGATTTAATTTTGATGCTTGCTTGGTAAAAGTTTTATCATTACCAGCTGTCGCGTCTAAACAGTTTTTAATAACTATTGGTGACCGATCTGTTGGAGGTCTTACTGTTCAAGATCAATTTATTGGTCCATGGCAGGTGCCTATTGCTGATTGTGCTATAACAGCCAATGATTTTTCATTCAAAGATGGTGAGGTAATGTCAATGGGTGAAAAGGCTTCTATTGCAGTTTATAATCCAGTAGCTTCAGGTGAAATGGCAGTTTGTGAAGCTATATTAAATTTATGTTCTTCTCCTATAGGCAATATTTCAAAAATCGCACTTTCGGCAAACTGGATGTCAAGTTTTGATGATAATTTTGATAAATATAGTCTTTTTATGACTGCAAAATCAATTACATCTAATATTTGTAATAAACTTGGAATAACTATTCCTGTTGGAAAAGATTCTCTTTCAATGAAAATGTCTTGGACGGAAGACAATAAAGAAATAAATGTTAAGTCACCAAATACTCTAATAATTAGTGCTTTTGCTAGCGTTAAAAATTTGAAAGATATTGTTAAACCAATGTTTGTTGATGATAAAGATTCTTCTATAATTTTTGTTGACCTTGCTGATGGTAAAAAAAGAACTGGTGGTTCTGCGCTTTCACAAGTTTTACAAACAAATGATTCAGAATGTCCAAAAGTTGAAAATATTTCAAAATTTAAAAGTTTTTTTGAAGTAACTCAAAATTTAATAAACTCTAAGAAAATATTATCTTGTCATGATAAATCAGATGGCGGATTAATAACCGCTCTTTTGGAATCTTCTTTTGCAGGTCATATTGGTGTAGATATTTATTATAATCAAGATATTTCAGAACTTAATAAATTTATCTTTAATGAAGAACTAGGTGTCGTTATGCAAATATCTAATAAATTTTTAGCAGAAGTTCAAAAATTATATTCTGAAATTGGGGTTGATAATTATGTAATTGCAAAAACTAACTCTACTTATGACTTAAATATATATGCCAATAAAAATCTTATATATAATAATACATTAGAAAATCTTCACAAAATTTGGCATAGAACAAGTTATGAGATACAAAGAATAAGAGATAATTCTTTTACATCTGAGTGTGAATATGACTCTATTGGAAAATTTGATAACAAAGGATTATATATAGATAAAAATTTTTCTGATCCAGATGTTAATAAAATATTTTCAATAGTAAAAACAAAACCTAAAGTTGCTATTCTTAGAGAACAGGGTATTAATGGCCACTATGAAATGGCAAATGCTTTTAGTAAAAATGGTTTTGATGCTGTTGATGTAACAATTAATTCATTGATCTCAAAAGAAAATACCCTCGAGAATTTCCAGGGTGTAGTTTTTTGTGGTGGTTTTTCATATGGTGATGTTTTAGGTGCAGGAAGGGGATGGGCTAGCAAAATATTACACAATGATATTTTATTAAATAGCTTTTCTGATTATTTTAATAATTTGGATAAATTTACACTTGGTATTTGTAATGGATGCCAAACTCTAGCAAATTTAAAAAGTATTATCCCAGGCTCCAAATATTGGCCTAGTTTTCAGCAAAATAATAGTGAAAGGTTTGAATCAAGAATAGTAATGGTTAATGTTGAAAAATCTAATTCAATATTTTTTTCAGGTATGGACGACTCAAAACTTCCAATAGTTATTTCTCATGGCGAGGGAAGAGCTAATCTTAGTGATGAAGATTTTTTAAAACTACAGCAAAATAATCAAATATGTATAAGTTATATTGACGAAAATAAAAAATGCACAGAAGATTATCCTTATAACCCAAATGGCTCATATGCAGGCATTGCAGGCATATCATCTATTTCTGGAAATATCACCTTGATGATGCCTCACCCTGAAAGATTAATAGATATTAGCCAATTTCCTACAAATGATGACGAAAAAATATCTCCGTGGTCGAAATTTTTCTATAATGCTAGAATGCATCTCAAATAAAAATAATATAATATTTGCACTATGAAAAACAAATCTAAAATTCAAATTAATTCTCCGGCAAGGCTGCATCTTGGGTTTATGGATTTAAATGGATCTTTGGGGAGAAAATTTGGTAGCGTTGGTCTTGCAATAGATAGTATTGAAACTTCTATTACTGTTTCTAAAAAACCTTTAAACAGTGATATTGACGTTAATGAAACTAATAGACGAGCATACGAATATTCAAAACTAATTTTAAAAGCTTATGAAGTTGACGAGTCTGTAAAAATAGATGTGCATAAAAAAATTCCAGAACATGCTGGTTTAGGATCTGGAACTCAACTTGCATTAACTGTCGGCATGGCTATTTCAAAATTATTTGATCTAGATTTAACTTTAATGGATATAGGAAAAGTTTTAGATAGAGGTAATAGATCAGGAATAGGTATTGGTGCGTTTGAAAATGGAGGTTTTTTAATTGATGGAGGAAAAGGAAAATCGGTTGAATTACCTAAAATTACAGTTAGGCAAAGTTTTCCTGAAAACTGGAGAATTATTCTTTTAATAAATAGTAGGGAAAAAGGTATTCATGGTCAAAACGAATACAACGCTTTTAAAAAACTTAAACCATTTCCTGAAAATTTATCAGAAAAACTTTGTCGTTTGGTGAATATGGTTATATTGCCAAATTTAATTGATAAAAATTTTGATGATTTTTCTGCTGCTATTGGTAAACTGCAAAAAACTGTCGGCACACATTTTTCTCCAATTCAGGGTGGTATTTATTCTAATTCTGATATAGCAGATATAATGAATTATGCTGAAAAAAAAGGTTTTAGGGGCGTTGGACAAAGTTCATGGGGGCCAACAGGTTTTATTTTAACTAATAGTGATACCTCTGCTCACAAACTAGTTAAAAATATAAGGCAAAATTTTTTATGTAAGGATTTAAAAATAGAAATTGTGCAAGGAAGAAATAAAGGTTCTTCTATTGAATTTATAGATAATAATAAACTTAAGCAAAATAATAATTTAAATATACAAAAGGAATAAATTATGAGTAAACCACTAATTATGCATATGATAACAACTGCAAAAAATTTAAGTCCGTTTGACGTAAATATGGCATATGATGCTGGATGGGATAAATGTGTGCCTTACACATCTATTGAAGTTGGCGAAGTAGAAGGTTTGGTGCAGGATGCAATTTTTTCTAGACCTCCAGGAATAAATAAAACTGGAATATTTGTTGGTGGTAGAGATCCTCATGAAGCAATTGAAATGCTCAACATATGTAAAAAATCATTAGTACCACCATTTACTCTGTCAGGCTTTGCAGATCCGAGCGGCGCTTTTACAACTGCTGCAGGAATGATAGCAAAAGTTGAAAATGCTTTAAAAACTAAGTTTGATAAAGGTTTTGATGGTCAAAAAGTGGTAGTTTTTGGCGGAACAGGGCCAGTAGGATGTATTGCCGGAATATTAGCTGCTTCTGCAGGTGCTGAAGTAATTATTATGGGAAGAAAGAAAGAAAAATGTGAAGAGTTAGCTAACTTTTGCAAGGAAAATTATCTAGAATCTTCCTCAGAAATATCTGGAGCATCTAATGATGAATTTGATTCTCAAATTACAGAAATTGATGTAGTTTTAGCTAGTGGAGCTGCTGGAATACAGTTAGTTTCTGAGGATCAGCTCAAAATAGCAACTAATCTTAAAGTGGCGGCTGACGTTAACGCCGTTCCTCCTTCAGGCGTGGCCGGCCTAGATGCAATGCAAGATTGCACTGAGCTCTCATCGTCTGTATCTGGAGCAGTTGGTATTGGTGCTCTAGCTATTGGTCAAGTTAAGTACCAAGCACAAAGCAAATTATTAAAAAAGATGGCTAGCGCAGATAAACCAGTTTTTTTAGACTTTAATGATGCTTTAGAGTTAGCTAGAGAGTATGTTTCATCAAAATAATGTGGTATTGATTGGTAGTTCGGTAGCAGAGCAAAGTAAATCTATAAAACATCTCAATAAAAGAGTTATTAACATTGATTATTTTAATGACGAGGATTTAATTGGAGAAAATTATAGAAATCCAAATCATTTTGGATTTGTGAATGATGACGTTATATCTATATTAAAAAAACTAAATTTACCTAGTGACGATACATTAATAATAGTCTCATCAGATTATGAAAGAGATAAAGACTATTATAAATTATTAACATCTTATGGAGAAGTCATTGGAAATCATTATAAGGATATCTTGAAAATTCAAGATCACAAATATCTCAGTTCAAGACTAAAAGAAAATAATATAAATTTTCCAAAAAGATATAATTCAAATGAAGAAATTATAAATCCTGCTCTTGTGAAAAATTCATACTTATCTGGGGGGAGCGGTGTAAAAATTTATAAAAAAAATGACCAATTAAAAAATAATGATGAATATTATGAGCAATTTATTGAAGGGCAGGTATATTCAATAATATTTATTTCAAATTATAATAAAAATTATGAAATTATTGGTATTAATAAAATTTTTAGTAAAAAAACCTTATACACTGACTTTTGTTTTTCAGGAGCTTATTCAAATATAGATCTTAATAAGAAACAAATAAAATATTTAAAAAATATGATTAGTTTTTTTATAAAAGAATTTAACCTAATAGGTATAAATGGAATAGATTTTATAATTTCTAATGATATATATTTTTTGGAAATCAATCCACGAATAACGCAAACATGTTTTTTATATGACAGGAACTTTACAAATGGATACATTGCCGCTCACATTGATTGTGTTTTAAATAAGAACTTACCAAATATAAAAAAATCAAAGTATATAAGAGCTTTTGAAAATTTATATGCTGCTAGCAGTTCTACAGTTAATATTGATTTGGGAAATTTTGATTTTGTTTCAAATATACCAAAATTAAATAATTTTATTGATATTGGGGATCCAATATGTACAATAAGTTCAGAATCAAATGACGAAAAAAAAGTAAAAAATTTATTACTAAATAATATATCATTAATAAAAAAAGAATTAACTAATATAGAGATAATTTAAAATGATAAGTGTAAATAAAAAAGCTAATAGTTTGGTGCAAGAGTTAGTTGAAAATAAAGAATATTACAGGGTAAATGTAAAAGAAGGTCATAACGGGTGCATAATTGACGCTGGTATAGATGCTTTAGGTAATATGGAAGCTGGTCGTATTATTAGTGAAATATGTTTAGGAGGTCTTGGTAGGGTACATATTTTAAATACTTTGCAGAACCAAGAATGGCCTCTAACAGTTCACGTTAATACTAATGATCCAGTAATTTCATGCCTAGGCTCACAGTATGCAGGATGGAGCTTGTCATCAAAAGAGGAAGGTTCAAAATTTAATGCTTTAGGATCTGGCCCTGCAAGATCTTTAGCCTTAAAGGAGCCGCTTTTTAAAGATATAGAGTATTCAGATAACAGTGAAAAAACTTGTATAGTAATGGAGGTAGATTCATTTCCGCCAAATGATATAGTTGAGAAAATTTCAAACGACACAAAGGTTCATGCTAAAAATCTCACTATTATAATTACACCAACATCAAGCGTTGCAGGAAATATTCAAGTTGTATCAAGAGTATTAGAGGTGGCATTACACAAAGCTCATGAACTTAAATTTCCAATGAATGAAATAATTGAAGGTTTCGGAAGCGCACCAGTACCCCCAACATCTCCTGATTTTCTTACAGCTATGGGAAGAACTAATGACGCTATTATTTTTGCTGGTATAACTCAATTACTAGTAAACACAACCGATGAAAATGCTGAAGATCTTTGTAAAAAAATGCCAAGCTCAACATCTAATGACTACGGAAAACCTTTTGCTGATATTTTTAAAGATTATGAATATGATTTTTTTAAAATTGATGCAAACCTATTTAGTCCAAGTAAAGTCATAGTTTCAAATATGAATACTGGAAATTCTTTTATATCAGGAAGTGTTGATAGCGCATTAATGAAAAAATCTTTTGGAATATAAAAAATGTATCTCATTTTTACAGAGGATGATGGTTGGCACACCAATCAACTGATAAAAGCTTTTGAAAAAAACAACAAAGATGTAATTACTGTAAAAATTAATGAATCTTCTATTGTAATTGATGATAATCCAAAAATAATTTCTGAGGGAAAAGATTTGTTATTAAAAGATATTGAAGGTGCATTCGTTCGTGGTATACCAGGAGGTACATTAGAGGAAGTTTGTTTTCATTTAGATATACTTCATTTTTTAGAGTTACATGATATTACTGTATTTAATAATACTTTATGTATAGAAAAAAGTGTTGATAAAGTTAGAACATCTTGTATTTTAAATGCAAATAAAATACCAACACCAAAAACTTATGTTACAAGTAATATAAAAGATCTTAAAAAATTTAGAAAAGAATTTTCGGACTTACCTTCGGTATGCAAGCCAATCTTCGGTTCACAGGGAAAAGGCCTTGAAATATTAAACAACAATAATAATCATCCAGATTATGAAAATCTAAATAATGTTTATTATCTTCAGGAATTTTTGGAAAACCCTAATGGTAAATTTGTTGATTGGCGATTATTTGTAATAAATAATGATGTTATCGCATCAATGACAAGAGAAGGTAAATCTTGGATAAATAACGTTGCTCATGGGGCACAATGCAAATCTTTCTCGCCTAGCGATGAAATGATAAATCTTGCAATTAATTCATCAATTGCTTTGGGCATGAACTATTCTGGCGTTGATATAATGTTGGGTAAAGATGGGTACACTGTAACAGAAGTAAACAGTATTCCGGCATGGAAAGGAATACAATCTGTCCATAGTAATTTAAATGTTGCCGAAGAGATGGTTAATGAGTTTTTGAGAATTTGTAAGGGATAGATCGCTATGTTATCTGAAAATCAAGTAAAAATGGCTTTTGAATATGCTTGTAAACTAGATGTTTTTTCTATTAAGCCAGGAAATGTTTTAATTGATTATCCTGCTTATGGAATGACACACAAAGATTTTCTTCAAAGTTCAATGGCATGCTCTGATATAGTTTGTGAACACAATATGGATATTGGAAAAAAAATACTAGAATGCGTTAAAGCATCAATAGATGTAGTTGGATGCAATACAAACCTAGGAATTATTCTTCTATGTGTTCCTATTATCGAGGCAATTTATCTTGATAAAGAGCATAAATTTCGCCAGAGTAATCTTAAAATTGTGTTAGATGGTATCAATGTAAAACAAACAAAAAGTATATACAAAGCAATAAATACAGCAAATGCTGGTGGGATGGGTTCTAAGAATAAGTTTGATTTAAAAAATAATAAAACGCCTGATTTTAGGTTAATGGAAGCTATGAAATTTGCAAGCGAATATGATTACATCGCTGCAGAATATTCCATATATTTTGATAATATAATCAATAATATATCTAAAAATTGGAGAAAATACTTTAAATATATGAATAATGCTGAATGTGCTACAACAGCTACATTTTTACAGCAAATCGCCACGAATCCCGATTCTTTAATTGCTAGAAAGCACGATTTAAACGTCGCAAAACAGGTCTCTGAGAGGTTTAAAGGCTTAGCAGAAGAATATTGTGAGCTAAAAAACCCAAATATTTTAAATAATCAGTTGTTATTAATGGATTCAGAGCTTAAGATACAAGGATTAAACCCTGGAACAACGGCTGACGTTGTAGTGGCAAGTATCTTTCTTAACCGCTTGGGTTTATAATACGAAACTTAGCTATTCGCAGGAAATAATAGCGAAAGCTATTTTTTTAGTTAAATTATTATAATAATAGGAGTTATATCATGGCAATAAATAAAGTTTTAGTAGGGGAATGTTTAGTTAACGACAATGACCCAACAGGAACTATGGCAGAGATTGCTCATATCGATTTATTAATCGGTCCAAGAGGCTCAGCAGTAGAAACAGCATTCTGTAATGGTCTTTGTAACAACAAAGACGGATTTACATCTTTATTAGCAGTAGTTGGTCCAAACTTAGTTTGTAAACCAAATACTATGATGTTTAACAAAGTTACAATTAAAGGTGCTAAACAAGCTGTTCAAATGTTCGGTCCTGCACAAAAAGCAGTAGCTATGGCTGTAGCTGATAGTGTAGAAGCTGGCATCATTCCTAAAGGTGAAGCTGATGATTTATACATCTGTGTTGGTGTATTTATCCATTGGGAAGCTAATAGTGACGAAGCTATTTATGAAAATAACTATAAAGCTACAAAAGGCGCTATAGAAGCTGCTGTTAAAGGCACACCTTCAGTTGACGATATGTTAGCTGCTAAAGATTCTACAGATCATCCTTTCCAAGGATTCTAGTATTATCTTTGTATTATTTGCGTCAGCTATATAATTTAGTTGGCGCAATTATACTTTTTTTAACCAAGGATTATAAAATTAAAGTAAATAATGTCATCAAAAGATAAGAAAATTCAGAGAGACGGTTTAACTGCTCAAGAATATTCTTTTAAACATGCTTTGCCATTAGAAACCATAATAGACAATAATACCTCTTCAAAAGAACATAAAATTTCAAAAATTGTAACCTATAAGGAGCCTAATTCTGTTCAAAAAACTATTTTAAAAGCCTATCACGATCTAAGGCTTATAAATATTGCTGACAACATAGTGAAAATTAATGAAGATGTTAGGAAATTGGATTATTTATTCTGGATAAATGAGCAATTGAAAACATTAGGTTTTGAGTTTTTAGAGCATAGTGAATATAACGAAGAATCTCATAAAGTTATAACTGAAAATTATATTTTCACAGGCAAAAAAAATATCAATTTCATAGAATTGCAAAATTACAAGATAGAGGATTTCAGTCTATATTTATCAATTGTTTTGATGTGTAGAGGTTATATTTCAAATAAATACATATATTTAAAAGATATAGATAATAATTTACATGAAATAATAAAAAATAATTTAAAAAAAGAAAATATTGATATTGTTAAATTAAAAGTGAATAAAGACTTTTTTATCGCAAGAATAAAGTCAAAAAAAGATTCTGAAAAAATTAAAAGATATTTAGATTTACAGCTTAAAATAATACCATGTTTGTATGAAAAATTTTACTATTCATCCCCTAAAGCAAAAATAACAAAAAAACTAGTTTTTGATTCAGCTCATTTCATAACTGATCACGAGGGAAAATGTAAAAATCTTCATGGAGGAAGATACGATATTGAAATTTCTATTAAGGACAGAATAGATCCTATGACAGGATTCGTAACTGATTATTCTTTAATTAAAAAGATTACAAAAAATTTAGTGATAAATAAATTTGATCACAAAACTCTAAACTTTACATGCCCAGAGTTAGCTTGGAGATCTAGCACAGAGTTTTTAGCAATCGTAATATGGGAATTACTAATAGAATATATGCCTAACTTAAAAAAAATTAAAATATACGAAACAGAATCATCTTATTGTGAGTATGAAGGAAATTCATTAGACGAGTACTTAATGCATGGACCAAGTGAAATTTTATGTTACTTTAAAAACTTAAGCAGAAACAATCAAAAGAGCAAAAATACAGCTAGCACTTAAAGATATGATACTTAATTGGTTAATAGAAAATTTAAATTATGCTAAAAATCTAATTGATGAAAATAAATTGCCAAATTGTTTAATAATTACTGGAAACAAATCTATTGGAAAAAATTATTTGGCAGATGAAATATCTAAGTATTATTTAAATGAAAATTCATCTTTGATTTTGTCGGAAAATTCTAACTATAAATTAATTAAAGCGGAAGATGATTCCAAAGTTATCAAAATTGATCAGATACGTGATTTATTAGATAAAATATATTTAAAATCAGATAAAAGGGTAGTTTGTATTCAAGACGCTGAAAAACTAAATATAAATTCAGCAAACTCATTACTTAAAATAATTGAAGAACCTCCTAAAGGAACAAAATTTATAATAACAACCTCAAAAATATCTTCAATTATCCCAACTATAATTAGTAGAAGCACTATTTTAAAATGCGGTAACCCAAAAAAAGAAGATGTAAACACATATTTAAATAATTTAGACAGTGTAGATATTGATAACTATTATGTATTATCTAATTTAAATAGTAATAATTTAAGTAGCTCAACATATCAAGATAAGTTTTCTTTGATAAATGATTTTTTTTATGGACTAGATGATGTTATTTCATCTTCTGAAAATATAATTAACTTCTCAAAAAAATTCTCAGCTTACAATATTGAACAAATTATTAATATGTTGCTATTTGTTGTGATAAGTTTTCAAAAATCTAAAATTTTAAATAATAATACTGAATTTTATAAAGAAAATGAAAATATAATAAAATATTTTAATACTGAGAAATTAAATCTTATCTATGATAAATTAATAAATATTAAGAAAAATATTGATATTATTCAAAACAATGAAACTATTTTATTTTCAATTTGCATATTATTTAAAAAACTTTCCAAAACTACTTAGATATTTAGTTTTTTTATATTTATTGTTTTTTTATAAAAATGTATTTTCGCTTGAAATATTTGATACCGAAAAGAATTCTTCGGTGGTAGGAAGTCTATCAACCGTCATTGTTAGAGAAAATGAAAATGTTGCAGATTTAGCCAACAGATACAAAACTGGATTCCAAGATCTACTTATTGCTAATCCAGACGCACACCATTGGTCACCTCAGAAAGATTCAAAGTATATAATTCCATCGCAGTATATTCTCCCCCAGGAGGATTATAATGGGATAATTCTTAATCTAGCAGAGTTAAGACTATATTATTATATGCCTAGCTCAGATTTATACGAAAATAGAAAAGTACTTACATATCCAGTAGGTATTGGAAGATTGGACTGGAAAACACCGCTAGGTGAAACATTCATAAAAAGCAAGGTCGCTAATCCTTCCTGGTTTCCGCCTAAATCTATCATTTTGGAGCATGAAGAAAAGGAACTAGGCTAAAAATAATAAATGAACCAATAAAAATTGGTAAATATAAAGATTTTCTTTATATGGAAGTTCATGCATTTAATAATCAGGAAGTATATTCAAACAATCAGAAAAACCATTTAACTACTGATAATATATATAAGCCTGTGACAGCAGTAATGAAATTTTTAGAAAATAATCCAAATTATAGCATTGATTGGAAAAAAGTTTTTGAAGTCTATGAGAGTTCTCTTGGTGTACCAAAAATTATAGGTAATAAAATAAATAGTAATAGAGATTTTGCAGAAGCAAATTTGAAATAAAATATATTATATTATAATTAAAATATTAAATTTATAAAAAGGAGAAAAAATAATGTTAAATATTTATTTATCTGGTGAGATTCATACAGATTGGAGAGATGAAATCATGTCACTTTGTAAAAAAGAAAAACTCAACGTTTCTTTTTCATCGCCAGTAACAAATCATGAGGCATCAGATAAC
>JAYNQN010000012.1:1368-2287 GCA_038114285.1 Gammaproteobacteria bacterium | reverse complement strand
TCAGATAACTGCGGGGTTGAAATTCTAGGCGAAGAAGAAAAAAATTTTTGGAAAGATAATAAAGGCGCAAAAATTAATTCTATACGTACAAAAAAAGCAATAGAGTCATGTGATATTGTAATCGTAAAGTTTGGGGAAAAATATAAGCAGTGGAATGCAGCTTTTGATGCTGGATATGCGGCAGCTTTAAAAAAATCAATAATTGTTATACATAATGATGAACACCAACACCCATTAAAAGAAGTTGATGCAGCTGCTTCCGCTGTGGCAAAAGATCAAATGCAGGCTTTTAAGATATTAAAATATATTCTTAATGATACTTGGGAGTAATAAATACTTAAATTAATCTAATGAGTAAAAAATTAAACATTATCTTAGTAATCTTATTTTGTTTTTCACAGAAAATATATGCAAGTAAATGCACTGGAGATGACTTGGCATCTTGGACTGACTGTACTGGATCTATGGCTAAAAATGGTGAAGCTTATGTTGGTTCTTTTAAGAATGGTGTGCCTCATGGAAAAGGAACATACACTTATTCTGACGGAGCAACATATGTTGGAGAATTTATAAATGGCAAAGAATCAGGCAAGGGAATTTTTAATTGCTGGGTTCATGGCGCAACCTATAAAGGAGATTTTTATAATGGAAAAAAGCATGGTTATGGTATTTATAATTATCCTAACGGCGATACATATGTAGGCGAGTGGTTAAATGGTATGAGGCATGGAAAAGGTAAGTATTTATACAAAAAAAGCAAAAAAGTAAATGTAGGGCTATTCAAGAAGGATAAATTTATAGAATAATCCTAGAAATCCATTTCTAGAATCACATACTCAATTTAAGCTTCTGAATCTGAATCTTCTTTTGCTTCAGTTTCCTCGGCATCAGAATCTTTTTTGACTTTAGAATCCTTCTT
>JAYNQN010000012.1:0-1333 GCA_038114285.1 Gammaproteobacteria bacterium | reverse complement strand
GAGTGAGAATGGTCTGATTCATGCTCATCATCATGCGAAGCGCCAGCACTACAATGACCTGCCATTACAGAAGATGAAAATAGATAAATCACTAATAATAAATATTTCATTTTAACCTCCAAAAATTAATTAAAATTAGAATATCTAACTCTATTGTAATAATCTACTTGTGCCATATCTGTGCATATATATTTATACACAATATATACAATCATCATAGACAGATTCAATGTTTTTGATATATTTAGTAAAAATAATATAAATAATAGAGAGAAAATATGACAGAAATAGACTTTGAAATAGCAATAGGACAATGGCATAGAGACAGAAATCTTATAGATGGAAGTTCAGATAAAGATCAGTATATGAAGCTAATCCAAGAAGCTGGAGAGCTTTCTGATAGTTTATGTAAAGGCAAAGATATACGTGATGATATTGGCGATATGATGGTCGTTTTGATTAATATTATGGTTAGAAATAATTTAACTATGAAAGAATGCTTATCAGTTGCATATAATGATATTAAAGACAGAAAAGGTAAGATGATTGACGGCATATTTGTAAAGGAAGGCGATAGTTAGAAAAAAATATAATTGATGATAAATATACAAAAATTAAACTAATGAAAATAAAAATTCTCGTAATCTTCTTATATATATTAACCACTCAAGCTTTTGCAGAGGTGAAAGAGGTTAATAATCAAGAAATCATGTCTCTAATGCAAAGCGGTGTGCCGATTATTGACATTAGAAGAGCATCCGAATGGCAAGATACAGGTATAATAAAGCAGAGCCATCTAATGACTTTTTTTGATAAGAAGGGCAATTATGACCTTGACGAATGGCTTTCTAAGCTTAAAAAAATTGTAAAAAAGGGCGATCCTGTAATAATAATATGTAGGAGTGGAAGAAGAAGCGGGATAGTCTCTAAATTACTTGATGAACAGGTTTATTATTCAAATGTTTATAATGCATCAGGTGGAATTTTATCTTGGATAGCCTCAAAAAATAAAATTGTAATACCAAATTAATTTTTATCTGTACTTTTTTTTACTAAAGAAGATATATAATTACTTATAAAATTTGGTAAAGTTTGCAAACCCTTCATAATCAAATACATTGGGATTGGAAAGCTAATTTCAAACCTATCTGAGTCTAATCCCTTCGCGATAATACTTGCAGCAGTACTTGCGCTAATTATTAGCGGCATAGGGAAAGTATTTTTATCTGTTAATGGGGTTTTTACAAAACCTGGTGTAATAACTTTAACATCAACAATATTTTTTAGTTCTATATGAAGCGAAGAAGCAAGATTATAGAGTGCTGCTTTAGTC
>JAYNQN010000011.1:16376-18014 GCA_038114285.1 Gammaproteobacteria bacterium | reverse complement strand
TATTTTATAATGAAAATTACATACCATATGAAGTTATATTATGGAAAAAACTAATTTCAAAAATTGCCAATTATTTTTACCAGGATAACGATAAAAAATATAATTTTTTGTCTGAAAGAAAGCTTCAATATGTATATAAAAATAATATTACCTTAAAAGGTCGTTATGACTTAAAATACTCAATTAATAATAATCACTATTTAGTTGATTTTAAAACTGGTTATACTGACTCAAGATCTAATGTTTTGACAGGCGTTTCATTACAGTTACCTTTCTACTCAATTCTTGATAATAATATTAATTTTTTTGAATACCTTTCATTAAATGTGTCAAAAAATAGTATTAAATCTACTGTGTTCGAAAAAGATGATTTTTATGATTCAACAAATTTAATTTTTAACACTCTGGACACCATAAACTCTCTTATTTTAAATAAAAAGAAACTGTTAGTGCGTAAGTCATCTTCAGGTTGCGAAATATGCGGTCATGAAGACCTTAATAGATTGTAATTATCATTTATAATATAAAATAACTTCAACAAGATAATATAAGCCGAATATAAAAAGAAATGTTAAAGCTAAACCTATAACTATAAAATGAAAAGGTTTATTTGCTGAAAAATCCCTTCTACGATTTTTATCTGATTGAATACCTATAAAACTAGACAAAATGCTAAGAATGATCTTTATTAAACTTAATTTTGTTTTAGACATATTTTGCCAACATAATAGCGTCTTCATAACCATGCGGTGCTGGATAATAATTTTTTCTTACCCCAATTTCATTATATCCTTCAGAATTATAAAGCCTTAGGGCAGAATTATTAGTTGGGCGACATTCTAAAAAAACTATTTTGCATTTCATGTCTTTGATCTCGTCATGAAGTTCTCGTAGTATTAATCTTCCATATCCAGACCCTCTAAATTCTGCATCTACGCACAAATTCATTATATGACATTCATCTTGAACAATAGAGCTAATAGAATAACCAATAATATCATTATTTAAAATGAGGACTTTACATAAATAATTATTTTTCAAACAATCTATAAAAATTTTTTTGGACCAAGGATAGCCATATGATTTGCATTCAATCTCAAATACTTGATCGATATGTGAATCATTCATAGATACGAAACTTGTCATTAATGTGTTTTGCAGACTACTCATAAACTAGTTATAAATTTAAAATCTTCCCAAATTTTTTTTTTAATATCATTAGTAATTTTATCTGATACAAATAAAGTATTAAACAAAAATATGTTATCATTTAAATTACTTTTATAAATACCGTCCTTATATTTTAAATTATCTGATAAATTTTTTATAGTATCTTTATCACATAAAATTAAATTAACAAAATTTTTATTAGTCTCTTTAGGCTTAACAAGGCTTAACAAGATATCATTACTATTTAAAAAATTAATCTCTATCTGTGGATAAAATCTTTTTGCAGCAGTTAAAAATTTTTCAACATTTTCTTCATGATTTTCTTTTAACATGCTAGTAACAATAATTTGCTTATGATAGATAATCTTGTCGCTATTAAATTTTTCTTTTTTAACATAAAAGTCTGAATTTAATGTTTTAAGAAAATTTATTTTGTTCAGATATTCGCCATTAGACATGATCTAGTTG
>JAYNQN010000011.1:0-16366 GCA_038114285.1 Gammaproteobacteria bacterium | reverse complement strand
AGTTGAGGGTGAACAATATCTGCTTTTTTATTAAGCTTATTAATAGCGTCTAGATATGCTTTTGCTGATGCAATTACAATATCTTTGTCTGATCCAATACCATTTACTATAATACCTTTTTTTTCTATTCTTACAGTTACTTCTCCAAGAGAATCTGTGCCATCTGTTATATTATTCACTGAATATAATTGCAACACAGACTTACTTTGAACAATTTTTTCTATTGCTTTAAAAGCTGCATCAACAGGCCCACCACCATTAGATTTACTTTCATAGTTCTTATTATTTTTTTCTAAAATAATCTCTGAAAATGGCTCTGAATTAGAATCGCTTATTGATCTTATATTTAATAAATTATAATCAGATTTATCATCTTCATTTGCTGTATTTGAAATTAGTGAATGCAAGTCATCGTCATATATTTCATGTTTTACATCGGCCAAATCCTTAAATTTATTGAAAATAATTTCTAATTCATCTGAATTTTTTATTTCATACCCTATCTCATGAAGTCTTGTTTTTAAAGCGTTTCTTCCTGAATGCTTTCCAAGTACTAATTTATTTTCTAACCAGCCTACATCTTGGGCTCTCATTATCTCATAAGTCTCTCTATGTTTGATCACGCCGTCTTGATGTATGCCAGATTCGTGTGCAAAAGCGTTTGCACCTACAATCGCTTTATTTGGCTGAACAGGAAAACCTGTAATGCTAGATACTAATTTGGATGCGGGTACAATATGATTTGTTATTATCCTGGAATCACACTCAAAAATATCTTGTCTGGTTTTAACTGTCATTACAACTTCTTCTAGCGATGCATTTCCTGCTCTTTCACCCAAACCATTTATTGTGCATTCAACTTGTCTAGCGCCATTCATTACAGCAGATAAAGAATTTGCAACTGCAAGCCCCAAATCATTATGGCAATGAACAGAAAATATAGCTTTATCAGAATTTGGAATATTATTAATAAGTCTTTTTATAAGATCACCAAATTGTTCGGGGATATTATATCCAACAGTATCAGGAATATTAATAGTGTTTGCACCAGCATTGATAGCTTTTTCTATTATTTCTGATAAAAAATTAAAATCTGATCTACCAGCATCCTCGGGTGAAAATTCAATATTGTTTGTATATTTTTTAATTCTTTTTATAGATTTTACAGCTTGATTTATAACCTCGCTCTTACTCATATTTAATTTCTTTTGCATATGAATTTCAGACGTAGCAATAAAAGTATGAATTCGTGAACTTTCTGCAGGCTTAATTGCTTCACCAGCTGCATCGATGTCTTTCTCTATTGCTCTCGCTAAAGCACAAACTGTACTATTTTTTATATTAGAAGATATGTTGAAAACAGCATCAAAATCTCCTTTGCTTGCAATTGGAAATCCAGCCTCAATTACATCAACATTAAGTTTTTCCAATACCTTAGCAATGCGCAATTTTTCCGAGGCATTCATAGATGCGCCGGGGCTTTGTTCACCATCCCTTAGCGTAGTATCAAAAATTACCAATTTATCATTACTAGGAGACATATTTATCTTCTTTATTTTCGTTTGCGAAATTATTTTTTCTTTTAACTTGTCTTAAAATACTAATAAATAAACCAGATAATGAGTACACAATAGCTAGTAACAATAAAACCATTGGTGGATTAATTAATGTTATAACTAAAATTAAGATTGTTAAAAATAACCAATAAAATTTTATTTTTTCCCTATCACCTATATTTTTAAAACTAAAATATGAAAATTTACTAATCATTAAAAATGAAATCAATAAAGTAAATAAAACAGAAATTTCTTTGTATTCTAATATATTAAAATTCGTTTTACTTAATACAATAAAAGAAAGGCTAACTAGAATTGCACCTAATGGACAAGGTAAACCAATAAAAAAATCGTTACTTTTTGCTGTATTATATCTTGCTAATCTTAATAGAACTGAAACTAAATACAAAGATACAACAATAACACCTAACTCTAACCAAGAATTAATTAAAAAATTAATATCTTTTAAAAACCATTGGTATAAAAATACAGATGGGGCAACACCAAATGAAACTGCATCAGACAAACTATCATATTGAGCTCCAAATTCACTTGTTGTCTTTGTTATTCTTGCGATTCTTCCATCAAGGCCATCTAGTACAAATGATGCAATTATTAAATTTGCAGCAATTGATAAATAACCGTCGAATGAATAAATTATCGAAACAAAACCACACAATACTGAGCCAGTTGTAAGTAAATTTGGTATCAAATAAATTTTATTTCTTATCATAATCTCTATATAAAAAACGCCAAGCAATATTAATACATGCTTAGCGTTAAATAAAAAAATTCTATTACTTTACAAGATTAACAACTAAATATGCTAGAAAAGCATAAAATCCCCAGAAAAGTATAAAATGTAACATTCCGTTAAAATCTTTCATAATTTCACCTTTTTTTTATTAAAACATATACTTGTAATTAAATGATATCCTAGTTTTTATTTTTATCAACTAGTTTGTTTGCGCTAATCCAAGGCATCATCGATCTTAATTTTTGCCCTACTGACTCTATAGGATGCTTTTCCCCATCATTTCTCATTTTATCAAAATTTGAGTTTCCAGACTTATATTCATCAATATATTCCTTAGCGAACTCTCCGCTTTGAATTTCTGCTAGAATTTTTTTCATTTCGTCTTTTGTATTTGAATTTACAATTCTTGGTCCTCGTGTGAGATCTCCGTACTCCGCAGTATTTGATATAGAATATCTCATATTTGCAACTCCACCCTCATACATTAAATCAACAATTAATTTTAGTTCATGTAAACACTCGAAATAAGCCATTTCTGGTTTATATCCAGCTTCGACTAGAGTTTCAAAACCGTTAAGTACTAAAGAAGTTGCTCCACCACATAAAACAGCCTGTTCACCAAATAAGTCAGTTTCTGTTTCTTCTTTGAAAGTTGTCTCTATAACTCCAGCTTTACCACCCCCGTTTGCAGAGGCATAAGATAAAGCCAAATCTTTACTACTGCCAGATGGATCCTGGTTTACAGCAATGAGTGTTGGTACACCACCACCTTCAGTATAAGTAGATCTTACTAAATGACCTGGTCCTTTTGGAGCAATCATTATTACATTAATATCATCATTAGGTTTTATTGTTTCAAAATGAATATTAAAACCATGCGCAAAACCTAAGGTAGAACTTTTACTTAAATTTGGTTTTATCTCATTATTATAAACATCTGCTTGATTTTCGTCTGGAATCAGAAGCATAATTAGATCAGAAATCTTTGTGGCTTCTGAAACTGTCATAACTTCAAAACCTGAATTCCTTGCTTTTTCTGCAGACTTAGAACCCTCATGTAAACCAACTACAACATCTACACCAGAATCTTTAAGATTATTAGCATGAGCATGTCCTTGTGAACCAAACCCTATGATTGCAACTTTTTTACTTTTTATAATTGATAAGTCTGCATCTTTATCATAATAAATATTCATTTTTAATTTATCTCCAATTTAAAATTTAATTACTGTTTACCCCAACAGATCCTGATCTTACTATTTTTACAGCTATTTCTTTAACTGTCTCTAAAAATTTATTTATTTTATCTGGACTATCAACACATTCTATAATTATTTCATCATTTTTAGTTTTATGAATTTTTAAAAATTCATTTTTTGAGAAATCTTCCATCATTTTTTTGTCAATACTTTTTTTATTAATCTTAACAAAAGCAATTTCTCTCTCTATATGTTCATTTGAAGTAATTTCTGAAACCTCAATAACATCAATCAACTTATCTAATTGTTTAACAATTTGATCAATTACAGCATCATTCCCAGATGTTACAATAGTCATTCTTGAGGCACTAGAATCTTCTGATGGAGCTACTGATAAAGATTCGATATTAAAACTTCTCGCTGAAAATAAGCCTGCTACTCTTGATAGAGCGCCTGACTCATTCTCTAGTAACACAGAAATTATATGTCTCATATACAAATACCAAATATATTTTTTAAATTAGATTTAAGAAAGTATCATTTTATTATGTGCTGCGCCAGTAGCAATCATAGGAAAAACATTTTCGTTAGGGTCTGTTATGAAGTCTAAAAATACTAATTTATCTTTTTGTTCAATTGCATTTATTATTGCATTGTCTACATCTGATGGTTTTTCAATCTTATAGCCTATATGACCATAACTTTCAGTAAGCTTAACAAAATCAGGTAAAGCATCCATATATGACATAGCATATCTCTTTTCATAAAAAAACTCCTGCCATTGTCTTACCATACCCATATATCTATTATTTAAATTTATAATTTTTATTGGTAACCCATATTGCAAACATGTAGATAATTCTTGAATACACATTTGAATACTTGCTTCTCCTGTAACACAACATACTAATGAATTCGGGTTTGCAAATTGTACGCCCATGGCAGAAGGCAAACCAAAACCCATCGTTCCTAAACCTCCAGAATTTATCCATCTTTTTGGTTTATTAAACTTATATAGTTGTGCTGCCCACATCTGATGCTGACCGACATCAGATGTTATAAATGCGTCTCCTCTTGTAATTTCATAAAGTCTATCAATTACATATTGTGGTTTTATAATGTCTTTGTCCTGTTTATATTTAAAAGAATCTTTTTTTCTCCAATCATTTATTTGTTCCCACCATTTATCAATGTTCTGAGGCTTCAATTTTTTTTCAATTATTCTTTTTGATAATTCTTTAATAACTTTTTTGACATCCCCAATTATTGGAATATGCGCCTTAATATTTTTTGATATAGATGATGGATCAACATCAATATGAATCACAGTAGCATCAGGACTAAATTTATCTAATCTTCCGGTTATACGATCATCAAATCTTGCACCAACAGCAATTAATAAATCACAGTCATGCATAGCCATATTAGCTTCATAAGAACCATGCATGCCAAGCATCTGTAAAAACTGTGGGTCATCACCCGGAAAACAGCCTAATCCCATTAGTGTATTTGTAACAGGAAAATTTAGATATTTTCCAAATTTTGTTAATTCTTCTGATGCATTGCTATTTATGACGCCACCACCAGCATAAATTACAGGTTTTTTAGAAGCTAAAATATGCTTTACAGCCAGATCTACTGCATCAGCTTCAATATCCACATCAGGATTATAAGATCTCATGGATACCTCATTTGGATAATCAAAATGATAAGTGTCCTCAGTAATATCTTTTGGAATATCTACAACAACTGGACCAGGTCTTCCGCTTGAAGCAACAAAGAAAGCTTTTTTGATAGTAGCAGCCATTTCTTTTACATCTGTGATCATAAAATTATGTTTAACACACGGTCTGGTGATACCAACCGTATCTACCTCCTGAAAGGCATCATTTCCAATTAATGCAGTTCTGACTTGACCAGTGAATACAACTATTGGAACAGAGTCCATATACGCGTCGGCTATGCCTGTAATTGCATTTGTTGCTCCTGGTCCAGAAGTAACTAACACAACCCCAGGCTTATCAGAAGATTTTGCAAAACCCTCAGCAGCATGCACCGCTCCTTGTTCATGTCTCACAAGTATGTGCGAGACAGCATTTTGCTTGTGAAGTTCATCATATATATGAAGAACTGCGCCACCTGGATAACCAAATACTAAGTCAATGCCTTCAGCCTCTAGGCATTTAACAAATATTTCAGCTCCTGTATATTTTTTTTTATTATCAATACTTTGCTTCATTAATTTAATGTAAAATATTAATTATGCTTTTTGGATTAGAAAATAAAACTTACCACCATCTTCTTTTGAGTCCATTAGTTTATTCCCTGTTTGATTAGAAAAAGCTTCAAAATCTTTTATTGCGCCAGGATCTGTTGCAACTACATGCAAGATTTGTCCTGTTTCCATTGATGAAAGTGACTTTTTTGCTCTTAAAATTGGTAATGGGCAATTAAGTCCGCATGCGTCTAATTCTTGGTCATATTCGGCCATATGTAATCTCCGTATCAATTTATATTAAACTTTAATTAATGTATCACTCTACATGTGTGTCTACAATAAGCGAAATAGGATATACTTATTACAGTAATGTGTAAACACCACGTTTATTATAAAAAATCCTATGCACATATGAAAGCTATTATATATATCGTAATATCTGCAGCAATAGCATTAAATTCTATTACGCTTGTTTTTGGTCACAATATATTAATTCCAAAGATTGGTGACACATCTTCACAGTATATGAGTATTTCTCAAGAAAATAGACTTGGTGATATTATTTACTCGCAAATTCTGGGGTCATTTAAGCTAATAAACGACCCTATAGTTACAAGCTACATACAAAAATTGGGTAATAGACTATTAATATCGGATCATAATAACTCAATAAACTACAGATTTCTTGTGGCTAATGATTTATCAATAAATGCATTTGCAACACCTGGCGGAATAATAGTTATCAATTCCGGTGTTATTCTTCATACAAAATCTGAAGCTGAATTAGCCAGCGTATTAGCTCATGAAATAGCTCATGTAAAAGCTAGGCATCTTTCAAGAATGCACGAACAATCATCAAAAGTTGACATAACAACAGCACTCACAGTTCTAGCAACTATAGTTGCGGGAATATATGACTCGGATGCTATAGGAGGGACTTATATAACTGGACAAGGAATTAATGCTCAAAAACAAATTAGCTTTATGAGAGAAAACGAAAAAGAAGCAGATAGGTTAGCAATTAATATTTTGGCAAATGCAAATATAAATCCAAAAGCTATGAGTAATTTTTTTAGAACTTTACTAAAAAAAAATAATGAAGATGGGGCAATAGAATGGCTAAGAACTCATCCTCTTACAAAAAATAGAATAATAGAAACCGAAATATTATCATCAAAATATAAAGGTAATTTTACTGATGACAGTTTTGCTTACCAATTTATTTCTGCAAAAATTTCTATGAATAATATAGATACCAGAAAGTTTATTTCAAGCTACAAATATAAAGAAAAGGAAACGCATACTTCACCTTCAAAAGTTATAGATCACTATGGTTATGGACTAGCACTAGTAGAGGAGAAAAAATATAAAAAAGCAATTATTGTTTTTAAAAAATTATTAAATTTCTTAAATACTAAAGAACAACTTTATACAATAAAAAATTATATCTATATTGCTTTAGCAAATGCATACTTAAAAAATAATAATTTTCAAGAATCGATAGCTATTTTAGAAAACTTACATAATATTTACCCAACTGATAACTCTATTTTATATTATTTATCAAATGCTTATATAAATAACAACGAATATAAAAAGGTTTTAGAGAAACTCATTCCATATGTAATTGAATATAAAGACCATCGTCTTATAATTAAAATTAGTGAGGCGGCATATAAATTAAAACAACAGTCACTAGGACACGAGTACAGAGGTGACTATCTAAAAATTATTGGCAGTTTTAATTCAGCTATAAAGTTTTATAATCTTGCTTTAAAGTACAACATGAAAGGAAGTACAATAGATAAGCGTATACTTTCTAAAATTAAAGAAATTAAAAAACTACAAAAACCTAAAGAAATTTTGTAATCAGTTTTATAAATGATAACTGCTTTCGCCATGACTTCCAAAATCACAACCTTCAGTATTTTCTTCTTGTTCCGATACTCTTAAACCTACAATGCTTTTAACAAATACAACTATCACTGTAGTAACAATCAGTGTATATAAACTTATGCTTATTACACCAATCAATTGCACTTTTGTTTGAGCCCAAACACTTGTTTCTAAACCCAAACCACCAAAGGAATTTGTTGCTAAGAGCCCACATAATAATGTACCTAAAATTCCGCCAACTCCGTGAACTGCAAATACATCAAGAGAATCATCAATGTTCATAATATTTTTAACAAAACCAACAAACCAGTAACAAATAACACCAGATGATATGCCTAGTATTAAACCTCCGATTGGCCCTATATACCCTGATGCTGGAGTAACTGTAGCGAGACCTGCCACCATACCAGTTATCATGCCAACTAAGCCTGGTTTTCCATTTTTATACCAATCTATAGCCATCCAAGTTATTGTTGCAGAAGCTGCAGATATATGAGTCACTAACATGGCCATTGCAGCACTTTGATTAGCTCCTAAAGCAGATCCTGCATTAAAACCAAACCAACCTACCCACAACATTGCTGCACCAATCATGGCAATTACAGGACTATGTGGTGGTTTTATAGTTCTAGGAAATCCACTTCTTGATCCTAGAATTTTAACGATAACTAAAGCAGTTACACCTGCAGTAGTATGAACAACCAAGCCTCCTGCAAAATCCATAACACCCATTTGGGACAACCATCCTCCGCCCCAAACCCAGTGTGTAACTGGACTGTAAACTAAGATTAACCATATTGCAGTAATTAAAATAACTGCAGAAAATTTTATTCTCTCTACGTATGCTCCAACAATTAATGCGGGTGTAATGATTGCAAAAGTCATTTGAAACATAACAAATAGTGTTTCTGGGATATCGCCAGACAATGATTCTATACTTATTCCAGAGAGAAACATTTTATCTAAATTTCCAAAATATAATCCATCCCCATTAAAAGCAATAGAATAACCTGCAATAAACCATATTATAGATGCCGTGCAAGCAATAATAAAACATTGCGCAAGAGTTGATAAAGTATTTTTAGAACCCACTAATCCAGCGTAAAAAAGTGCTAAGCCCGGTAGTGTCATAAAAAGTACTAGTGCTGTAGATACAAGTATCCAAGCAGTGTTTGCTTCGTTCATAGTTCGCTCCTATTTTTTAATTCTTATATAATAAGTAAAATAAAATTTTAAATATTGATGTTAACTCTCAACAGTATTTCTTAGTGTTTTAGGTTCTATTTCATACTGAGGCGAGATTGCTTTTGCTGGGCAAGCATGTACACATGCATAACATCTAATACACTCATCTTCATTTATATATAGAGTATTATAATAAAGTCCCGAAGTATAAGCGGGGTCAATTCTTTCTATATCAGAATATTTTCCATTATCTTTTGGTTTGCCAAGCCTTGCTGTCTCTACAATACATCCTTCAGTAGGTTTTACTAAAAGACATTCATCGCATAATACACATTTACTATTATCTATAACTGGCGCTGGTGATCTAGCATCTTCAAATTTGTCAAAAAACATTGAGCTCTCAGAAACTCCTGCTTCTTTGAGAACTTTTGCCCCAGCATCTATCATAGGTGGTGGCCCACAAAAAAAAGCTTTACATGAGTCAGCCGACACAATTCCTTTTTCTAGGTAATTATCTTTAAAGTAGTCAGTGACAAAGCCTCTTGCTCCGGACCAATCTGAATCTTCTGGTTCTTCACTTAAAACAGGGATAAATTCGAATTTATAATCTTTATCCCAGTGTTCTGAAATTTTTGAAAGCTCATCAACTAAGTACAAGTCTTTTTGAGTTCTAGCACCATAGAAAAAATAACAATTTCTTTTTACTTTCTGGTGAATTGCCTCTTCAACAATAGCATTAACGGCACTCATTCCACTTCCACCTGCAATGCAAATCATATCATCTTTTGAGTCATCCAATTTAAAATAGCCTAATGGAGCGGATATAATAATTTTCTCACCAGTTCTGTTTTTATCCAACCAGTTAGAAAATTCACCTCCAGGGACTTGCCTTATAAAAAAAGTATACTCATTCTTATTTTCACTCTTTGGTGACTTAGCAAAAGAATATGCTCTAGGCTTATCTAACCCATCAACTTTTAGTGTTGCATACTGACCTGCATGAGAATTAAACGGTAAAGCGTTATCATTACATTTTACAACAAGTCTAAAAGTGTCACTGGTTAAGTTCTCCACTGATTTTACAACTGCTTCATTAATCTTAACCCTGCTGTTTTGAACATCTGGATTTGGTGCCGAATTAATTTTACTTTTTGTACTTGGAACACCATTTTTAGGATAAATAAAATTTGATACTGACGACATCTACACTCCTTGCTTAACAGCGTTTTTGGTCATTTCATCACTAGCTTTTTCAATCTCAACTAAAACAGAATAAAAAGTTGGGCTCATTCCAAAATCAGTTAACATTTCACTATTTAAAACGTTAACATTAAGCCCTCCAGGAGTATTGCTACCCTTAAATTGTTTTTGTGTAGCGCAAACACCATCTAAAAGACCGTCAATTGTCACGGCATAACAATATGTTTCACCGTTATCATTAAACAGTCTTACTAAATCGCCATCTTTTATTCCTCTTTCTGCTGCATCATTTAGACTTAGCTCAACAGTTGGTCTTGATTGCATTGCCTGAAGACGTGGCACAGACTGGAAAGAATCTCCAATAAAGTAATGAGAAGCACTGCTAAGAACTTGTATTGGATATTTTGATCTTAATGGGTCTTCCTGTCCATGAACTTCAGGTACATATTCAGGGAAAGGACTTACATCTGGATAGGCTTCTGTAATTGCCTCACATTTAATTTCAATTTTTTTACTAGGAGTTTCCCACCCATTGTTTAAAAAATCTCTTCTCTTAGAATTTGTTGAAGCTCTAGCCCAACCATTCTTTACTAAATCATCGTAATTTATTCCCTCTGTAAGACAATTAAACCTTTCTCCATCATCATTATTTGCCTCAATAAGTATATCTTTAATGATTTCTTCGTCTGTTTGAGTAAAGGCATTATCATTTGAATCAACATAGTCCATTTTTTTAGCAAGCATTCTAAATAATTCTGTATTATTGATACTCTCGCCTAAAGGCTCAATAACTGGCTTCGCTACACCCATGAACCAAGATCCATATGCCCAATGGCAATCCATTCGTTCAAGTGCAGTATCTGCAGGCAATACAATATCTGCATACATACAAGAATCTGTCCAAAAAGTTTCATGAACTGCGACAAATAAATCATCTCTAGACATACCTTTCCTAACATTGCCACTATTTGGAGTACAGTTTGCAATATCACTGTTGTAAACAAACAAAGATTTTATTGGTGGGTCTAATTGCTCGCCATCAACTCCTATATTGTCTGCCAAAGCTCTTCCAATTTGAACCATGTTAACAACTCTTTTTTCGGCCCTATTTCCAAGGTCAGGTCTTTGAAGTTTGCCTAAATCAAAACGTAACCACATTTCTTCTAACTGCCCAAATGCAGCACCAACACATTCTTCCCTCCAAGATCCATTAAAACAAGGAAGTATTAAAACTGATCTACACATTTGACATGAATTTTGATGTCTATTTAAACCATAGTTTGCTCTAATATATGATTTCTTAGTTTTCGCATATTCAATAGCTAACTTTTCTATTTCACTAGCTTTTACACCTGTTACTTTTTCTGCTTCTTCTAATGTGTATTTTGGCAATATCTTTTCAACAAACTCTTCCCATCCATGAGTTTGTTCATTTAAAAAATCTATATCATGAAGATTATTGTCAACTATTACTTTAATCATGGCATTTGCTAAAAAAGCATCTGTGCCAGGCTTAGGTTGTATATGCCAATCACACATCATTGTTGTTCTAGTTTTTCTAGGGTCAACAACAACTAATTTCATTCCTCTATCTTGTGCTTCTCTAATAAAAGGTATTGAGTGAACTCCAGTGCTAACTAAGTTTGCTCCCCATAAAATCATTAGCTCGCAACCATCTCTTGCTGCCTCACCTACATGTGGCCCATTGGCTAATCCATACGTATATAATCCTGCCCACATGGCCGCATAAATACATATTGATTGTTCTAATCTGGCCGCTTCCATTTTATTCCAAAACCTATTATCCATTGTCCAGTAACCGAGCATACCCAAGGTTCCAGAGTAAGAAAAAGGTTGAACTGCTTCGCTTCCATATTGTTCGATAGTTTCTTTGAAGTTTTCTGTTATTACATCAAGCGCCTCATCCCAAGATATTCTTTCAAACTTTGCTCCAGGGCCTTTTGGGCCAACTCTTTTATGAGGGTAAAGCACTCTATTTTCGTTATAAACAAGATCTATATAATGATTAACCTTATTACATAAATAACCTTTTGTTATAGGATGTGAAGGATCACCTTGGACGCTGACAGCTTTTCCAGTCTTATCATTTCTAGTTACAAGCATAGAACAAGTATCTGGGCAATCGTGAGGACAACAAACATGATGAATTGAATGTCCTTCTGGTGCCTTGATTTTAGGTATATAGTTTACTACTGAGCCTGTATTATCTTTTGGTTTAGCCGACATTTCCTCTCCTTTTCTCCTCTCAGAAATACTTTTTTATTCTTATAATATATTATAATTCAAACTTATAATATTTTACATTATTCATATATATATTAATATAAATTTTGAAAACAATAAAATAAATTACTTACCTTTAAATTAACATTTATTTAAACGTACAATAAAAATAATTGCCAAGACAAGTATTAAACAAGGGAAAAACGCATATATTAGAGGAAATAAATAACCTTGCATTTCTTGACCCGGAACATAACCAAAAAAACCCAAGAATGGTAAAGCTGTTCCAGTAGCTAAAGCTAATGAAGATTTTGAGATAAAATTCGTTAAAGAATAATAACTTGAAGCATATACTTCAAAATTATTATCAACAATATATTTTGCAATAATTGCTGATGGTAGCGCAAGGTTTGCACCAACCGCCATTCCGGAACTTAAACATACAGCATAAAACCCATATATATCTCCAGGGCCTAAAAAAAATGCCCAAATAAATGTTACAAAAGAAAATATAATGCTTATCATCCATGAAATTATATTTGAGAATTTAGTCGACAATTTTTCCCAAATTGGCATAGATAAAGCACCACTTATAAAATAAAATAATAAAAAAGTCCCTAATAAATGTTCGGCCCCTAAAAAGTCCCGTACATAGAATATAATTAATGACGCAGGAAAAGCTGCCGCTAAAGTGTTAAAGAAATATACCGTGAAAATTAATTTGATTTTCTTTGACGCAAACAATTTATTAATTGAAGGCTTTATAAATTTTTTTGGTTTACTTATTACAGACGACTTCATCCAGCTAATAAAAATATACAAAGTAATAAGTAAAAAAAACAATAAAATAACAAAGAGCCAATTATACTGATTTTCTTCCACAAAAATAAATAAAATCGTGGGGAGTATGGATGCAGATAAAAGCCCTATTAGACCAATACCCTCTCTTGTAGCCATTATTTGGGTTACATGAATCCTATCAACCTTCCAAAGACCTCCTAAAGCTTGGACGTTAATAACCAGAATGCTATAACCGAAAGTACAAATAAATACAGCGAAAGAAAACCATAAAATTAAATTTTCAACATTATCTGGATTAAATATCATCCAAAATCCTAACAATAAAAAAAATGAGCCAAGATATAAAATTAGACCTCTGTACTTGTAAAGCTTATCGCTTAAATAACCAATAATTGGATCAAAAATAGCATCGATAATTCTTAAAAATAATAATGAAATGCCTATAGTCTCAATATTTAAACCTAAAGATGTAGTATAAAAATCAGGTGCATGCAAATATATAGGCAAACCTGCAAAAGAAAGAGGAAATGCTATTAAGCTATATTTTAAAATATTGTATCTATAATTATTTTGCATATTAAATCTAAATATACAGCATAACTTAAATTGGTGGGGCGTATAGGATTTGAACCTATGACCCTCGGCTTAAAAGGCCGGTGCTCTACCATGCTGAGCTAACGCCCCAATTGACTTGAGATTGTACAGTTGATTATTTATTTAACAAGAAATATTTTTTATACAATGTTTCATAATTTGTATTTTATTCAATAATTATAAAGCATAAAGACCTTTAAATATATATAGTTTCATCTGGAAGATTATTTTCAACAAATGCGTTTTTTCTAAATATGCATGATTCACATAAACCACATGCTTTGCCATCCGTTGTTGCTTGATAGCATGATATTGTATTTGTATAATCCAATCCTAAAGAATGTCCAAGTCTGATAATTTCTATTTTACTCATATCTACTAAAGGTCTATGGATTTTAAACATGTTTCCCTCAGAACCAGTTTTTGAACCCAAATTGATCATTTTTTCAAAAGAATCAAGAAAATTTTCTCTGCAGTCAGGGTACCCTGAATAATCAATAGCATTCGCACCAATAAAAATATTAGATGATTTAATATTTTCTGCCCAAGAACAAGCTATCGAAAGAAATATAATATTTCTCATGGGTACATACGTATTTGGTATGCTTTCTTTTGAATCTTCTAAAACCGAAGAACTATTATTGGTTAAAGCTGAATCTGTAAAATTTTTAAAATTAATATCAAATACTTTATGCTCTACACAGTTATATTTTTTTGAATAATATGACGCAGCATTAAGCTCAGATATACTCTTCTGACCATAATTGAAACTTAAAGCATAACAAGTAAAACCTTTGTCTTTAGCTACAGCTAGAGTAGTAACTGAATCCATTCCCCCAGAGAGAATTATCACAGCATTATTATCCATTATCTTCCTCTTTCGTCGCCCCAAATATATTTATGGAGCTGTAATTGCAATGTAACATTTAAATTATCTTTTAATATCCAATCTGCGATATCATTTAACTCTAAAATATTATGAACTGGAGAAAAATATATATTCTTTAATTTTAATAAATCATATTTAATTATTATGTTTTTCGCCCATTCATAATCATTTTTGCTACCTATAACAAATTTTATTACATCATCTTTTTTAATATAAGATAAATTATTCATAATATTATTTCCATCTTCTAAAGATGAAGGTGTTTTAATATCCATTACAATTTCAATTTCTTTTGGAATTTCACTAATATCTATTAGGCCGCTAGTTTCAATTGAAACACAATAATTTTCTTTGAATAATAAATTTAATAACGGCAATATATTTCTTTGTGATAGTGGCTCGCCACCTGTTACAGTCACAAATTTTGTTTTATATTTTTTAATATACGATAAGATTTTATCAAATTTCCATTGTTTGCCTTCAGTAAATGCATACTCTGTATCACAATAGGAGCATCTAAAAGGACAACCAGCTGTTCTTATAAAAATTGTAGGCTTACCTGAATTTTTTGCTTCACCTTGGATTGAATAAAAAATTTCATTTATGGCGATATCAAAAACTTTTCCCATGATTAATTTATATTATCTGCCTTCAACATTCATGCTTTTTATTTTTTTATCTGCTAATTGTGATAAGCTAGTATTTGGGTAATCTTTTAAAATACTTGTAAAAATAAATCTTGCCTCTTTCCATTTTTTAATTGAATAGTAGCAATAACCAATTTTTAATTTTGCATCAGCAATCTTGCTACTATTAGGATATTTCTCAATAACATTTGCAAAATTTATCATTGCATTGTGATAATCATTTTGCGCATAAATTGATTCGCTAAGCCAATACTGAGCGTTTGCTGCATAATTACTTTTTGGAAATAAATATAAAAAAGCATTAAAAGAATTTTCAGCTTGATTATATTTTTTGTCTTTTACTAATTGAAAGGAGCTTCTATATAATTCAATTTCACTTTTTTTCTCATAATCTGAGAGGTTATTTTTAAAATCATTGTTTATATACTTTTTTGCAAGTTCTAAATCATTATCGTCTGCAGGGATAACACTCTCATTCTTTTTTTCAGATAAATCAGATGTATTGTTGTTTGTTTCGCTATATTTATTTTTAGCTTGAACAGAATCATCTTTTTGTTCGCCTTCTTTTTGATTTATCGTATCACTATTACTTATATTATTTGTATTGTTAGTTTGATTTTTTTCCTTTAATTTTTTTTCTAAGTCTTCAATTTTTTTTATTAAATCTTGGTAAAGTCTATCTTGCTGGTTTTGTAAGTTTAATATCTTGTTATTTAGTTGCTGATTTTCTTCTGTGAGTTGCTTTATCTTTTCAGTTACAATTTCTAATCTTTCATACATTCGCATTAAAACTTCATTGTCATCTGAAAAAGAATTTAAAGATATTAAATAAAAGATAGCTATTAATGATATTTTTTTTAACAAATTATTTTCCTGTATCAGTAAATATTATTTCTACTCGTCTATTTAGTGAGTGAGTATCTTCATTTGTACCTATTACAGCAGGATTCTCTTCTCCATAACTAATAACCTCTATAGAATCTTTTGAAACTCCATTTATCAGCATAATCTCTTTTATAGTTTCAGCTCTTTTCTCACCTAATGCTAAATTATATGCCCTTGATCCACGCTCATCTGCATGACCCTCAATTCTTATGGTTGCATTTTCATATTTGCGTAAATAATTTGAATATTTTTTAATTATTTCTTTGTCTTCGTTTTTAATTACAGAATATTTGTC
>JAYNQN010000010.1:20181-20730 GCA_038114285.1 Gammaproteobacteria bacterium | reverse complement strand
ATCCGTGTACTGCATTTTCATCTATGCTATTTGCAAAGTCTTTTCTTATTGTGCCGTCTGCTGCTTCCCCAGGGTTAGTCGCACCCATAATTTCTCTATTTTTTGAAATAGCATTTTCACCTTCTAGAATTTGAACAATCACTGGGCCTGATGTCATAAACTCAACTAAATTGGAAAAAAATGGTTTGCTTCTATGAATATCATAGAAACCTTCAGCTTTTTCTTTTGACAAATGAACCATCTTGGACGCAACAACTTGCAATTTATTATCTTCAAATCTTTGAATAATTTTTCCAATAACATTTTTTCAAACTGCATCTGGCTTTATAATTGATAATGTTTTTTCTATTGCCATTTTAAGCTCCTTTAGTTTTTTTATTTAGCTTCCTCTATCCAATTCATTTGAATAGACTCAAGAATTTTTTCATTTGATTTTAACGGGTCGTCGTCAAAATCTTCTAATCCACATATCCATTCATGTAAATCAGTATATCTTATATATTGCGGGTCGATATCAGGATACTTTTCAAGTAATTCACATGCTATATC
>JAYNQN010000010.1:0-20171 GCA_038114285.1 Gammaproteobacteria bacterium | reverse complement strand
CTATCATTCCATTTTAAACTCATATTCGTGCTCACTAGTGATTTTCAGAGACCATATTAATAGTATATTTTGGTATTTCAATAACTAAATCATCTTTCCCCGTCAATGTTTGACAGCTTAATCTAGAATCTGGCTCTAGACCCCAAGCTTTATCAAGCATATCATCCTCTTCTTCTGTTGACTCTTCTAAAGATTCTAATCCAGATCTGATATAAACATGACAAGTTGTGCAAGCACAAGATTTTTCACAAGCATGTTCTATATCTATATTGTTCTTTAAAGCTATATCACAAATACTAATACCCTCATCAGCTTCTATTTCTAGGCCATTAGGACATAATGTTTCATGAGGCAAAAATTTTATCTTTGGCATTTTAACTGTACTCCTTGATGTCTGTACCTTTCATAATTTTTTTTATATTCGAATTCATTCTTCTAGAAACATATTCTTCAGAAGATTTTTCTAAAGCTTTAATTGCATCTATTATATTATCTTTAATTTTATTATTTAATTCCTTTTCAAGGTTATCTCTTGCTTTTGTAATTTTATTAAATTCTTCTTCATTAAGAAGTTCTTTGCCATCGATATTTAATGCAGAATTAATTGAAAGTATAACTCTTTTTCCTTCAACTACTGCTTCATTTAGATGTCTATTGTTTATATCATCTTCTGCATTATCTATTGAATCCTTTAACATTTTTTCAATTTCTGAATCATCAATACCATAAGATGGTCTTACTTCTATAGAAGTGATATTTTTAGTTGTCATTTCAGTTGCACTAACACTTAAAATTCCGTCTGCGTCTATTTGAAAATCTAACTTGACTCTAGCTGCTCCAGCTAACATAGGCGGAATATCTTTTACAATAAATTTCGCAAGTGACCTACAGTCGCTTACCAAATCTCTTTCTCCTTGAACTACATGTATACTCATTGCATTTTGACCATCTTTAAATGTTGTATACTCCTTGCTACTTCTGGTTGGGATTGTACTATTTCTAGGTATTATAACCTCTACTAACTCACCCATAGTTTCAACTCCTAGTGATAATGGAATCACATCGAGAAGCAATAATTCATCAGATGAATTTCCAGATAATATATTGGCCTGTATTGATGCTCCAATTGCAACAACATTGTCTGGATTTATATTTGATAAAGGTTTTTTATTAAAAAAATTTTCTACCATAAATTTTATATAAGGGATTCGTGTTGAGCCACCAACTAATATAATTTCATCAAGTTCATTTATATTTAAGCCTGATTCCAAAAGAACCTCTTCACTTATTTTTAAAGTTTCTTTTACTAATATGTCTATTAGCATATTAAACTTTTCTCTAGTTAATAATATTTCTTTATCATCTAAACCAAATTTCTTTAAATTAATTTTTACTTCAGAATTATGTGACAACATTGTTTTTATATCTTTTGCATATAAATAAAGCTGATGTTTTTTTTCAAGATCAAGGTTAATATTCAGTTCTTTTTCAATATATTCCGTTAAAATACTATCGAAATCATCTCCACCTAAGGAGCTGTTTCCACCAGTAGCAAGGACTTTGAATACACCATCATCTAAATTTAGAATAGATACATCAAATGTACCTCCCCCTAGATCGTATACCATTACTTTAGACGCATCTTTATTATTAAGTCCATATGCAATTGCTGCTGCCGTAGGCTCATTTAAAAGCCGCAATACATTAAGCCCGCAAAGTTTAGCTGCATCTTTTGTTGCCTGTCTTTGAGCATCATCAAAATAAGCGGGCACAGTAATTACACAACCAGCTATATCACCTAATAATGTTCTTTCGGTAATATTTTTTAAATGTTTCAAAATTTCAGATGAAATTTCAATCGGGGTTAAGAGTTTATCAAAAACCTCAAATTTTAAAATATTTTCATCTCCTGAGTAATTGCACGGTGAATAAAAGCTATTCGTATCAATATCACTTATACTCTTTCCAATTAATCTTTTAATAGATGTAAAAGTTATGGCGTTCTCAATATTTTTTATATTTCCAACTGATACTGAATTTTTAGTATAATTAACAATAGATGGGAATAATTCTTCTCCATTTTCGTCTTTTAAAATATTTGGAGATCCATTTTGTATCAAAGCAACGAGTGAATTTGTTGTGCCTAAATCTATACCAATATAAAATCTTTTTTGATGCGGATCTTGAGACTGTCCAGGTTCTGATATTTGCAATAAAGCCATAATTTTTTTAATTGTTCCTTCGTAAATCAGATTCAATTGAAATATAAAATTTCATTTTATTTAATTTTGCTAAAGCTTGTTCATATAAACTTTGATTATAGCTTTCATTAAATTCTTTGAGACAATTCTCTTTTAAAATATTTATTTTTTTTAAAAAATCCTCAGAAGCATTATAATCTTTTTTTAAATTAACTGCTTCTGCTTCTTCTCTTAGTTCCATTTGATGAATTAAGAAATCTGGATCAGATATTGTATTGTTTTCATTTAGACCATATCCTTTAATTTTTAATAAATAAACACTTCTTAAATAATCGTTCTTTAATGTTTTATAAGCATCATTTATAAAAGAGGTTATTTGCAAAGACAATCTCTTTTCGTGATCAGTTGCATTAACAAATTTATCTGGGTGAAATTCTTTTTGAAAAATTAAGTATTTTTTTTCAAGTTTTGCAATCTCTACTTTATTTGAACACTCTAATTCAAAAACTTCGAAATAATTCTGGGTAAAATCTATAGCCATTAGACGCTGAAGCTTTCACCACAACCACATCTAGCTTTTTCGTTTGGATTTATAAATTTAAAACCCTCATTTAGACCCTCTTTAGTAAAATCTAATTCAGTGCCATCTAAATATAATAAGCATTTAGGATCAACTACGATTTTTACTCCTTTTTCTTCAAAAACTGTATCCGATTCTTCAATATCATCTGCAAACTCGATTACATATGCCATTCCTGAGCAGCCTGTAGTTTTTACCCCAACTCTCAAACCAACTCCGCGTCCTCTATTAGCTAAGAAATTTTTTACTCTATCTGCAGCATTTTCTGTGATTGTAATTGCCATATTTTTTTTAAGCTATTTCTTTTTTACTATCGTTTTTTTGATAATAATCATTAACGGCAGCTTTTATCGCATCCTCTGCTAAAACTGAACAGTGTATTTTAACTGGAGGTAATGCTAGCTCTTCAGCTATTTCGCTATTTTTAATCTCTTGGGCTTGTTCTACTGTTTTTCCTCTAACCCATTCTGTTAATAAACTTGATGAAGCAATAGCAGAACCACAACCATATGTTTTAAATTTTGCATCTTCAATTATTCCTTCTTCATTTACTTTTATTTGTAATTTCATTACGTCTCCACATGCTGGTGCACCTACCATTCCAGTACCAACTGATTGATCGTCTTTATCTAAGGTTCCAACATTTCTTGGATTTTCATAATGATCTAAAACTTTTTTACCATATGCCATTTTTTTCTCCTAACTAATTATCTTCTAATGAGCTGCCCACTCTATTTTACTAATATCAATACCATCTTTATACATTTCCCATAAAGGCGATAATGCTCTTAATTTTTCCACAGCTTTTGTAACTGTTTTAATTGTTGCATCTATGTCTTCTTCGGTTGTAAATCTTCCAATTGACATTCTTAAAGAGCTATGTGCTAATTCATCGCTTCTTCCTATAGCCCTTAAAACAAAACTTGGTTCTAATGAAGCTGATGTGCATGCTGAACCACTTGAAACAGCAATATCTTTTGTAGCCATTATTAAAGATTCACCCTCTACATAATTAAAACTTATATTCATAATTCCAGGATATCTATTTTCAAAATCTCCATTTAGATAAACTTCTTCCATATCTTTTACCCCGTTCCAAAGCCTATTTCTTAAAAGGGAAATTTTTTCATAATCTTTATCCATTTCTTCTTTTGCTAATCTAAATGCTTCACCCATTCCTACAATTTGGTGTGTAGGTAGAGTTCCAGATCTTAAACCTCTTTCATGGCCGCCTCCATGTATCTGAGCTTCTAGCCTTACTCTAGGTTTTCTTCTCACATACAATGCGCCAATTCCTTTCGGCCCATATATTTTGTGTGCTGAAAAACTCATTAAATCAACTTTCATTTTTTCAAGATCAATTTTAATTTTTCCCGCACTTTGTGCAGCATCAACATGAAATATAATATTTTTACTTCTTGCGATCTCACCAATTTTCTCAATATCTTGTATTACACCAATTTCATTATTTACATGCATAACAGAAATTAAAACTGTATCGTCTCTTATTTCCGACTGGAGTTTATCTAAATCAAGCAAGCCATCTGATTCTGGCTCCATGTAAGTGACTTCGAAACCTTCTCTTTCTAATTGCCTGCAGGCGTCTAGCACAGCTTTATGTTCTGTTTTAACCGTAATTATATGCTTACCTTTTTTTTTGTAAAAATGTGCAGCACCTTTAATTGCTAAATTATCAGATTCTGTTGCACCACTTGTCCAAACTATTTCTCTTGGGTCAGCATTTATAAGATCAGCTATATGCTTTCTACTTTCACTGACTGCAGCGTCAGCATCCCATCCAAAACTATGAGATCTTGAGGCTGGGTTTCCATACATACCATCCATTGTCATATATTCAAACATTTTATCTGCAACCCTTTTATCAATTGGTGTTGTAGACGCATAGTCTAAATATATTGGTGTTTTCATATCCTTCATTTAATACTCCGATAGTTTAATCTCTTGCATACTTTCATTATTTTTAGATATAACTTGTTGCAAAGTAACATCCGATAAAAAATTATTTATTTCAGCTCCTAAGTCTTCCCATAAATTATGAGATAAGCACTGACTACTATTATTGCAATTAGCTTTTCCATTACACGCAGTAGTCTCTACATTTTCATCTACAGCATTGATAACATCTGAAATTACAATATCATTTGCATCTTTAGATAGTTTGTAACCTCCTCCAGGACCTTTAATACTTTTAACTAAACCATTTTTTTTCAACCTAGAAAATAGTTGCTCAAGGTATGACAATGAAATATTTTGTCTTCCTGCAATTTCTGGTAAAGAAATTGGGCTACCTTTGTCATAATAAGCAATATCAAGCATGGCTGTGACAGCATATCTACTTTTTGTTGTTAATTTCATATTTTACTAAGTCATTATTTACTTATATTGGATAATGATTAAACCCACTAATTTTGTCAACTATTATTTATCTATATGTTATTGATTTTGTTGAGAATGATTCTCAATTGCACTTAAAATGCCACGTAGTATATTAATTTCCTCTTCTGATAAGCTAGCTTTTTTGAAAATATAATTAATTTTCCTTGATATCATTGGTCTATCATCTTTTATAAAATTAATATCTTTTAAAACCTTATCCATATGAATAAATAAATTTGTTAACTTTTCATTTGTAGCAATATCATTTCTATCAATCTTATTTATATATGAGGCTTCATTTTTTGACTCATACATTAACTCATATAATATTATCTGTAGTGATGCTGCTAGATTTAAACTCGTATATTTTTTGTTTGATGGAATATGAAGTCCAATTGAGCACATTGAAAGTTGTTTATTAGTTAAACCTCTAGCTTCGTTGCCTAGTAAAATTGCTACTTTACCAAAATTTTCCGTACTTAATTTTTTTGAGAACTCTCTAGGATTAATAATTTCTAAGGGAATATCTCTCTGTCTGGCCGTAGCACCTATAATATAATTACAGTCGCCCAAAGTTTCCTCTAGACTGTCTGAAACTTCAGCATTTTCTAGTATATCTTTTGCATTAGATGCCATTGCAAAAGAAATATCGTTAATTTCACATTTTGGATTGACTAAGTATAAGTTAGCAAAACCCATTGTTTTCATAGCCCTTGCCGCCGAACCTATGTTACCTGGATGGCTTGTCTCAACTAAGACTATTTTTATATTTTTGGGGTCTATCATTAAACTTGTATATATTTTTATGAAACTAAATAGATTATGTATTATAGTATCATCATTTAATAATCTTATATCAAAAATTATGTATAGCTCTTATAGTCCACAACTAAATACAGCTGCTAATACAGCATTGCTTGCAGGAAAATCTATTATGAGATTTTATTCTAGGCTTGATAGTCTAAAAATTATGTCAAAAGGTTTTAATGACTATGTCTCTGAGGCTGACCAAGAGTCAGAAAAAATTATCACACAATCATTATTAAAATCCTATCCTAAATATAAAATAACAGCAGAAGAAAGTGGTTCAAACAATATTAAATCTGAATACGAATGGTTTATTGATCCGCTAGATGGCACAACAAACTTTATTCATGGAATACCACAATTTGCTGTTTCAATTGGACTGTGCAAAAACAAAGAACCAATATTAGGAGTTGTTTACGATCCTTTTAAGAATGAACTTTTTTGTGCAGAAAAAGGAAAAGGTGCGCTCATGAATGATAAAAAAATTAGAGTTGCAAACTGTAATTCAATTAAATCCGCTATATTTGGCACAGGAATACCTTACAGAAAAAAAGACCACTCGGGTGTTTATATTGAGACTCTTCGAACAATGATGGATGCAAGATGCGGAAGTATAAGAAGACTAGGTGCTGCTGCTTTAGATTTAGCTTATGTTGCCTCAGGCAGACTTGATGGATTTTGGGAATTTAATTTAAAACCTTGGGACATAGCTGCTGGTTCAATTATAGTATCAGAAGCAGGCGGCTACATAAGTGATATCAATAATACAAATGAATATTTTAAATCAGGAAATGTTCTAGCATCAAATATTAATCTTCATCAAGAAATAATTAAAACATTACAAAAAAATCTCATTTAACTGTTATGGTCTTTCTTCATCAACTTCAATAGTCACATCTTTCACAGATATGTTCATAATAAGTAGTGTTGAACTTGCAATATATATCGAAGAGTATGTTCCAATAATAACTCCTGCTATTAGAGCAAAAGAAAAACCAAACAGTATTTCTCCTCCAAATAAAATTAAAGATATTAAAACTAACAAAGTAGTTAATGAAGTTATTAAAGTTCTTGATAAAGTTTGGTTAATAGATTGATTCATTACATCTGTTGTATCAACATTTTCAATAATAGAAGCTTTAAAATTTTCGCGAATTCTATCAAAAACTACAATTGTATCATTTAAAGAATAACCAATTACGGCAAGTATTGCAGCAAAAACACTTAAATTAAACTCAATTTGCGTAATTGAAAATAGACCAACTATTAAAAAAACATCATGGAGTAGAGCTAATATTGCGCCAATAGAAAACCTATATTCAAAACGCAAAGCTATATAAATCATAATTAAAAATAAAGCTATTAAAGCAGCTATTATTCCTTGGTCTCTTAACTCCTCACCTACTTGAGCTCCAACAAACTCGACTCTTTTTAAATTGAAATCATATTTATTTTTTAATTCTGCTATAAGATTGTTACTAAGAGTGGATTCATTTGCAGAAACTATATTAGGCATTCTAATTAAAATATCTTTCTTAGAACCAAAAAATTGAACGGAAGATTTTTCATAGTCATTTTTTTGCAAATACCCTCTAATTTCTTCAATAGGAGAATCATCTTGAAAACTTATCTCAATAATTGTGCCGCCCTTAAAATCAACTCCATAATTCAAACCTTTAGTAAAAATACTAATTAAAGATACAAATATAATAATTATAGAAGTATAGACAGCATGCTTATGCCATTTCATAAATTCAAAATTAATATTTATTGTTTTCATATATTTAATGTTTTTATTTTTAAATTAATATTTTTTTCATAAACAATATTAGCTAAAACTCTTGTAACAACAATAGCTGTAAACATTGAAGAGATTACTCCTATTGATAAAGTAACAGCAAAACCTTTTATAGGGCCAGTCCCAAAAATAAATAATATAATTGATGCAATTAAAGTTGTAATGTTTGCGTCTGCAATAGTTGAGAACGCTTTCTGATAACCTAATTCTATAGATGCTAATGGAGTAGATCCATTTCTTATTTCTTCTTTAATTCTTTCAAAAATTAATACATTTGCATCTACTGCCATACCTACTGTTAATACAATACCAGCAATTCCAGGAAGAGTTAATGTTGCGCCTGGTATTAATGACATAACTGATACAATGATTAGGAGATTTAATATCAATGCTGTATTTGCAAAAATACCAAAAATTCTGTAGTAATAAATCATAAATATTAAAACCAATATTAAACCTATTATTACAGAGATCTTGCCCTTTTCAATATTATCAGCCCCAAGACTCGGACCTACTGTTCTTTCTTCAACTATATACATCGGTGCAGCCATTGAGCCGGCTCTTAAATAAAGAGCTAAATCTCTAGCTTGTTTTGGGCTATCTAATCCTGTTATTTGAAAAGATTTTGAAAGTCTTTCTTGAATTGTAGCAATGCTAATAATCTTTTCATATTTTTTGGTAAATCTTTTACTCTTACCATCAATCATTCTTTGTTCAGACTTACTCTCAATAAATAAAACCGCCATTAATTTTCCAATATTATCTTCGGTCGTATTTGCAAAACTCTTAGCGCCAGAGCTATCAAGAGTTATATTAACAGATGGTCTTGAATTTCTATCAAAGCCTGAAGAGGCGTCAACAATATTTTCACCTGTTAGAATAACATTTCTTTTTAAAAGAACTGGTTGACCTTCATCATCATAATACAATTTAGAATTGAGTGATATTTGGTTAGATTCTTCTGCCGCATATGGATCTGAGTCTTCATCAACCATTTTAAATTCTAATGTCGCAGTTGCGCCAATTATTTCTTTTGCTCTAGTAGTATCTTTTATACCAGGTAGCTCAACAACAATTCTAGTTTTTCCACTTTGTTGAACAATGGGTTCCGCTACACCTAATTCATTTACTCTATTTCTAAGTGTGGTTGTATTCTGCTTAATCGCAGCAATTCTTAATTCGTTTAATGTATTTTCGGAAATACTTATAACCATTTTATTGTTAAACTTTTCGATGTCGAAAGTATTTTGATAATTATTATTAATAAATTTTTTTGCCTGCTCAAATGATTCATCATTAATAAAATCAATTTCAATATTTTTTAACGAAGCATTAAAATTGTTATATCTAATTTTTTCTTTTCTTAGTTGTGATCTTATATCACTTGATAATTTTTTTGACTTACTTGCAATAACTTCATCAAGATCAACTTCCATTAAAAAGTGAACACCGCCTTTTAGGTCTAAACCTAGATTCATTTTTTTTGCATTCAATGCTGTTAACCACGCGGGCACTTCTTTATAAAAAGTTGGCATAGAATAAATAACGCCAAATAATAAGGCAAAAATTACTAAAATTTGTTTAAAAGATAAAATTTTCATTTTTTAAATTTATATTGAGCCTTTAGGTAAAACTGTAGTGATTGAATTTTTTCTTACTTTTATATTAATACCTTGGGATACTTCTAATTCTATAACATCATCCTTCATTTTTATGATCTTACCCATAATTCCATTTGAGACAACTACCTCGGTGCCATTTGACAATGATTCTATTAATTTATTATGTTCTTTAACTCTTTTATTTTGTGGTCTGATAATCATAAAATACATTATAATGAAAAATATACCGACCATTATAAGCATACTCATTCCGCCGTCTGACGGGCTTGGGGATTGAGCATATGCGTTACTAATTATGTTCATTTAATTTGTCCTAAAAAAATTGATTACGATAATATTTTGTAGACTCTAGTATATGTTATGTGTAGTAATTCTCAATCTTTTATTAACAGACACGCTTTATATTCCTTATAAAAGCTATAACATTCTACTTTATTAATGTTATGAATTGAGAGGTTATTTTCTAAATACAAATATTGCATGTAGTAAGAATATAATTCAGAAGGTGAAGATCTTTTCTCGTTTTGGACAATCTTCTTTCTAGCCAAGTCAATATTCTTGTTTGAATTATTACCAACATCTGAGTAACTATGAATTATTAATAAAGCATCATTACTATCTAAATAATCAATATTACCGTATTTAAATTGTTTCGGAGATGAAAAACTACACTGCAAAGATTTTATTTTACATAGAAATTTTGCTAAATAAGGCTCTACAGGGTATGCCGAATCATCCATAACTAAAGCAATACTATTTAAATTTTTTACTGTAGCTTCTTTACTCAAAAAATTAACTAAAGATTCATGAGGATCATTCAAAGAATTTATTGGAATAGGAAACTGTGTGCCAAGAATGTATTCAAGATTTTTATCTTTAACTTGGTTCATCCATCTATCATTAATATCAGAACTATATATATTTTTATAAACAAATAAAATCTGAATGAAAAAAATAGAAATTAAAAATATGTTAGATAGTTTTTTAATCTTATAGTTTGAAATTATATTAATTAAAATTAATATTAATAGCAGTGTAATAACAGGAGCAATTTTTCTGTATGTCACTTGAAAGGTTGTAAAATACAATATTAAAGGCATAGGAATTGCCGTTAAAATTAAAATATTAAAATCACTAAAGAGATTTTGTATAATTTTCTTATTATTTTTCAAGCTAACTAAAATTGAAATAGTAAATAAGAATAGCAAAATATAAATAATTAAAACGCCATGACTTGTAAAAGCTCTATTAATTAATTCAATAAATTCATAACTATTATCTTTCTGGTGTTGAAACTGATTGCCAATAGATGTTTCATAAACCCATCCGTATAAACTACCAAATCTTGGGGTGTACCAAAACCATAATACAAATGATGAATAAAGCATAACTTTTGAGAAAAAAAAGTTTTGAACTTTATTATTTTTTTTTAATGAAAAATTTCTTTTTAAATAGAAATTTATTAATAATAAAAAAAACAGTGCAATGGAGATTACACAAAAAATTACAAAAAATATTTCATAAGAATGTGGAGGATCAATTTTTAATACTGAACTTGAAACATCTGGAACTAATCTACTTAAAAACAATAACCAAGCAAAAAAAACTGGGTATGTTAAACCTTTGATTATTTCATTATATGATAAATATTCTCTATGCTGATAAAATAATATAAAAATTAAAGAAGTGACTAAAAATAAAAATCCTTCTACTGGTCTAGATAATAGAGTTAGTGTAAAAAATAATGCAAATAAATTAGATTTTCTTTTATTTTGAAATAATTTAGGGTCTGATAAGTAGTAAAATGTTGCTAATAGAAAAGGAATAAATGATATTTCAGCAAATAATGTAAAAGAATCTCCTCCGAAAAATATGTCAACAGACAAGCATATGATTGAAGCGCACAATGAAGATATATATTTATTAGAAAATTTTAAAAATATCTTGTATGCAAAAAAAACACTTAGAGAAACAAATAATACATGCGTTAGTAAAACTGAATTTAGCAGATCTCCATTTGTTATTACTAGAAATGGCACAATAAATAATTGAAATATCACAGGACGCCAACTTCTTTCATTAAATATGGATATTACGAATTCTATTAAATCACCATCTAATAAATTTTTGGAGATAACATATGCTGATTCTAAATATCCTACAGCATCTGACATTGGTAAATGGTTATTTTCTAAATGCCATAAAAAAGCAAATAATGGCGCTGAAAGTAGTATTAAAATATTAAGGTTATCTTTTATATTTTGAATCATTTCTAAGTTTTTCTAGCCTTGTAAAAATCCTTCATAAAATTATCAAATAAATTATTTTTTATAGAATCTCTAATATCATTCATTAATTTATAATAGTAATGCAAATTATGAATTGTATTTAACCGCAATCCAAGTATTTCTTTACAGTTATCCAAATGTTTTAAATATGATCTTGTGTAATTCATACAAGTATAGCATGTGCAGTTTTCATCTATCGGCCTCATGTCATCTTTATATTTACTATTTCTTAATTTTAAAATACCTTGATCAGTATACAAAAATCCTGTTCTTGCATTTCTCGTTGGTATTACACAGTCAAACATATCTACACCTCTCTTTACTGCTTCGACAATGTCTTCTGGTGTACCAACTCCCATAAGATAACGAGGTTTATTACTTGGCATTTTATGTGCAATATTATCTAAAACTTTATTTCTTTCATTTGATGGTTCTCCAACGGAAAGCCCACCTATTGCGTACCCATGAAAATCGATTTCTTTTAATCCTTCAAGTGATTTATCACGAAGATCATCATATATACCACCTTGAATTATTCCAAATAAATTACTCTTGTCTGATGTAAGTGAAAGTTTTGATTCTTTTCCCCACTTTAAAGATAAATCTAATGATTCTTCAGCAGTCTTCTTGTCAGCTGGGTATGGTGTACATTCATCAAATTGCATTATGATGTCTGCGTTGAATTGTTCTTGTAACCATATAGATTTCTTTGGGTCTAAAAAAACTTTAGACCCATCTATTGGAGAGCTAAAATAAACTCCTTCCTGAGTAATTTTTCTTAATTTGGACAAACTAAAAACTTGATAACCTCCTGAATCAGTAATTATAGCGCCGTCCCAATTCATAAAGTTATGTAATCCACCATGCTTTCTTATAATTTCAACGCCAGGTCTTAGCATTAAGTGAAATGTATTTGCCAATATAATATTATATCCATAATTATACACCTCATTTGAAGTCATAGTTTTAACAGTTGCAGCAGTCCCAACAGGCATAAAACAAGGAGTTTCTATTTTATGATTATTCAAATCAAGTTCCCCAGTTCTAGCCTTACCAAAAGTGTTTTTTATTATAAAATTTATCATTATAAAATTAGTGTAGAATCACCATAACTAAAAAACTTATAATCATTTTCGATAGCATGGTTATATGCTTTCAAAATATTTTTAATATTATAAAATGCTGCTACCATAATTAATAAACTTGATTGAGGAAGATGAAAGTTTGTTATCAAGTGATCTACGATTTTAAAGTCATATCCTGGCTTTATAAAAATATTTGTCTCATAAAATTTATCTGGCTCATGTTTATAAGTAAAAAAACTTTCTAATGCTCGGGCTGTTGTCGTGCCAACACAAATAACATTACCATTATTTTCTTTGCATTTTTTTATTAAATCAATTGTTTTTTTTGAAATAGAATACATTTCTGAATGCATTTTATGATTATTAATATCATTTTCTTTTATAGTAGTAAAAGTTCCCATACCTATATGCAAAGTTATATTACATATATTAATTTTTTTTTCTTTCAATTTTTCAATAATTTTTTGATCAAAATGAAGTGCAGCAGTTGGTGCTGCAACGGATCCTTCGTTTTTTGCAAAAATTGTTTGGTAATATTCTTTGTCAAATTCATCTGGCTTTCTATTTATATATGGTGGCAATGGGATTTCTCCATAGTTTGAAATTAGTTCGTCTACTGTGTGGTCTTTAACATAAACTCTACACAATGAATTGCTATTTTCAGTAATTTCAAGTTCAATTTTTTTTTCTACAATTATAATATCACCTGGATATAATTTCCGTGTTGACTTTAATTGACATGAAAATGAATTCTCATCTAAAATTCTTTCAATAAATAACTCAACTTTTCCATTAGTATTTTTTCTGTTACCGAATATACGAGCTGGTATCACTTTTGTATCATTTATAACTAATATATCTTTATTAGAAAAATATTTATCAATGTTAATAAATTTTTCATCTATTAATTCATTTGAATCTCTTTTAATTACTAGCAATTTTGAATCGCTTCTTTTTACCTTGGGATCCTGTGCTATATGGGTTTGCGGAAGAGAATAATTAAAAATATCTAACTTCATTATGTTATATTGTCTTTAAATTAAAATTTAATAATACATTATATTAGAGGAAATTATGAAAAAAATATTAATTTGTGGAGCTACAGGATTTATAGGAAAAAATATAACACTTGGTTTGGCAAAAAATAAAAATTATAAAATTCATGCTGTAAGATTTAAAAGACCAGCTTATAAAACATCAAAAAATGTTGTGTGGCATAAAGCTGACCTTAGAAATCCAAGCTCAGTAGATAAGCTAATTAAAGGTATGGATATTGTTATACAAGCTGCAGCAACAACTTCAGGATCTAAGGATATTGTTTCAAAACCATTTATACATGTAACAGATAATGCAGTAATAAATTCTTATATGTTTAGATCAAGTTTTACACATAAAATAAAACATTTTATTTTTCCAAGTTGCACTGTAATGTACCCTTCTTCAAAGAAAGCAACGAAAGAAAAAGATTATAATGGAAATATTATTGATAAATATAAAGGCGCTGGAGAAACTAAAGTTTATTTAGAAAAAATTGCAAAGTTTTATTCAATGTTAGGTAATACAAAATTTACAATAATTAGGCATTCAAATATTTACGGACCACATGATAAATATGATTTAGATAAAAGTCATGTTTTTGGGGCAACGATTACTAAAGTTATGAGAGCAAAAAATACTTTAGAGGTATGGGGCACTGGAAAAGAAATAAGAGATTTCTTATATGCTGATGACCTTGTAGATTTTATAAAAAAATCTATACAAAAACAAAAAACACAATATGAAATATTTAATTGTGGCTCAGGTCATCCAGTTACAGTACGCGAACTTTGTGAGAAAATAATAAAAATATCTAAAAAAGATATAAAAATAAAATTTAATAAAGCAAAACCATCTATACCTTTTGATATGTTTTTAAATTGTTCAAAAGCAAAAAAAGAGATTGGATGGGTGCCAAAGACAAAAATTGATGATGGTATATCAAAAACAATAAATTGGTGGAAAAAAAATATATAAAAAAGTAGATTATTCAGTATGAAAAAATTAATCAAAATAGAAAATTTTTTTCAAAATAACTTCTTAATATACATAATTATACTTTCTTTTTTACTAATTGCACATTTCCCAGTTTTAACCGGTGATTTTCTTAGACAAGATGATTGGAATGCTACATTTTGGAGTTATGGAGGATATTTTTTTCATCCATTCGGACACCCAGAATTTTGGAACGCGACTATAGAGTTATTTAGACCAGTTGGCTACCTGATACTTTTTATAAGTGACTACATATGTTTAGAAATTGAAAATGCTAAATTCGTAAGATTTTTTACGATAATCTTAATATCTTTTGCATCGTATCTAACATACACATGGCAAATTAAATTTTCACCAAAAAATAAATTTTTTTCATTTTGTTTTTCTGTTATATCATTTTGCTTAATAGCCTCTCAACTTCATACATCAACAGCCGGGTATAACGGCATGGTGATTACACTCATATTTGGTCAAATTTCTATTATTTATTTCTTTAAAGCCTCATTTGAAGTAAAGGATAGTATTCTAAAGAGAAGATATATAATTCTTAGCGGTTTGCTAATAATGATGGGATGTATGAATTATGCAATAACATTAATGGAATATTTCTTATTTTTATTTATTTTTTATATTTCTAATATTGATAAACAAACATACTCAAAAAAACAGATATACGAATTTATTATAAAATCAGTAATTTTCATAATCTCAATTATGATCATATATATATTAATGGCGAAATTTTTTCACTTCATACTAAATGTGCAAGAAAAGATTCATGCATCTGGAACTATAAGATCAATTCATATCGATTGGGATATCACTAATAAAATTTATAATATACTTAACATGCTAAAGTATTCTTTTAATATCTTTGGTATTTGGTCTTCACAGGGAATTAATAGTATTAATTTATTTTTTTATGGCATTTCTTTAACTTTTATTTTTTTCTTTTTAAGCATATTTTTAAAACTTAATTTTAAATACAAAAAAAATAATAACATAAAAAACCGACTTTATATTTTCTCAAATTCATTATTAATTTTTTTAATATGTTTAACTTTATTAATTTTAAGCTATACCCCAGTACTTCCTATAGAAATTAAAATTTATGATGATAATCCACTCAAAACAGTAATGCCTAATAGATACTTTGCTGTAACAATGCCATTTATACTTTATATTATAATGTGGACAATAAACACCTTATATAATTTCTATTTTTATAATTTACATATCTCGAATTTACTAAGTTCATATAAATATATATGTAAAAATCTTATTTTTTTTTGTACCTTAATATTTAGTATCTATAAATGTAATTATACTCTAGAAAATTTTGTTGTAAGACCTCATTTGGCAGAAATAAATTACATAAAAAAACATATAAAGAAAGATATTTTGAAAATTATTGAATCTGGGGAGAAACCAACCATAATAATTTTACGAAACCCAGATATTATGAAAATCAAACCTGGCAATGATTTTGATTTGACAATAAACTATAGTCATAATTGGCTAATTTCAGCTACTATATATACTTTGAGGCAATTTAATATAAATACGATACTCAGCTATAAAGTTTTGAAATGGAGAGCTGACCATGCAATACATATAACTTCTGATTGGGGAGAACTTGCTTCAGTAAATGATATAGATTCATTAAATTTACAAACAAAAAAAAATACTGTTATCATTGATATGAATAAATTATCAATAACTTACAAATAAGATTTTTCTTACCCTAAAATTATGAATAATGCTCCTAAAATTACATTGGTTATTCCTACCCTAAATGAGATTGATGGTTTAAAACTGATGATTCCTAGAATTGATCAATCTTTATTTGATGAAATATTAGTAATTGATGCCAAATCAACAGATGGTACCGTTGAATATATTCAAACTTTTGAAAATATAAATCTTGTTACACAACAAAGTGTTGGCCTTACTGGCGCAATGATTGAAGTAATAAATATTGTTAAAACAGATTATATAATTGAATTTAGTCCTGATAATAATTGCACTCCTGAACAGCTCCCAGAAATAGTAAAAAAAATAAAAGAAGGTTATGATATTATTGTGATTTCTAGATATTTAGATGACGCTATCTCTGAGGACGATACATTGATTACCGGTATTGGGAATTGGATATTTTCAAAAATGATAAGATACCTTGGGAATTTTCCGGTTACTGATGCGTTGACCATGTATAGAGGCTATAATTTATCAGTAGTTAAGGATCCTTTATTTATAAAGTATTTATCAACTGGGCATATATTTGAACCATTAATATCAGCTTATGGAAATTTAATGAATTATAAATATATTGAAATACCTGGTACAGAGCATAAAAGAATTGGTGGAGAAGCTATTACCGACAACAAATTAAATGTATTAAAAGCTGGTTTATCAATATCAATTATGATTATGAGACTTTATATAAAGAAAATATTTAAAATTCATATCTAAATTGCGAATATGTATTGGAAAATAAAAAATATAATCGAAAATGCGTCTGACATAAAATTTGCTATTTTTTCTATAATTTTGCCAATTTCACTAATGATATTGTGGCAATTAAATAATATAGGCTACCCATTTGCTGATGCAGGTGATTTTTTGGGTACCGCTGGATCAATTTCTAATCTTTTTCATAACGGAAAAATAGCCGAGGGAATTTATGAGCTGTATGCAACTAAACCATGGAGACCGGTCTCATTTCATTTGGTGCTTTTCCCATTCATGTTAATATCAAAAAATAATATACTTTTTACTGCAGCTTGCGTTCATATTATATGTTTATCCCTAATTATAATTTATGCATATTATATTTTTAGAATAATATCTGATTGCAAAATATCATGTTCTTTAAGCGCAATTTCTATTGGACTTCTATCTACATCATTTTTTCCTGGAGAAATGTTTTTATTTGCTGAAGTTGGTTTAACGCCAGCAGTACTTGCATCAATTTATCATTTGCACGCATCAAAATTTATGACGCTAAAAAAACATTCAATATGTGTATTAATTGCAATATTATTTGCGTTTACACTTAGACCTATAGAAGCAATTACACATTTAATTCCCGTGCTAATACTATTCTTTTACTTAGGTTGTAAAGAAAATATATTTTCAAGAAAAATAATTTTATCTGTCATGAAAATTTTTTTTGTAACTTTATTAGTTTTATCCTTAAGAGGGCTTGATTTCGGTGCAGATCATAGAATTATAGATCTTGATAAAGATAAAGCATCTGATCTTTATTTGTTATTATTTTATTCATTAGTTCTTTTTATATTAATTATATTTTCTTCAACAATTATATCTAAAATAAAAATTTTTTATAATTATGTAAAAGAATCAAAGAAAAATAGCAATACTTATGCCATAAAAATATTTACATTATTTTCATTTATATTATTTATATGGCTTTTTGATTCATGGAGAGACTTGTATTCTTGGATATACAGAACACAATTTGGGGATATTGCTATAGCCACAAATACTAATAACAATTTTTTTAATATTCCTAACTCTTTGAATGATATTTTTGCAAGATTTTATTGGCAGATAAAATATGCAGGATTATTGCCATTTATTATCATATTTATATTTTCATTAATCTCGATGGTTAATCATTATTTACAAAAAATTAAACCCAAGAAAGACATATTTATATATTTGTTTTCAGCAATTATACTATCTATAATTCCTGTCTTAATTACTATATCAAATACACCAAGAAAGTTTGCAATTGCTTATATTTTAATTTTAATTCTAGGGGTAATATATACTCTATGTTTTAATAATACTAAAAAATATTTTTTAATAGTATTATTCTTTTTAATTACGGCTCAAACTATATCTATTTACAATGTAGCACTTTCAAAAGAATACAAATATTCAAATTTTATTTCTGGTGTTTTAAAGAAACCTAGTCACATTAATACCGAAAAACAAATTATTGACTTTATATCTAATAAATCTAAAGATTATTACTTTAAAAATGTTGACCTTGCATTTCTGTATCCTGGAATTGAATCTGATATCTTTACCGCAAGTTTAATTCAGAGCTTAATCGTAAAAAAAACATATACAACCTCTTTACCAGTAATTTTTCATGAATACTCAAGAGATTATCTCAGCAAAAGAATTGCTGATGTTCATTCTATTTTTTTAATAAATCCATACGGCCCAATGAAAATATCTGATGAATATGCAAAAAAATTTAAAAAAAGATTTAACGAATCAAAATTTGAACAAGATAAGCTATATAGTGATTTAATGTATCTTCATTTTTCAAAAAAAATTTATAATGATTTTGGGTATCAAAATATAGGATGTATAAATATAAAAGCTAGAACAAAAAAATATGATGGTTGCCTGATAATTAATACAAATCATGTAAAATCAAAGAATGAAAATTAATACGATAATAAAGGTTTTTATAGCTTTTCTTTCAATATACCTATTAAGTAAATACAATTTTTTAGATTTTAATGTATTATTAGCGGTCAATATTTCTTTATCAATTAAATTACTTGGATTAATTTTACTCATAATTCTTCTGGGAAGTATAAAATGGCATTATTTATTAAGAGTTCAAAATAATAATATTTCATTTAAAGACACATTTGAGTCTTATTATCTTGGCTATGCTTTAAATTATGTATTATTTGGCATTGCTGGAGATATTATTAAAACTTTATACATAATAAAAAAAAATGATAATAAGATCGGTATTAGTTTATCTGTAATAATAGATAGAGTAATTGGTTTATTTTCTATGCTTATTATTTTAATTGTATTTCTCCCACAAATATTTTCGAAAAATAAAATCTTTAATAGTAATTTTTTTATAGATCATATAAATTTAAGCATTTATTACTTTTTATTTATGTTTTTTTTTATATTACTTCTTATTTTTATAAGAAAATGCTTAAATAGTAGAAGAATAAATAAAGTAATACTTCTGTATTTATATAAATATAAAAATAAATTTATAAAGCTAATAGCCAAAACACTAAAAATACTATTTACATACAGAAAGTCTTTTAAAAATTTACTAATTAATTTATTAATTGCAATAATAATTCAATTCATAATTGGATATGCAATTTATGTGATTTCTTTAGATATTCTTAATCAATATCCTAGTTTTTTTAATAACCTGATCTCTAGTATAGCCGTTCAAATTCTAAGTGTGATTCCAATATCTCCTGGTAATATTGGTATTGGTGAAGCTGCATTTTCTCAAATCATGTATTTACTTAATAATAACATTCTTTTGCAATATGCTTCTGTATATTTGATATTTAGAATTTTTAATATGTTATATTCTGTGCCTGGAGTTATAATA
>JAYNQN010000009.1:991-32280 GCA_038114285.1 Gammaproteobacteria bacterium | reverse complement strand
AAACCATATAGTGACGATAAAATTACCGCTATTCTTTCTAAAGAAAATATTAATATTGCTCGAAGAACTGTTGCAAAATATAGAGAATCTCTAAAAATTGAGTCATCCTCAAAGAGAAAAACTAAATAGAGTTTTTCTAAAATATTGTTAAACTAATTACTTATAAGTTTTCTTTTAATTTATCTTTTGAGAGATGCAATGTCCAAAGAAAGTCAGATTTTAAAACTTGACGCTATTTCTGAATCTTTAAATTCAGGCGCAATGCTTAAAGCAAAATTAATACTCAATGGACTTCACCCTGCAGAAATTGCACGTTTGTTAGAAAGCTCACCAACAAGACAAAGAAGATTAATTTGGGAAATGCTTGATCACTCTATTGATGGTGAGGTTTTGCTGGAAGTAGGTGAGGAAGTAAGAAACAACTTAATGGAATCTATGGATGAACAATCACTTGTTGCGGCTACCAAAGGTCTTGATGTTGATGATCTTGCGGATCTTCTAGAAGAGCTTCCAGAAACTGTTGTAAAGCAAGCTTTACAAGGAATGGACTATCAATATAGAACAAGGCTTGAAACCGTAATGAATTACGATGAAGATACGGCTGGCGGATTAATGAATACAGATACTATTACAATTAGGCCAGATGTAACTTTAGATGTTGTACTAAAATACTTAAGATTAAAGAAAGAAATTCCTAATAATACTGACAATATTATTGTGGTTGATAGATATAACCATTATTTAGGGACACTATCAGTAACAAATCTACTTTGTGCAGAACCAGAAAATACTGTATCAGAAACTATGAACAAAGATTACATTTCTATTAACTCAAATACATTAGCAGGTGATGTGGCAAATATATTTGAAGATAGAGACTTAGTATCTGCCCCAGTAGTTGATAAAAATAATATACTTTTAGGAAGAATTACAATTGATGATGTTGTAGATGTGATTCGTGAAGAAAGTGAAAGTACTGTTTTAAATATGGCAGGATTAACAGACGAAGAGGATATATTCGCACCCGTGTTACCTTCTGCTAGAAGACGAGCAATATGGCTTGGCATTAATCTAATTACAGCATTAATAGCTTCAGGAGTTATTAGTTTATTTCAAGATACTATTGAAAAAGTCGTAGCATTAGCTGTTCTAATGCCAATAGTAGCAAGCATGGGTGGGATTGCGGGATCACAAACACTTACTTTAGTAATTAGGGGTATTGCTTTAGGAAATATTAGCTCTACTAATTCAAAATCTCTGCTAATTAAAGAAGTATTTGTAGGTTTATTAAATAGTTTTTTATGGGCATGTGTTATTGGAGTCTTATCATCGTATTGGTTCAATAATTATCTAATTGGTGTTGTTATAGGAATAGCAATGATTGCAAATCTTGTTTTTGCTGCACTATCAGGGGTATTAATTCCAATCATTTTAAAAAGAATTGGTGTTGATCCTGCCTTGGGTGGTGGAGTAATCTTAACAACAATAACAGACGTTATTGGCTTTTTTTCATTTCTAGCTTTAGGGACATTTTTTTTATTATAACTAAATTAAAATTTCTTTTTTATTACATTTTTTGCGGACTTAGAGAAAGATAAAGTTTTTTCCTTAAATTTTTTTAACAATCTTTTTGCCCAGATAAATTCTGTTGCCAAAATTGCTAAACCAACAGGAATAACAACAACAGCTGGGCCTGGAGTGAAAAAAAGAATACAACCAATCAAAACTACTGTCATTCCAATTAAAAAAATAGCAAGTTTTCTTACTTGTTTGTATATTTTTTCTGGGGTCATTTTTATTTATTTAGGCAATGTTACTCCTGTTTGTTTTTGGTATTTTCCACCTCTGTCTTTATAAGAAATCTCGCAAATAGAATCTGATTCAAAAAATAACATTTGCGCTACACCCTCATTCGCATATATTTTAGCAGGCAATGGGGTCGTATTTGAAAATTCTAAAGTTACATGTCCTTCCCATTCAGGCTCTAGTGGAGTTACGTTCACTATAATTCCGCATCTTGCATATGTTGATTTGCCAAGACAAACTGTTAAAACTGATCTAGGAATTTTAAAATATTCCACAGTTGATGCTAATGCAAAAGAATTTGGTGGAATTATGCAAGTATCTCCTTCGAAGTCTACAAAACTATTCTTATCAAATCTCTTTGGGTCAACTATTGCAGAATTTATGTTTGTAAAAACTTTAAACATGCTGGAGCATCTTACATCATAACCATAGCTTGATGTACCATAAGATATAACCTTATCTCCAGATAAACTTTTTACCTGTTCAGGCTCGAATGGCGAGATCATATTCACCTCTTTTGCCATTTTTTTTATCCACAAATCAGACTTTATTGACATAATTTTAATTATTCTCAATTACTATTTTTGGGAATTTTGCGCTGTAATCTTTTGACTGCGCAGCTAATTTTCCAGCTGCTTTTCTTGCAATTTCACCATAAATTTCAGCAACTCTTCCACTTGGTTCGAAAACAACACTAGGTTTACCTGAATCTGTTTGCTTTCTGATAGATATATCTAAAGGTAATTTTCCCAATAGATCAACATTGCTCTCGCTAGCTAAAGAACTTCCTCCTCCTTCACCAAATATTGATTCCTCGTTACCACATTTGCCACAAATATGTATACTCATATTCTCAACAATTCCAAGAACTGGTACCTCTACCTTTTCAAACATCTTTAGGCCCTTTCTCGCATCTAGTAGTGCAATATCTTGAGGTGTAGTAACAATCACGGCACCACTCACTGGTATTTTTTGTGCAAGTGTAAGCTGAACATCTCCAGTTCCAGGTGGTAAATCAATCACAAGATAATCTAAATCTCGCCATTTAGTATCAGATAATAATTGCTCCAGTGCCTGAGTTACCATTGGGCCTCTCCAAATCATAGGTGTTTCTTCATCTATCAAAAATCCAATAGACATTGCTTGTAAACCATAGTTTTCCATTGGCTCTAAAGATTTTCCGTCCTCAGAATCAGGCTGTCCTGATAAGCCCAACATTCTTGGTTGGCTTGGACCATAAATATCTGCATCCAATATTCCTACTTTTGAACCCTCAGCTGCCAAGGCTAAAGCTAAGTTTACAGCTGTTGTTGATTTTCCAACACCTCCTTTACCAGAGGCCACAGCTATTACATTTTTAATATTTTGCATCGGTTGCAAACTTTTTTGCACAGAGTGACTTACAATTTTCCATGTAATCTCAACAGTGCCACATTCAATATTATCTGATGTTAAACGATCGATTATCATGTGATTCAATGTTTCTGCATAATTTTTTGCAGGGTAGCCTAAGCAAATTGTTATATTTGCTTTATTATCAACTATATTCACAGACTCCACTGATTTCGTATCAACTAAACTTTTGCCTGTATTCAAATCAATTAATTTTTTAAGTGACTCAACTACCATATCTTTAGACAACGACATTTTTTTCTCCTTTATTAATACTTTCATTACTTCCCAATTACAATATTATATACTAGTTCTAATATTTTGGAGAAAAAATGAAAACAAAAAGAAATATATTAGTAACTAGTGCATTACCATATGCAAATGGTCCAATACACCTTGGACACCTTGTAGAATATATACAAACAGATATTTGGGTAAGGTTTAATAAGTCCATTGGAAATAATGTTGCATATATTTGTGCAGATGATGCACATGGCACACCAATAATGCTAAAAGCAAAAGAACAAGGGATAACTCCAGAAAATTTAATATCTAAAATAAAAAAAGATCATGAAAAAGACTTTAAAAGTTTTTTTATAAATTTTGATCATTACTCTTCAACTAATTCAAAAAAAAACGAAGCACTTTGTAAAAAAATATTTAATAGTCTGAGTGAGTCTGGACACATTTCTCAAAAAGTAATTTCGCAATTTTACGATGATAAAGAAAAAATATTTTTACCAGATAGGTATATAAAAGGCACATGTCCAAAATGTAAAGCTGAAGATCAATATGGAGATTCATGTGAGGGCTGTGGTGCAACTTACTCCCCTACTGAACTAATAAATCCAAAGTCAGTTTTGTCGAACACAACACCAAAAACAAAAGACACAAATCATTATTTTTTTAACTTAAAAAATTTTAGAGAATTTTTAATTAACTGGACAGAAAAACATAACCTTCAGCCAGCTATAAAAAACAAATTAAACGAGTGGCTAAATGACAATCTAAATGATTGGGACATAACGAGAGACGCGCCATATTTTGGCTTTAAAATTCCAAACGAAACTGATAAATATTTCTATGTTTGGATGGATGCACCAATAGGTTATATATCTACTTTCGAGGAGTCCCTAGGTGAAAACAAATATTTTAAGAATATTTGGAACGAAGAAGAAAGTGGAGAAATATATCATTTTATTGGAAAAGATATCGCTTACTTCCATGCTCTTTTTTGGCCTTCAATTTTAAGTGGTTCTGGATACAGAACTCCTACAGGAATTTTTTGCCATGGTTTCTTAACAGTTGAAGGCAAAAAAATGTCAAAATCACGTGGCACCTTTATTAAAGCATCTGATTATTTAAAATACTTGGACCCAGAATTTTTAAGGTACTATTTTGCAAGTAAACTTAATGATGGTATTGAAGACATAGATTTAAATTTTGGGGATTTAACAAAAAAAATTAATAGTGATTTAGTAGGAAAATTAATAAACCTTGCAAGTAGATGTTCTACCTTTCTAGATAAGAATTCAAATTTTATGTTATCCAAAAATCTTGAGAATGAGGAAAAATTTAAAGAATTCACAGCACCTATAGATGAAATAAAAAAACATTATCATCATAGAAAATTTAGTAGTGCAATTAGCAAAATTATGCAAATGACTGATAAAGCTAATCAATATATAAATGAAGAAAAGCCATGGGCTATTAAAGATCTAGAAAAAATCCAAAAAATTGCAACTCAAGGTTTAAATTATTATAGAACCTTAATAATTATCTTATCTCCAGTTATGCCAGACCTTTTAATAAAGACAGAAAATATGTTTAATGAAAAAAACTTAAATTGGGATAATAGCTATCTACCATTATTAAATAAAAAAATTGAAAAATTTACAACGCTAAAAACAAGAATTCAAAATGAGGATGTTGAAAAATTAAAAAACGAATTGTCTAATGAAAATAAAAAAATTAAAAATGAGGTATGTAAAATGTCAAATGAAATAGAATATGATATTTTCTCCAAAACTGATCTTCGTGTAGGAGAAATAATCAGAGCTGAAGATATTGAAGGTGCCGACAAACTTTTAAAACTTTGTATTGACTTAGGAGAATTAGGGCAAAGAAGTATTTTTGCAGGAATTAAAAAATCATACTCTGCAGAAAAATTAATTGGTCTCAAAGTTTTAGTAGTTGCTAATTTAAAACCAAAAACTATGCGATTTGGCGTCTCATCAGGCATGGTTTTGGCCGCGGACTCTGATGGAGATATTATTATTGTGGAAGCAAATAAAACGATAAAAAATGGTTCAAAAGTAAAATGAATGAAAGACCTGTAGCGTATATAAATGAAAATAATTGTATTGGTTGCACAATATGTATAGAGATTTGTCCCTTTGACGCAATAATAGGTGCGCAAAACTTTTCTCATAGAATTAATTATCTAGAATGCCCAGGGTGTAAATTATGTATTGAGCGATGCCCAACAGACTGCATTGAGATAAAAATGATTAATGAAGACAAGAAAAGTATAAAAGAAAATATAAAATTTAATTTTAATAGAAAAAAACTAAGAGAAAAAAATTTTCAAAAAAAATATGACAAAAGTATAAATAATCAGCTAAAAAAAATTTTATACTAAACTAGTATTGAATATTGTTTTTATTATTAAGAGAAGAGAAAGGATCAAACCACTTAAGCTTATTATGCAATTTCACGACATCTCCAATTATCAATAATGTAGGAGGAATTATTTTATTTTCTTTTATGATTTCTGGCATATTCTTTAAGTTTCCGATTATTACTTCCTGATCAATCGTAGTTCCTTTTACAATTAGTGCAGCAGGCGTAGTATTTTTCAATCCATGGTTAATTAATTCTTCACAAATTATTTTTGATCCATGCATGCCCATATAAAATACTAATGTTTGTTTTTCGTGAGCTAACATTTCCCAATTTAAATTTACTGTGCCATCCTTCAAATGACCAGTAACAAAAATACAAGCTTGCGAATGATCCCTGTGCGTAAGTGGTATACCTGCATAACTTGCACAACCAGATGCTGCCGTAATTCCTGGAACTATTTGAAAAGGAATATCATCATTAATAAGACTCTCAATCTCCTCACCACCTCTTCCAAAAATAAAAGGATCACCTCCTTTTAGACGCAATACTTTTTTCCCATCTAAAGCTAATCTTGCAAGCAACTGATTGATATTTTCTTGTGGCATTGCGTGATCCGCTCTTTGTTTGCCAACATAAATTTTTTCAGCATCTTGTCTGATTAGATTCATTATTGGCTGAGAAACTAACCTATCATATATAACAATATCAGCTTTCTGCATTAATCTAAGAGCTTTAAAACTTAATAATTCTGGATCTCCAGGGCCTGCTCCTACAAGATAAACTTCGCCTATTTGATTAGGCTCCCTTTTTTCTCTTAGAGAGTCATCTAATGCTTTTCTTGCTTTATCAATATGTCCTGATAAAACCATTTCCGATATTGGTCCATCTAAAAATGACTCCCAAAAATTTCTTCTCTCGATAATCTTTGAAAATGTTTTTTTTACCTTGCTTCTATATTCCATCATGATCAATGCTAATTTACTAAATGAATATGGAATAACAGATTCTAATTTCGTTTTAACTAATCTCGTCAAGATTGGTGATGCAGCTCCTGATGAAATAGCGATCTTTATCGGATCTCTATCAACTACTGATGGGATTAAAGTATTGCCTAAGCTTGAATTTTCAGCCATATTAATTAAAATATTTTTATCTTTTGCTAACTTTGCTGCCAAAGCATTCACTTCTTTATTATCAGTTGCGGCTACTACTAGGAACTGGTCTTTTATGTCATTTTCAACAAACTCTTTTTTTTGATAATCAAAATTTTTTCTATTTTTAACAAATTCTAGAATATCTTTATGAATATTAGGAGATACCATTGTTACATGCATATTTGCCTTAAGTATCGGTATGATTTTTCTGCTTGCTACTTTACCTCCACCAATAATTAGACATTTTTTGCCAGTTGTATTTATATATAATGGCAAGTAACTCATATCTTTCTCCTCAATTATCAAACGCGATTTTATATAACATCATTATATTATGTATTTGTAAGAATGTTTACATTTAGTATTTACTAAAGATATATTGCAAAGTAGGTGGTTTTATTGTGTTTTAAAAAGGTGTATTTACTTCTTTTTTGAGATTTTTTTAAAAACAAACAAAAAAATATATAGCTGTTTGCTTCAATCTATAGAATAATAAATACTCTTAGAAATGAATTATTAAAGTTAGGAGAATGAGAGATGTCTATATCTAAAGAAGAACTAGAAAAAATAATGGAAAAGAAGTCTGCTATGCGAAGAGAAGCATATGACAGAAGAGCTGCCCAAGAAAATAAAGATGAGGTAAGCGCTAGTGCATGTGAAAGATTTATGGATCTTCCTGAATATAAGGAAGCACAAGTTATAATGTGGTACATAGACTGCAGATCAGAAACAAGAACAAAACCTCATTTGATTAAAGAAGTTGAAAAAGGCGAAAAGAAAATTATTGTCCCTTATTGTACAGAAGATGAAAATGGAGAAAATAAACTTGGTTTATGGCACATGTCAAGCTTGGAAGAAATGGTTGTAGGTAAATGGAATATTTTAGAACCACCAAAAGAATTGTGGGGTAATCCTGAAAAAGAAGTAACACCACAAGAACTTGATATGATTATGGTTCCTGGAACTGGATTCGATAGATCAGGTGGAAGAATGGGAAATGGTCAAGGCTACTATGACAGAACAATGGAGCAAGTTAGATCAGATTGCTCTTTAATAGCTCTATGTTATGAATCGCAGCTTTTTGATGAAATTCTTGTTGCTCCCCATGATGTTTATATGGATAAAGTTGTTACAGAAACAGCTGTATATGAAGGCAAAGGAAGGGGATAAATTATGACTGCAATTATAGATGATACCTATGCAGAGGCTTTTAAAAGTATGTATGCTGAGGTACTTGTTACAGCTATAAATAAGAAATGGTTGGATCATGCGATTAACGCTGCAACTGGCAATGCATCAAGCAGCATTTTATGTGATTGTGAAGCTGGACTTGATAGATATGTTGGGCCAGGAGGTGATGAAACAGTTGAAACGCCTGATGGTAGACCTGGTGCAATAATACAATTGCATATACCAAAATTCTGGAAAGACCCAAAAAAATTAGAAAAAGCTGCACTAGTAAGAATAAGTCAAAATATTCTTACCTGCCCCACAGCTTCATGTTTTAATCTTATTGAAGATAGTGAAGCCTATTTTAAACTTGGAAAGAAAGTTGCATTTTTTGGCAACAAATATCAAAAAAGAATAGAAAGATTTGGAAGAAAAATGTGGTGGATACCAATCCTAGGAGGTGAATTTATTTTGGATAGGCGTTTTGGTTATTCAGATGGCCTTATGGGTGGAAATTTATGGTATTTTGGAAAAAATACTGAATCTGCATTGGCTGCAGCTGAAAAAGGTGTAGAAGCTATTTTACCAATACCAAATGTCATTACTACTTTTCCAGGAGGAATTGCAGGAAGTGGCTCAAAAGCTGGTAGTGATTATGATTTCACTATAGCAAGCACATATGAAAAATTTTGCCCATTACTTCAAGATAACCCAAACATTGAAGCAGGACTTCCTAAAGGTGTTAACTCTGTTATGGAAATAATTATGAATGGTAAAGATATGATATCAATTATTACTGCAACTCAAGCGGCAATAGAAGCGTCCAAAGACACTGAAGATCTATTGATGATTTCTGCAGGAAACTACAATGGCAAGCTTGGTAAAAGTTTTATTTACCTTCATCCTGACAAACAACCTAAATCTTAAAAAATAAAAACTATCATCATGAAATATACAGAAAAAGGGACTTTGATATTAGATGGAAAATTTGTGGCAAAAGAAATGCAAAATTCCATTAAAAAACAAATCGATGAATCAGGTGTAGAAATTACACTTGCAACTGTTTTAGTTGGAGATGATAAGCCCAGTCAGCTTTATGTAAATAACAAGCATAAACAAGCCACCTCATCCTCGATAAAATCAATTTTAGTTAATCTTCCCGGAGATATTTCTCAGTCAGAACTTGAAGAAAAAATTACTGAACTAGGTAATGACCCCGCTGTAAATGGAATACTAATTCAAATGCCTTTACCAAAAGGGCTTAATGAGGATAGCGTGATTCAAATGATTCCAACTAATAAAGATGTTGATGGCTTGAAAGAGCAAAATCTTGGTAAATTAATTGTTGGAAATGATATTTTAAGACCATGTACTCCTTTAGGCGTAATGAAACTAATAGAATATTATAATATTGCAACTAGTGGCAAAAAAGCTCTAGTTATAGGAAGATCTAGATTAGTTGGAATGCCTCAAGTTTTAATGTTTGGGTCAAAAGGCATTGATTGCACTGTAACACTTGCACACTCAAGAACTAAAAATCTGGATGAACTTATTTCTGAATCTGAAATTGTTGTTCCAGCTATTGGAGTTCCAGGCATAATTAATGCAAATAACGTAAAAAAAGGCGCTATTTTACTTGACGTTGGAATAAGTAGTGATGAAAATGGTATTCACGGCGATGTTGATTTTAATGGTGTTGACGGTATTGCTGAAGCTGTTACTCCAATGCCAGGTGGAACTGGGCCAATGACAGTAGCCTGTTTATTAGAAAATACAATGAAAGCTGCACAACTTCAGGGTATAATCTAAGTCTGAATTAAAATCTATATTAGAATAATTAAAGGTTGAGCCTCACATAATGCTATGGCATTATTTACGCCTTATTTCATTTTAATAAAATATAGATTTCATTAAAATTTAACAAATTTAACAACTTATAGGAAAATATTATGCCTGGTCAAAAACTATCATTCCCTGGAAGAAATTATTTATTTGCTCCTGGACCAACACATATCCCAACAGTAGTTCAAAATGCTATGAATGTACCAATGGAAGATCATAGAGCACCTGATTTCCCAGAATTAGTAAAACCAATTTTAAGAGACTTAAAAAAAGTATTTTTAACTAAAACTGGTACTCCATTCATTTTTCCTGCTACTGGTACAGCTGGATGGGAAGTTGCATTAGCTAACACCCTTTCGCCAGGTGATAAAATTCTAACATCAAGGTTTGGGCAATTTAGTCATCTTTGGTATGACTTAGCTTTAAGAATTGGAATAGAAGTTGAATTGGTTGATACAAAATGGGGTGAGGGCGTACCTGTTGAAAAATTCAAAAAAATTCTCGCTGCTGATAAAGATAAAAAAATCAAAGCAGTTGTAGCATGTCATAACGAGACAGCAACTGGAGTTACAAGTGATATTGCGGGATTAAGAAAAGCCATGGATCAAGTAAAACACCCTGCCCTATTAATGGTTGATGGTGTAAGTTCTATAGCAAGCATAGAGTTTAGATTCGATAAATGGAAAGTAGATATAGCAGTAAGTGGTTCTCAAAAAGGTTTTATGCTTCCAGCTGGATTAGCAATTTTATGTTTTAGCAAAAAAGCTTTAGCTATGAGAAAAACTGCAAAATGTAAAAGATGTTTCTTAGATATTCAGGATCACTTAAATACAAATAAAGACGGTTTTTTTCCTTATACTCCTCCTGTAAACCTTTTAAGAGGTTTGAGAGCCGCTATCGATCTACTCTTGGATGAAGGTATGGAAAATGTATTTGCCCGTCATAAAAGATTAGCAAATGGTGTTAGAGCAGCTATTAAAGCTTGGGGCTTAAGACTGGCTGCATCCTCTCCTAAATGGCACTCGGATACAGTAAGTGCAATTTGGTTGGAGCCTGGTTCAAAAAATAATCCTGATGGTAAAAAAGCAATTGAGGTAATTAATATTGCATACCATAGATATAATATTTCATTAGGAGCTGGATTAACTCAAGTTGCTGGAAAAGTTTTTAGAATAGGTCATCTTGGAGATAATAACGAAGCAAGGATGATGGCAGCACTTGGTGCAGTCGAAATGGCCATGATAGATGCTGGCATTAAATTTACACCTGGAAGTGGCACTGGTGCAGCAGCTAAATACTGGACAAGTAATCCATGCAAGGCCTTAAAAAAAAGGAAGAAAAAATAATAAAATAAAAAGGATAAATATATGAGTCATAAGATATACGAACAAACCTCTAGAAGAGTCCAAAGAAGCGAACTTGCCGTTCCAGGGTCAAATCCAAAAATGTTTGAAAAAGCATTAAATAGTGATGTTGATTTTGTTTTTTTAGATCTAGAAGATGCTGTAGCACCTGATGATAAAGTAACAGCGAGAAAAAATGTTATAGAAGCGCTTCAAGATTTAGATTGGCAAGGAAATGGTAAAACTGTTTCTGTTCGAATTAATAGTATTGACACTCACTATATGTATCGAGATGTAGTTGAAGTTGTAGAGCAAGCAGGTGAACATCTAGACACTATTTTACTTCCAAAAGCTGGTACAGCTTCTGATATTTATATGCTCTCAGCATTATTAAATCAAATTGAAACATCTAAAGGTTTTAAAAAACGCATTGGGATCGAAATCTTAATTGAAACAACATTAGGTATGGCAAATGTTATGGATATAGCTAGATCTGGTCGTGATGAAAGGCTTGAAGCAATGCACTTTGGAGTTGCTGACTATGCAGCAAGTTGTAGAGCTCGCACAACAGTTATTGGTGGATTAAACCCAGATTATCCTGGTGACCAGTGGCATGCTGATTTATCACAAATGCTGGTAGCATGTAGAGCTTATGGATTACGAGCAATTGATGGGCCATTTGGTGATTTTAAGGACCCCGCAAGTTATACTTTAGCTGCCAAAAGAGCTGCCGCTCTTGGGTATGAGGGGAAGTGGGCTATTCACCCTTCTCAAATTGAGTTGGCAAATGAAGTATTTACGCCTCCACCAGCTGAAGTTGATAAAGCAAAAAGAATTTTAATAGCTTTAGATGAGGCTGCGAAAGCTGGCCAGGGTGCTGCATCATTAGATGGTAGATTAATAGATGCTGCATCAGCAAAAATGGCAGAAAATATTGTTGAAACTGATAAGGCAATCAATTCGAAAAAATAATTAAATAATATACAGGAGTTAGTTTTGGATATACATGAATATCAAGCAAAAGAAATACTATCAAATTATAATGTACAAATTTTAAAAGGTAAGCTTGCATTAAAAACATCTGAAGCTGTAGCAGCTTTTAATGAATTAGACACTAATGTATGTGTTGTAAAAGCCCAAGTTCATTCAGGCGCTAGGGGGAAAGCAGGTGGAATAATCTTATGTAAGTCAGATGAAGAAGTTAGAAGTGCATCTGATAAACTTCTTGGAACACACCTTAAAACTATACAAACCGGGGATCAGGGTAAATTAATTGAAAAATTATATATAGAATCAGGCTGTGATATAGATAGGGAAATTTATTTAGCTTATGTAATGGATAGAGCTAAACAAAGAATTGTTATAGTTGCTTCTGCTGAAGGGGGAATGTCTATTGAAGAACTTGCTGTTGAAAAACCTGAGGCAATCAAAAAAATTGAAATTGAACCTGCAGTTGGTCTAACAGGATTTCAAGCTAGAGAACTAAGTTTTGCGCTAGAACTTCCTAAAGAAGCTCTATCTAAAGCCGTAAAATTATTTATGGGATGTTATAAAGCAATGGTTAATTTAGACATGAATATGTTAGAAATTAACCCTCTAGTCTTAACAAAAGATAAAGACCTTATAGCACTTGATGCAAAAATGAGCTTTGATGATAATGCTTTATTTAAACATCCAGAAATAAATGCGCTAAATGATAATAGTCAAAAAGATAAAAGAGAAGTTGCTGCATCAGAACACGATTTAAGCTACGTTGGTCTAGATGGTGATATTGGTTGCATGATTAATGGTGCTGGTCTTGCTATGGCAACTATGGATATGATTAAGTATTGTGGTGGAGAACCTGCAAACTTTTTAGATATAGGTGGCGGTGCATCTCCTGAAAGAGTCGGTAAAGCATTTGAATTAGTTCTTGCTGATAAAAATGTCAAAGCTATGTTAGTAAATGTTTATGCTGGAATCAATAGATGTGACTGGATAGCCGAAGGATTAGTTCAAGTTATTCCAACAGTAAATCTAAATATTCCTCTAATTGTTAGATTATCAGGAACGAATGTAGAACAAGGAGTTAAAATTATAAAAGAAAGTGGACTTCCTATTATATTAGCAGATACATTAAAGGACGCAGCACAAAAAGCAGTAGATGCTGCAAAACAATAAGGGGTAAATAATGTCAGTTTTATTAAATAAAAATACAAAAGTTTTGGTTCAAGGAATAACTGGAAGAATAGGTAATTTCCATGCTGAAGAAATGATTGCTTACGGAACCAATGTAGTTGCTGGAGTAACACCTGGAAAAGGTGGGACACAACATTTAGGCAAACCAGTATTTAATACCGTAAAGGAAGCTGTTGAAGCAACTGGTGCTGAAGCAACAATTGTTTTTGTTCCAGCTGTTGCAGCAGCAGATGGAATAATGGAAGCCGCAGATGCTGGTATCAAATATGCAGTGTCAATTACCGACGGAATTCCAGCTCACGATATGATGAGAGTCAAAAGATATATGCTGAGATATAAAAAAGAAGATAAAATGGTTCTTACAGGTCCAAACTGTGCAGGAACCATTACACCGGGTGAAGCTATGATGGGTATTATGCCGGGACATATATATATGCCAGGAGATGTTGGTGTTATAGGTAGATCAGGTACATTAGGTTATGAAGCAGCATCTCAAATGAAGGCTGAAGGTATTGGAATATCAACAAGTGTTGGAATTGGTGGCGACCCTATAAACGGTAGTTCTCATAAAGATATACTAGAATTATTTAATGAAGATGATAAAACTAAAGCCGTAATGATGATAGGTGAAATTGGTGGTCCTCAAGAAGCTGAAGCTGCAGAATATGTAAAGAATCATATGAAAAAACCAGTCGTTGCATACATAGCTGGACTAACTGCCCCTAAAGGAAGACGCATGGGTCATGCAGGTGCCATAGTTTCTGGAAAAGGTGAAAGCGCTGCCGAAAAAGTTGAACTTCTCAAAGAAGCTGGAATTCATATTATTCCAAACCCTTCTGAGATGGGAAGTAAAATGAAAGAAGTAATTGATAAACATTTATAAAATTAATTGGGGAAATAATCATGAGTAAACCAAAAGTATTAGTTACAAGAAAATGGCCTTCAGAAGTTGAGGAAATTTTAAAAGAAAAATATGATGTTACATTAAATGAGGACGATGTACCTATGAGTATAGCCGAACTTCAAGCGGCATTTCAAAATTATGATTGTGTTTGTCCTACAGTTACAGACCCAATCAATGAAGAAGTTCTTTCTGTAGAAAATAAAAAAGCTAAAATTATTGCAAGTTTTGGTGTTGGATTTAACCATATTGATCTTGATGCTGCTAAAAAAGAAAATCTTGTTGTCACAAATACACCTGAGGTTCTCACTGATTGTACAGCTGATATTGCTATGACTCTGCTATTAAGTGTTGCTAGAAGAACCGGTGAGGGTGAAAGAGAGTTACGAGCTGGTAAATGGGCTGGTTGGAGACCAACGCATCTTAGAGGCACACAAGTTACAGGGAAAACTCTTGGATGCATTGGGTTTGGAAGAATAGCTCAAGCAACAGCAGATAGAGCGCACTTTGGTTTTGGCATGAATGTGATATTTTCTGACCCTTATATGCCGTCAGATGACGTTATTAAAAAATATAATGCAACGCCATGCGCAAGTGTTGAAGAAGTTTTAGAAAAAGCTGACTTTGTTTCAATTCATTGCCCAGGAGGTGAGAGCACATATCACTTAATGAACAAAGAAAGAATTGGAATGATGAAAAAAGGTGCATATTTAATAAACTCAGCTAGAGGTGATGTAATTGATAATGACGCTTTAATTGAAGCACTTAAAAATAAAACAATCGCTGGAGCAGGCCTAGATGTTTTTGAAGGTGAGCCAGAATTAAACCCAGGATTCCTAGATTGCGAAAATGCTGTTTTGCTACCTCATTTAGGAAGTGCATCTATAGAAACTAGAATTGCTATGGGTATGAGAGTTTTAGAAAATATGGAAGCATATTATGGTAACAAAGAACCTGGTGATAGAGTAGTTTAAAAAAATTATACTATTTACTTAAAAAAGCTAGTTTATACTAGCTTTTTTTTTGAACTAGTTTCTTAGCGATATTTCTTTTTCAATTTTTTCAAGGATATTTTTAATATCTGAGATTTCTTCAAACTTTTCTGATTCTTTTTTCATTAAATTAATATTTATTTGAGCAGATTGAAGTGCTTTACTATATTTTCCTATACTTGTAGAGTCATCTTTTTTATCTTCAACCAATCTTGAATAAAATCTTCTGCTATCTTCTGTTTCATGAAAAGCACTCATCATAGCTAGATAAGCTGATCCTAATCTGAAATCATATGCTTTATAATCTCTTAAATTTTTAACTAAAGGTCTATTATCTTTAATTATACTTTTAAATGTTTCTTTGAAACTAAGTAAGATTTCTTTTATCTCATCATTGACATTATACTCTTTTATTATTTCATCTATAACATTGGTTATTTGTATTCTCATATCATCATATTCTAGAAGAGCTTTTAATAACTTTTTTTGCCTAACTTCTCTAGAATCTAAATTTTCAAAGTTTTTACTATCCAAATGTTTTTCTAAAATTATTCTAGTGTTTTGCAACTCTTTCAAATCCATATTTTTTATATTGTAGGAGTATCTCGATATATAGTTAGAATCAATGATTGGGTGCGGCTCATCTGAAGATGAGAATGAGTTGGATGCTAATAATAAAAAAACTAAAGATATATATTTCATATGCGCCTTATATTTATAATGTTATTTTTTCTGAATTAATAACCATAAGTTTATCATACATTAAGTCAGAAAATGAGTACTCAATTCCTCCAACGCCTTCTCCTGAGTTTTTTATTCCTCCAAAAGGCATCCAATCGACTCTAAACGCTGTTTGCTCATTTATGAACACACTTTTTGCATCAAGATTTTCATAACATAACATTGCAGTATCAATATTATTTGTAAACACCGAGGATTGAAAAGAAAATTTTTCATGATTTGCTTTAATAATAGCATCCTCTATTGAATTAAAACTATAAACACATAAGACTGGGCCAAATATTTCTTGTTTACTAATAATTGAATTTTCTTTTGGATTTTTTATTACTGTACATTCGTAAGTTGTTTCTTTTTTGGAAAAACCACCACATACTAGTTCTGCTCCGTCTTTTATAGATTGCTGAACTATTTTATCAATTCTATTCACCTCAGATGGTCTAATTAATGGGCCAACATCTGTCGTTATCTTTCTTGGGTTTCCGACCTTTAATTTTTTAATAGATTTTTCGACTAAACATATAAATTCGTCTATTAATGTTTCATGAATAATAACTTTTTGAATTGAAACGCATACTTGGCCTGCATGATAAAATGCTCCCCTGAGGATAGATGGGAGTAACTTCTTCAAATTTGCATCTTTATCTATTATTACAGACCCTACACCACCATGTTCCATTGCACATTTTGCTCCTGGTGGCAACATGGATTTTAATTTCCAGCCAATATCTGAACTCCCTATAAATGAAAAAAAAGATATTCTTAAATCACTAATAATTTCTTTTGTAATTAAATGATCTTTAATATTTATCATTTGACAAAATTCATTTGGAAGACCAGATTTAAATAATAATCTCAAAAACTCATAACACGTTGCTGGAGTATCTAAAGATGGCTTAATTATAATTGGACAGCCTGCTGCTATAGCAGGGCCCACTTGGTGCACAATCAAATTTAAGGGATGATTAAAAGCACTTATAGCTAAAATCGGACCAATTGGAAACTTTCTTGTAAATGCTATTTTATTTGCTGAAGCTGCATTTAAATTCATAGGGATTTCCGTTCCGTGTGATTTTTTTAATGCTTCTATACATAATTCTATTCCATTAATTGCTCTATTTACTTCAATTTTTGAGTCCTTTAGTGGTTTTCCACCTTCAAGAGCAATTAAATCTGAAAATTTTTTTGAATTTTTTTCCAGCTTTTCTTTACAATTATTTAAGATATTCAATCTATCTACTTTTTGTAAATATTTTTTTTTATCAAGGAATGCTTTTGATGCAACATTTATTATTTGATCTACATCCTTTTTTCTAATACATTCTATTTCTCCTATTTTTTTTAAATCCCAAGGAGAGTATAGATCAACATAAGTTGGATTACTTATTTTTACCGGAGTAATATTTTTTATTTTTTTATAACTCATATGCTTTCTCCAAACTATCCAGGTAGCTTGTTAATTTTTGATTTTCAGAATAATCTATTGGAATAACAAACAAAGTTGGGCCTTTAAGATCTTTTGTCTCTTTTAATCTATGAGATAGATTATCACTTTTATCTTCATATATAAAATTCCATTCAAATGATTCAGCTAATTTTTTCCAGTCTGGATTATTAAAATCTAACTCTGTGCATTCTCCGAATTGAGATTGCTGCTTCCATTTAATTAATCCATATGACTTATCTTCCCAAATTATTATTACGAAATCTGAATTTAATCTTTTAGCAGTTTCCATTTCTTGAAGATTCATCAAAAAACCTGCGTCACCACATATAGAAAATATTTTTTTACTTTTATTAGTAAGTGTTGCAGCAATCGATGCTGGCAATGCGTAGCCCATAGAACAAAATCCATTTGGTATGATGCATGTATTTGGCTCAAAACAAGGGTAATTTCTTGCGATCCACATTTTATGTGCACCAACATCTGATATTAAAATATCATCTTTTCCTAGAAAATTTCTTAATTCGTAAAGAAATTTTTGTGGTTTGATGCATCCTATTTGATTATTATCTTTATATTTTTCACTATCTGTTTTTATATCATCTCTTAATTTTTTTACATATTCAAAATTATATTTTTTTATTCCATATTTATCGATAGTTTTATTAAGCACAGATAATGAATGCGCAAGGTCTCCTACTACCTCAACTTGTGGAATATAGTTTTCATCAATTTCTGCAGCCTCAAAATCTATATGAATAATTTTTGAGTCTAAATTTCTATTCCATAATTTTGGGTGATACTCAACCATATCGTAACCTAAGGTTATAACAAGATCAGATTTCTTAATTGCTATATCTCCAAAATCAATTGCTCCCAAACCAACTGTTGATAAGCAATAATCAGCATTACAATCAACAGCACCCTTACCCATGAATGTTGTTACTACAGGTATATTTGTTCTTTCGCAAAACTCTCTAAGTTGTCGCGATGATCTTTTTCTTATTGCACCATTACCAGCTATTAATATAGGAGATTTAGCTTCCATCATAAGTTCATAAGCTTTATTTATAATGCCATCTTCAGCTATTGATCGTCTGTACGGGAAAGATTTTAATGGTTTAGTATCTACATCAAGTTTAGCAATGTCTTCGGGCAACTCTATGTGAACAGCTCCTGGTTTTTCCAATGTTGCTAGTCTTACAGCTTTCCTAATTATTTCAGGAATTGTACTTGGATTTCTTATCGATGTTGTCCACTTTGTAACAGATTCAAACATATTGCATACATCCATTATTTGGTGAGACTCTTTATGCAGCCTATTTGATGATCCTTGTCCAGTTAAAACAAGTACTGGAGAATGATCCATATTTGCATCAGCAACACCTGTAAGTAAATTTGTTGCGCCAGGTCCTAAAGTACTTAAACAACATGATAGCTTACCAGTAAGTTTCCCATAAGATTCAGCCATAAAAGCAGCACTTTGCTCATGTCTAGTTAAAATAAACTTAATTTTTTTAGATTTTTTTAAAGATATAAGAAAATCGGCATTTTCTTCACCCGGAACACCAAATATATACTCTATGCCTTCATTTTCTAAACATTTTATAAATAAGTCTGAAGTCTTCATATGTATTCAAAATATATGTAGGATATTTATAGTATAATGATTTTATGAATAATATGAAAATAAAAATAAATCTTTTAATATTAATAATAATATCAACATTTATTGTGCAAGCCTGCGATCAAAATGTTGGAGAAAGACAAATAATAATAAAAAATAAAAAAACTATATAATAATGAAAAATACCCAAATAATTAATTATTTAAACAAAACATTAAAAAACAAAAATAAATTTAATGTGAAAGAAATCAAAGGTGATGCCAGCAAAAGAAAATATTATAGAGTTGTATATAATGAAAAAAGTTACATAGTTATGGACAGCAGACATGAAAAGAGAAATTTTAAAAATTTTGTGAAATATTCAAAGATCTTTAAAAAAAATAATGTAAAAACTCCTATTTTATTTAATATTGATAGCGTAAATAAAATTATGTTAATTGAAGATTTGGGTAATAATTTAATTTTCAATAAAACTAATAAAAAAAATTTTAAAAATATATATAAAAAAGTTATTTTAAATATTCTAGAAATACAAAAAGTTAAAAATAAAAATATAAATTATTATAAATACCAAAAATACCTGAGTGAGAGTTTGTTGTTTAACCAATGGGTTTTAAAAGAATTTTTAAATTTTAATATAACAAAAAAAGATGAAAAAAAAATCTGCACCTCCTTAAATATTTTAATAAGTAGTCTTAATACTAAATTTTATAAATTAGTTCATAGAGATTATCACTCAAAAAATATTTTTTTTAAAAATAATGAAACCGTTATTATCGACTACCAAGATGCATTATATGGTTCACCACTATATGATCTTGTTTCAATATTAAATGATTGCTACAAAGATATAGATAATATAACAAAAAAAAATTTAATAAATTTATTTTATGATAAATTCAAAGAAGATAATAAAACACATCTTTCAAAAGACGAATTGTTATATAATTTTGATATGCTAACAATTCAAAGACACATGAAGGCTTCAGGAATTTTTTGCCGTCTTAGCAAAAAATATAACAGACATAATTATTTGCAGTATCTTTTTAGAACTTTTAATTATATTGAAAAATATTCTAATAATTATGATAATCTTCAGATAATTAATTTTTTTGCAAAAGAGGCAATAAATACTTTAAATGAAAGCAATTATCTTAGCAGCAGGTAAAGGTGAACGCTTCGGCCAACTCACAAAAATTACTCCAAAACCTTTAATAAAAATAGGTAACATGAGTTTAATAGAGCGTAATATTTTGTTACTAAGAAAAAATAATTTTAAAGATATTATTATAAATGTATCTCATCTATCTGAAATGATAATAGACAAATTAGGTGATGGAAAAAAATTTGGCGTAAGTATAAATTACTCCATAGAAAAACCACAGCCATTAGAGACTGGCGGTGGGATACAAAATGCATTGCATCTGATTGGAGAGGAACCTTTTCTTTCGATTAATTCAGATATTTACACAGATTGTGAATTGCAAAAAATATCCATAAGCAAAAATGATCTAGGATCATTGGTAATGGTAAAGAACCCAAGCCATAATTTAGAGGGGGATTTTTCATTGGAAAATAGTAGAATTACCTTAAATGATAAAAATAAATTAACTTACTCGGGAATAGCTATCCTAAATCCAAAAATCTTTAAAAATATTAAACTAAAAAAATATAAACTTGTTAACATTTTAATTGATTGTATAAAAAATAATAAAATATCAGGATATAAACATAATGGAGTATGGCATGATGTTGGAACTAAAGATAGGCTAGAAACTGTGGAAAAATTATTTTTTTAAAATTAATTTCCAATATTTATTTTTTTTTATAATATTTAAAGCTTCTTCTAACAAATATTTACCCGGATCTTTTTTATACCATGTTGATAACCCAGATGGATGTGGTAAAGAGACTATATTAAATATTTTATTATTTTTTTTTAAAGTTATTTCCTTACCTACAACTTCATTAAGTTTATTAAAATTAATGAATTGTGAAATAGCTAATTTTCCTACAGGAATTATTAACTTTGGATCAAGAAAATTAATTTCTTTATTTAACCATGTAGAACATTTTTTTACTTCTTGTTCTGATGGAACTCTGTCTCCTGATCCTGATACATTTTTTCCTGGATAACATCTGCAGACTGCTGACATATATATATTTTCTCTAAATTTTTCTTCAGTTAAACCTATAGATGAAAACCATTTAAACATATTTTTTCCAGCTGTCCATGCAAATGGTTTTCTTAAGTCACCCTCTTTAATTCCCGGTGCTTGGCCTATTAATAATATTTTAGAATTAATTGGATTTCCAACAATTGGAGGTCCTATCATTTTTGGGCATTTCTTGCATTTTTGCAATTTTCTTTGGTGTTTAATTATTTGATCCACTTATTTTAAATAATCAATAAAATTTTTATAAATTTGTGTAGTTATTTTTCCAGATTTTCCATTACTAATTACTTGGTTATCTATTTTTCCTATTGAAAGAATTCCCTGGGTTGAGTTAGTGATAAATACCTCATCAGCTTTTAATAATTCTTTTTTAGAAAATTCTGCTTCTGAAATTTCATATTTTTGTTTTTTCAAAATTTTTTCTATTATAAAGTCTCTTGTAACTCCAGGTAAAATAAGGTTACTTTTAGGAGAAGTTTTTATAATTTTATTCTGAATAATAAATACATTACTTGAGCACCCTTCCGTAACAACATCATTTCTTGATAATATTGCTTCATATGCTCCTTTCTTGTATGCCATAGATTTTGTATGGGCATTGAATAAAAGAGCTATTGATTTTATGTCACATTTAAGCCATCGTTTATCCTCAGCTGTTATAACACTTTGTACTCTAGGTGATTCTTTTGAAAGCTCTTTAATTTCATAGCAAAACATACTTACAGTAGATTTATATTCTTTTGTGGCAGCATGTTCCCTTAAAATTCCATCACTTATGTTTAATGGGACTCCTCTAGTGACCTGTATATATAAAGCAAAATTATTATATCTACATTCTTTTATAAAACTATCTATTTTATTTAACCATGTTTTTTTATCAAAAGGATTTTCAAGTTCAATGGATTTCAGACTTTTTTCAAGTCTTAAGTAGTGCTCATCAAATAAAAATGACTTTTTATTAAAATAAGGTATTAACTCATATATACCATCTGAAAATAAATATCCTCGATCCAAAATAGATATTGCAGCGTCTTTTGCCGCATATATATTATCGTTTATAAAAACTTTACTTGTCAAAATCTACTCTTTAGTAAAAAAGTTTGCAATGTAATCATAGGTTTTTCTGTACAAATTTCCTTCTTCTATCCTTTTCAAGGAATAAATATTTTCGCTTGCTATGATTTCACCATCCTTAATGAAGTCTATTGTTCCTAAAACCTGATTAGATTTAATCGGTGCAGTTATATTTTTTATTAAATTTAATTTTGGTTGAGCTTTTTTGTCGTCATACTTAAGAACAGTAATATATATATCTTTATTAAATCCTATATCAATATATTTCTCTTTACCATTCCAAATCCTTTCTCTTGCTATAATTTGATTCTTTTTAAAATATTTTTCAGTTTTGAAATTTCTAAAACCAAATTTGAATAATGTTTTTACATATTTAAATCTAGCTTTTGAACTATTAGCTCCAAAAAGCACTGCTACATAGCGCGTATTTTGATGAATTGCTGAAGCTGACAAACAGTAACCTGCCGAACTTGTATGTCCAGTTTTTATTCCATCGGCAAGCTCGTATGTAGTAAGTAGTCTATTTCTATTTCTTTGAGTGATATTGTTGTAAGTATATTTTTTTTGCGAAAATTTTTTGTATTGTTCTGGAAAGTCTTCTATTAGCTTTTTTGATAAGTATGCTAAATCTCTTGCTGTTGTATAATGATTTTTTCCTGGCATTCCAGTAACATTTTCAAATCTTGTATTTTTCATCCCAATATCTTTTGCAAGCTTGTTTAACATTGTTACAAAAAATTCTTCTCCTCCGGCAATATGTTCAGCTAATACTACGCTTGCATCGTTTCCTGACTGCACTATTACTCCTTGTATTAAATCTTTTACTTTAACTTTCTTCCCCACTTCCACAAACATCCTTGAGCCTATCATTTTCCATGCTTTTTTACTAACAATTGCATAGTCATCTTCACTAATATAGTTTGACTCCAGTGACCTAAATACTAAATATAATGTTGCAATTTTAGTTAAGCTTGCAGGCTCTACTTTTTTATCTAGATTTTTTCCTGCAATTATTGAACCGGTTTTAGCATCCATTAATGCGTAGCTTTCAGCGTTTATATTTGGCACCGAAAAAGGATATTGTTTTTCTGCATAAGCAGCATTTAAAAATATTAAAAAAGCGAGAAATAAATTTGTTACAAATTTAAGCATCATTAACCTCAATTAATAAAGATAGATTATTGTATCACTAGTTATTTTTTAATAAAGTTAATTATTTTCAACATTTATTGCTTTGACATGAACTTTTGCTGTTCCTTTTTCAATTATATCTAGTTTTTTTGCTGCCGCATAAGAGAGATCTATTATTCTACCCTTTTTAAAAGGCCCTCTGTCATTAACTCTTACGATTATAGTTTTTCTATTTATTAAATTTGTTACCTCTACATAGCATGGTATAGGTAAACTCTTGTGTGCAGCTGTCAGTTCATACATATCATATACTTCTCTAGTAGAGGTTAGTTTTCCATGAAATTTTTTTCCATACCATGAAGCTATTCCTTCTTCTGAATACCCTATATGCGTATTCAATGTTTTATATCTTACTCCAAAAACTTTATATGATTTTGGATTGCCATATTTACTATAATTTTCTTTTTTTGGAATGACTTCAGAAGGTGTAAAGTCTTTTTCGTACGAATATATTTTATTTTTTTTTATAGGAGTACAACCAATTATAAAAATAAAAAAAAATAAAGATAAAATATTAAAGAGTTTCATTTCCTAATTGATATTTTTTCACTAAGATTTGTTACAACCATTGCATAGAAAGTACTTATATTATATGTCATTATTACTTTAAAATTTCTATAAACTAATTTATATTCTTCATTCTTTTTACTCAATAATGCTAAATATTTTTTTCCAGTGTGTAAATTTTCATTATTTACTAATATTTTATTTAAAAAATTATCTTCAACAGGGATAGTTTTAACATCACCTTTACTAAATATTTCTGATATATATTCTTTTTTAATTTCTATGTCTTTATATATTGGCTGATCTTTTTTCCAACCCTTTTTTATCAAATAGTTTGCAACACTAGCATAAATATCGTGCTTACTATTCCATAAATCAACAGATCCGTCTTGATCATAATCAACACCATATTTTATATAACTTTCTGGCATGAATTGTGGCGTCCCCATTGCTCCAGCATATGAGCCATAAATTTCATTATAATTTAAGTTATTTTCATAAGCTAACACAATGAATGATATTAATTGAGATTTAAATAATTTAGATCTTCTTGGATGTAAGAATGCTAATGTTCCTAGTGAATCTAAAACTTTTATTTTTCCTGTTCCTTTTCCATATTTGGTTTCTACCCCAAGAATTGCCACAATAACTTCTGAGGGAACTCCATATTTTTCTTCAACCTCTTTCAAAACTTTTAAATTTTTTGCATGATATTTTATACCATTCTTTATTGTACTCTTGGTTATAAATATATTTTTGTACCTTTTCCAAGTTGCTTTTCTCTCTGCTGCATTGTTCATTGAGTCTATGGTTTTTTTTCTTATTTTTATTTCCCCAAGTGCTTTATTAATATAGTCAGCATCAACCTTATGCTTCTTTATTAAAATATTTTTTATCTCATTTACTGAGTCTTCATAATCTTTTAAATTTATTCGTGTATCAGGAAATGCAGGTTTTGCAAAAAATATCGTTAATAAGATAAAACAATAACTAATTTTTCTTAAAAAATTATTTTTCATTTAATTCCTCTTGCTTATAGCGAACATTATACCAAATGCAATAAAAATAGATAATAAAGAACTGCCGCCTAAACTTATTAGTGGTAAAGTTACACCAACAACTGGCAGAACTCCTAAAGCCATAGATACATTTGTAATTATTAACATTATAAATATACAAGTAATACTTCCTGATAATAATTTAGAGTAATAAGTTTTTGCTTTATTAGTTATACTTACAAATCTCATTATTATAAATAAATAGAATATAAATAAAATTATAACCCCTAAAAATCCAAATTCTTCAGAAAAAACTGCAAATATGAAATCGGTTCCTCGTTCTGGAAGAAATTCTAATTGTGATTGCGTTCCATTTAAAAATCCTTTTCCAAAAAAACCGCCCGAGCCAACTGCAATTTTTGATTGAATAATGTGATAACCAGATCCTAATGGGTCTCTTGAGGGATCTAGCATAGTTAGAATTCTTAATTTTTGATAAGGCAATAATAAAAATTTCCACATCAAAGGAATAATTATTATAAGTGAACTTATTAAATATAATATGTGTGTTTTTCTAACACCTCCCAAGAATATAGTAATTAGTCCACATAAAAGAATTATTAAAGAAGTTCCCAAATCAGGCTGTCTAATAACAAACATTATTGGCAAGAAAATAATCATGAAACTAAATAAAAGTTTTTTTAGATCAATTACTTTTTCTTCAGAAAAAGATAAGAACCAAGCTAAAGTCATTGGAAGAACAAACTTAATAATTTCTGAAACTTGTAAAGAAAATCCAAAAAAAACTATCCATCTTTTAGCTCCTTTTGAGTCATGGCCCCAAAATAGAGTTATAACTAGTAATAAAATGCATATAGTATATATATAAGGAGAAATTATTTTAATTCTATTTGCATCAGAAAAACTTATTAGAATCATCAGAAAAAAACAAAAAAATAATCTTGTCCCTTGTCTGTATACAATATCAATATTTTGGTTTGTTGCGCTGTATAAAAGTATTAATCCAAAAATAGATAAAATTATTATTGAAAAAAATAATAAAGAATCTGATAAGCTAAACTTATTTAATGCAATCATTTATACCTATCTCTTTTATTATCTAAATAATAATTTATGATTTTATTGCTTATTGGTGCAGCGTACTTACTTCCACTACCTACATTTTCTATAACTGTCGCTATAACTATTTCTGGATTATCTTTTGGCGCATACCCTACATATAAAGAATGATCTTTCAAATGCTTCGGTAAATCATCAGTACTTCTATCATCATTATTCTGTGATAATGTGTATACTTGGACAGTTCCAGTTTTTCCTGAAATATTATTTTTTTTATTTCCAACACTCCAATAAGCGGTTCCATTTCTTTTATTCACTACATTAAACATAGCATTAGATATAATATCCCAATCTTTCTCGCTAATATTTTCTTTTAGATATTTTTCTCTCACAAGAGTCTCTTTTGTTTTTTTTATTAATACATCTTTATTTATCTTTGGCTGCATTATCAAACCTTTATTAGCGATAATAGATGTTGCATGCGCTAATTGCAGAGGTGTTGCTAAGAAGTAACCCTGCCCTATTCCTGTAATCACAGTATCACCTTCAGTCCACTTATTTCCAATATTTTTTAATTTCCATTCATTTGAGGGTAGGATTCCTTTTGCTTCATACGGCATATCAATACCTGTTTTATCGCCAAACGAAAAGTATTGAAAAAAAGATGATAGTTTCTCAATACCTAAAGTATTAGCTAGTATATAAAAATAAACGTCGCATGATTGAACTATAGCTTTTTCTAAATCAACCATGCCATGACCTTCTGGTTTCCAATCTCTAAATCTTCTTGAGCTTTCTGGGAGTTGAAAAAATGGTCCTGCATAAATCTCATCTTTAGCATCAATAATATTATTATGTAAACTATTTAGTGCCACAATAGGCTTAATTGTTGATCCTGGTGAATAGAGCCCCTTTATACTTCTATTAAATAATGGACTTTTTAATTTCTCTATATTCTGGCCTTCAATATTTGTTTTCCATAATATATTGTTCGGATTTAGCGATGGAACGCTTACCATAGCTAAAATTTCGCCATTTTTAGGATTAATTGCTATAGACGAGCCTTCATAGCCTCTTAACTCTGAATACATAAGTTTTTGTAGATTTATATCTATAGTAAGATGAATATCTTCGCCAGGAGTAGCCGCTTTTCTCTCAATCTCTCTTAGCTGTCTTCCCCTAGCATTTACCTCAACATGTTTATAACCTGGAGATCCAAACAAATTTTTTTCATAATATTTTTCAACTCCTGTTTTACCAATATACTTACTATTCTTATATTTCTTTTTATCTATATTATATAAATCTTTTTTATCTATATATCCAACACTTCCTAAAACATGTTGAGTAATTTCATTATAAGGATACTTTCTGAGTAAACTTGCTGTTAGATCTAATCCATCATATCTATGTCTAATTGATAAAATTTTAGCAACTTCATTATCAGATAAATTTCTTTTTAAAGTTATATAATTATGATGTGAATATTTTTTCTTGTTTTTATAAAAATTTTCAATCTCTTTTTCTGATAAACCAATTTCTTTTTTAATAGCATCTAAAACTTTATCTATATTTTTAATATCATTTATATTTATTTCTATTGAGTACAAGGATTTATTATCTGCAAGAACTATATTATTTCGGTCATAAATTATGCCTCTTCTTGGAGGAACTTGAATATATTTAATTCTATTAGTTTTTGATAAGGTATCAAAATGATCAAAGTTTATAACTTGCAAAAAATATAATCTTGCTAAAAGTAAAATTGATAGGAATGACAATATAAGTATTAATATTGTAAATCTATTAGAAAATAATCTTTCGGCATTTATTCTACTTGAATCTAAAAATGATTTTTTCAATACGTCACCTCATGAATAAAAACTAATATTTTTCTTTAAAATTTTTTATTATAACTTCTTTTAGATCATCCATTATCAAATAAAAACAAGGTAAAACTATTAATATCAATATAGTAGCAAATAATAATCCAAAACCTAAACTGACTGCCATCGGTGACAAGAATTTTGTTTGTCCAGTAGCAAAAAATATTAAAGGCGATATGCCAAGAAAAGTTGTAACTGAAGTCAATATAATTGGTCTTGCTCTTACATTACAAGCTTCTATTGTTGCTTCAATTTTATCTTTTCCTGCATTTCTAAGCTTTTTTAAAAAGTCTATTAGTATTAATGAATCATTTACCACAATTCCAATTAATGCAAGTAAGCCTATTACCGATAAAAATTGTAAATTATAATCAAAAATAATATGACCTAAAATAACTCCCACAACTGCAAATGGAATTGAAAACAGCACCACTAGAGGATCTAAAATTGTTTTAAAGAGAACTGCTAAAATAAAAAATATTATAGCAAGTGATATTAAAGCCGTTTTTTTCATATCTGCAAAATTTTCTCTACTTCTTTTTTTACTCCCAAGATACATGTATTCATATGATGGGTCTCTTTGAAATATTTCTTTATATCTTTTATCAAATATTTTTGTAACTTCTAAAGGAGTTATTATTTTTGGATCTACATCGGCACTTATTTTAGCTAACCTTTGTCCATCTCTCCTTCTAACTGTATTCATTCCTCTGGATACCTCAATATCTGCTACCTCGGCTAAATAAACAGTTTGTCCTGACTGTAAAACTATTGGAAGTTGATAAAGCTTACTACTATCATTTCTATATTTTTCAGAATAAATTAATCTTACTGGAACTCTATCACCCTTAAGATTAAAGTATGCTGTTTCAAGGCCTAAGAAACCAGTTCTTACTGATTCTGCAATATCTGCTTGGCTTAAGCCTAACTCTTTACCTCTATTATTTATTTTATACTTGAATTCAACTTTTCCTGGATCTTGGTCCTGCTCAACATCTTTAACACCTTCAATACTTGCTAAGAAACTTTCTATTTCTTTAGCATACTTTGTTAATATTTTTTGATCTTGACCCACTACTCCAATTATTATATCTGAACCACCAGGACCACCTGAAGCTTTTTTTACGGCTAGCTTCTGTAAGCCAGATATTGACGATAATTTTTTCCTAAGTGAATTTATTATTTCTTTTTCACTTCTTTCTCTTTTTCCATAATTATCAAATGACATATTAAATAAAGGTGTGACAACATAATCAACAAATCCTTGGGGACTTCTTTTTTTGAGACTTACAACTATTTGAATATACTGACTTCCTAAATCAAATCTACTAAAATCTTTAAAACTTACACCAACGTTTGTGTAAAGAGATTCAAGTTCATCTTCATTTAAATCCGATAATATTATTTGCTCCATCTTCATGGCAAGTTTTTCACTATCTCTAACGCTACTGGTAATAGAAGCCTCAGCATTAATAAAAAATTGCCCACTATCAACTTTACCAAACTGATAATATGGAATTCTAGTAATAGCAAATGTAATAATTACGCATAAAACTCCTACGGTAATACTTGAAACTAAATATCTATTTTTTAAACAAATTTTTAAGAATTTATTATATATTAATAAAAGTTTCTACCATTTTTCTTTCCTTTGATTATTTTTTTTTGGTTTTTTTAAAAAACTTGCGCAATGGGAAGGAAGAACTACAAAAGCCTCCATTAATGAACCAAGTAAAGCAACTGTTACGACTAAAGGTATTACTTCTATAAATTTTCCTAAAGTCCCTGATATGCTTAACATAGGAAGGAACGCTGCTATAGTTGTAAAAGTTGACGCAACTATTGGCCAAAAAACTTCTTTAGACCCTATTTTAGAGGCAGCTATTGGATCCATTCCATTTTCTATATGTCTATATGTGTTTTCTGTAACTATAATTGCATCATCTACAATCATTCCTAATGCAACTAAAAAAGCAAACAATGAAACCATATTGATTGTGTAACCGAATATATACATTCCAAATGCCGCAATCAAAAATGATACAGGAATTCCAAAAGCTGTAATGAAAGCAACGCGTGCATTTAAAAAAAAGTATAAAGATAGAAGCAATAAAGTTAAACCAATAATCCCAGAAGATTTGACAGTATCAAGTCGTGTTTTCACATTTTTAGAAAAATCACTAAAAACACTTACTTCTAAACCAGAGGGTAAAGAATAATTTTTTATAATTTCTCTAACATTTTTTGATACGTCGAAAACTGAAGCCTCTGCTGTTTTTGTAACTGACATATTAACTGCATTTTTTCCATTAAATCTTCCAGCAGAATTTTCTTCTTCTAGTCTTTGCTCTATAGTTGCGATTTCTTTTAATAATAATTGGCCTCCAATATCATTGTTTTTCAAATTAATATTCTCGATCGATTTAATTGATGATGAACCTAACCCCCTAAGAAGAATATCTCCTTCTAAAGCCTTTACCGATCCTCCAGGTAAATCTCTGATATTATTTTTTAAGGCTAAAATAATTTCCTTTGTTGATATATTTTTTGCCGAAATAATTGCTGGATTTATAATTACCCATATTTCATCATCTCTGTTTCCTGCAATTCCAACACCGGCTACACCATCAAGCTGCATAATTTTTTGTTTTATTTTTTTTGCATTCGAAAATAGTAAACTCTGCCTAGTTTCACCATAAACACTTACACTTATTACAGGAAATCTTGTTTTTACCCTTGATATTTCAGGTTCTTCAGCCTCTTCTGGAAAACCATCAATTGCGTCAACTAGATCTCTAACAGTTCTAAGCAGCTCATCCACATCTGCTTCAGGTTTTAATCTTAAAGATATTGAAGAAACACTCTCAGAACTCTTAGATGTGTAAAAATATATATCTTGCAAATTATCTAATGTATCTTCAATTGGTATGGTAACTTGTTTTTCAACTTCTTCAGGAGAAGCGCCATCATAAGTTGTAATAATTTTTATTGCATCTTTCTCAACAACTGGAAACATTTCTTCTGGCATTGATTGCCATGATAATAAACCAATAACAACTATTAAAAATAAAAATAAATTTACAACCAAAGGGTTTTTTATAGAATAATCTATCATAGTTTTTTTATTTTTTAGATACTAAAACATCTTGCCCTTCAGCTAACGA
>JAYNQN010000009.1:0-981 GCA_038114285.1 Gammaproteobacteria bacterium | reverse complement strand
AACGAAGAAACATCTTTGGTTACAAAAATATCATTTGACTTAATATTTCCATCAATAACATAGATTTCATTAAATCTTGATAAAATGTTTATTTCTTTTTTTTGCAACTTTTTATCAATAACTATAAATATAAATTTTTTACCATTATCACTTAGTACAGACGATACCGGAACTCCAAAACTATTATCAATCTTTGGTAGGATTAATTTTGCTGTTGCTAGCATCCCTGATCTCAACTTATTATCTATTAGCCTTATTCTTAATAAATGAGTATAGGTTTTTAAATTTGGGCTTGTTTGGAATGATATGAGTTTGCCTCTCGAAGAAATTCCATTCGATTGAACATCAATATTCATATTTAATTTTAAGCCTTCTATTACATCTCCTCTTACTTCTACATATAAGTCTAGACTAGAAGTATTAGGACTAACAGTATCACCTTCATCGATATTTACTTCATTAATTATTCCAGAAAACTTTGCTTTTATGAATGTTTTGTAGAAATCTTGCTTATTTCTATACATTAGGGATTCTAATTCAATTTGTTTTTGTACAGTTTTATCATATTGTGATTTTGACAATAATGATTTTTTATCTAATTCGGCCATTCTCTCGACTTCTCTAGTTTGTAGCTCAAAATTTTTCTTTGCTAACTCGTAAAGTTTTTTATAAATATAGTACTCTTCTAAAATTAGTATCATTTCTCCTGATTTTACAAACTGGCCAGGTTCCACCATTCTTTTTGCCAATTTTCCATTAATCTCAAATTTAAGATCTGCTGTTTTAGAAGGTTCCAACCTTCCTGTATAATTCACGATAGGTGCTATATTTTGGATTTTGAGGGGCATTGTATCTACAACCACGGGACTAGGCTTATTTACATTGGCTTCTGGGTCTGGTTGTAATATTCCTAGTAATATTGATGCACAAATTAATATAAAAAGAACAATAAAGCTTTATTGCTCCTGTTTTTTAAATTTA
>JAYNQN010000008.1:47228-54905 GCA_038114285.1 Gammaproteobacteria bacterium | reverse complement strand
GCACAACCTTGAAATTCAACATCTATTTTTTCAACATTTAGTTTATTATGAAAAACTTCTATTGAAAAATTTTTATCATATATATCACTAACTCCAAAAAACTCGTCTTCTTTTATTTTAGATTCAGGAAAATTAACCTTGCTTGCATCTTTGTTGTTAATAAATATTTTTATTTTTTTTTTGTATAAATAATAATCTTCTGCAACTTCAAAATTTAAAAAAAAAGATTTTTTACTTATATTCTTAACATTTACTTTAAATGCCTCGTTTACTTTTAAAAAAGATTCATTATTTTTTGATGAAAATAAACCATCTGCAAAACTATTATTAAATATAATAAAAGATATGAAAATTGTTTTGAAAAATTGATTAAAATACATATTTAAGCTTAATATACTAATTTGACAATACTTCCCTCTTCTGGCTCGCCAGATGGAAACATGTTATTAATTACTCTCAATCTATTTTCTGCGTGTGTACTAAAAGCCGTTTTTTTAGAAAGAGATTTAAAATTCTCACCCTTCTTTACTTTATGCAAAACTATTCTTTTTGGCTGAGCTAATTCCCTCTCTGTTGGTTTTAATTTTCTTAGACTACTTATTGATTTATCAAAGATTGGTACATTTTTTTCAAAATCTTTTTCATCTTTTGTCGTTCCTAAAAATTGAAAAGCTTCTTTCTTATTTTTATATAAAATTGCCACCCTGCATTTATGTGCATTACCAAAGCTTGTGTCAAGCTCAACAGTTGCTGCATAGCCTTTATAATCAGAAAAATTTATTTCTTTTCCGTTTTTATAATTATCGCCATACAACCTAGAAATTAATTCTTTTGCTGTTATTTTTCTATTCAAATCTCTCATAGTTAATTCAAGTAATACCTCCCTGTCACTTGATGTACCTAATACAGATGTAGGTAAGTTCTCTATTTTCCAACCTTCTGGATATTTTAATTTAAAATCTAACTCCGCATGATAAAAATTTGAGCCCCTTGAGGAACCTTGTCCTTCACCCGGGCCAAAAGGTATTCCTTCAATTAACTCTAAATATTTTTTCTTATTATCATCAAGCTTTATTTTGCTGGTAATTTCTTTTGCCGCTTCTATAACTTCTTGAAGTCTTTTATCATTATCAGGATGAGTTGCAAAAACACCATGGTAAGCATATGGCTCTCTATTCTCTTCTTCAGCTAATACTTTATCAAATTCTTCTTGGTTTTTTAATACACCAATAACAGTTTGTAATGCGTCAGGATCATACCCAACTTTTGCTATGTATTCAGCTCCTACTCTATCTGCTTCTAATTCTGCTTCTCTTCCAAAACCTCTTAAAATTGCAGCATTAGCTATTTGACTTAAATTTGCCAAACTTCTATTACCAACTAAAACAGCAAATACTGTAGAAAATATACTACTTACTTGGCTCTTTGAATACTGCTTTACTCCATGCCTTGCAGTAATATGTCCTAGCTCATGACCTAATACCCCGGCAAGTTCTGCCTCACTTCCGAGATAGGCCAACATTCCTCTAGTGATATAAATGTAACCGCCAGGAATTGCGAAAGCATTAACTTGAGGACTATCTAAGATAGTAAAATGATATATCAATTCATTTCTATGACTTATTGCTGCAAGCTTTTCACCTAATTCTGTTACGTATCTTAACAATTCTTCATTCATATATGGGGTGTAAGATTTCATCACTTGTTTGTGAGAATTCCTTCCTAATTCTGTCTCTTCATCTTCTGATAACAATACTAAATCTTTTTCGCCAGTAACCGGATTAGTTGCACAAGATGAAAGAGCTCCTGTAACTGAAAACAGTGCTGAAGCTTTTAAAAATGATCTCCTATCCATATGATAATATTGCCCAAAAAAACAGAAGATTTAAAGAGGAATAAATAAATTTTATGTTTTACTATATCTTTTCTTAAATTTGTCAACTTGACCAGCAGTATCTAAGATTTTTTGCTTTCCAGTATAAAATGGATGACATAACGAACATACATCGACTGTCATTACAGAGTCTTTATAGGTAGATTTTGTCGTAAATTTGTTTCCACAACTACATACAACCTGCACTTCGCTATATTTTGGGTGAATATCTTTTTGCATAATCAAAAATCGTAAAATTAAGAGAATGAATGATACCTAAAGAAACATTCTCCTACAAGTAGTATTATAAATAATCAGTAATTATTAATTAAAATCACTATATATACTAGATAAATTGATGACATTTAGACATATATTTTCCAATAAATTTTAATATATCTGCATAAATTACTGTTTTGTAGAGATATTTTTTATATCCACAAAAATTGTGGATAAGTCTGTGTAAAAAACATATTTTTTTTAATAATCTTCAAACATTCTTTAGAAGCTATTAAATTGATCATTTTTTGAACAATATAAGTGTTTGATTTATAATGATAAAAGATAGAAAAAATTATATATTATTTTTTTTTATAAATATGCAAAAAAAGTTGACAAAATTATTATCTGTGAATAAAAGCCCCTAAAATTGACTCTTTTTTTTTAAAAAATTCAAAAAATCAAGTTAATTTTTAGATTTTTATCAAAAAAAATTCTATTTTTCTATTTTTTTATAATATTTATGAAAAATCATCTTTAAAAAGTTTTAAAGCTTTTCCTCGATGACTTATACTATTTTTTTCTGATTCTGAAAGCTCTGCTGACGTGCATTTTAGCTCAGGTAAATAGAATAATGGATCGTAACCAAACCCATTTTTTCCTTCCTCTTTTAAGCCTATAAGACCCTCCCAAGAGGAATTGTATATCCTTGGAACCGGATGATCATAATTTTGCAAGTATACTATAGTACAGTGATACCTTGCCGTTCTTTGTTCTAGTGGAATACCACTTAATTCGTCAAGCAATAATTGATTATTTTTTTGATCATCACAATTAGTCCCAGCATATCGGGCTGAATAAATACCTGGCCGCCCTAATAGCGCGTCAACTTCTATGCCAGAATCATCTGCAATTGCAGGTAATTTAGACAAATATGAGGCATTTCGTGCCTTTATTAATGCATTTTCAACAAATGTTAGCCCTGTTTCCTCAGCTTCAGGAATATTTAATGTAGATTGAGAAATCAATTCAATATCCTTGCTATTTAATATTTCTTGAAATTCTTTTATCTTATTATGATTATTTGATGCTAAAACTATTTTTTTACTCATAGGCGTTTAAAGTATTTTTTTGAATTTCAATAATAGATTTAATACCTTCTTCAGCCAAAATTATCATTTCATCTAACTCAGCTTTTGAAAAGTGGCCCTCCTCAGCTGTGCCTTGAATTTCAATAAAATTTCCTTCCTCATTCATTATAAAATTCATATCTGTTTCTGCATTTGAATCCTCTTCATAATCAAGATCCAAAACAATCTCTCCATTTATTTTTCCTACAGAAACCGATCCTGTATATGATTTGATTACATCAAGAGAGTTAAAATCATCACAATCTTGCGCCCTTAATGCTAAGCATAAGGCTACAAATCCACCAGTTATTGAGGCAGTTCTTGTACCTCCATCTGCTTGGATTACATCACAATCTATAGTCACTGATCTTTCTCCAAGTTGTTCAAGGTTTACTGCAGATCTTAAAGACCTTCCAATTAATCTTTGAATCTCCATAGTTCTTCCACTCTGTCTATTTTTTGCCTCTCTCCTCATTCTTTCATTTGTAGATCTTGGAAGCATTCCATACTCTGCAGTGATCCAGCCCATATTTTGGCCTTTTAAAAATCTAGGAACATTATTTTCTACAGTTGCGTTACATATTACTTTAGTATTTCCAAATTCTACTAAGACTGATCCTTCGGGATGCGAAACATAATCTTTTGTTATCTTAATATCCCTTAATTCATTTGGTTTTCTTCCATTCTTTCTCATATTAATTTTCTCAAAATATTGGTAAATAAAAAAATTTGCTTATTTCTTGTTTTTGTGAAGAATTACACATTCAAGATAATAACATAGTATTATTTGTATTGGAGAAATAGTAAATATGACAATAGCAATCTTAACTACAGGTGGCACTTTTGATAAAGTGTACTTTGACGCTAATAGTGAATACAGTATTGGAGAGCCATGTATTCCATCTATTTTAGACGAAGGAAATGTTACATCTAATTATAGGGTGCAATCTATCCTCAAAAAAGATAGTTTAGATATTACTCAAAATGAAAGAGAATTAATAAAAAAATCAGTTTTAGAGTGCGATGAAGAAAGAATAATAATAACTCATGGAACTGATACCATGATTGATACTGCAAAGTTTTTAGAAAGTATAAAAGAAAAGACAATTATTCTTACAGGTGCAATGCAACCAGCACGATTTAAAAAAACTGATGCGGTATTTAACTCTGGCTTCGCATATGCAGCAGCGTTAAGCTTAGACCATGGAATTTATATTGCAATGAGTGGTCAAATTTTTAGTTCAAATAATGTGAAAAAAAATTTAGACTTAGGAAGATTTGAAATAAAAGAGCAATAAATTTATGAAAATACAAATAAAAACATTTCTGACTTCATTTATCCTTGTAATATTTTCATCAATTTCTTTTGCTGCAAAATCAAATCTATTTAGTGCCGGAGTACCATCACTGGCACCAATGTTAGAGAATGTCACGCCAGCAGTAGTCAATATTTACACAATTAGTGAAACAGAAGATAGAAGCTATCAAATAAATGATCCTTTTTTAAGAAAATTTTTTAACATTCCAGGTCAACAAAAATCACAGAAAAGAAATAGGTCGGGTCTTGGCTCTGGTGTAATTATTGATAAGAAAAAAGGATTTGTTATTACAAACAATCATGTAATTGCAAAAGCCAAAGACATTAAGGTAAAACTCAGTGATGGTAGAGAATTTAAGGCAACTTTAGTTGGAGCAGACCCTGCATCAGATATAGCTGTAATAAAAATTAACGCAAAAAATTTAAACTCATTAAATTTTGCAGACTCAAATAAATTGAGAGTTGGTGATTTCGTTGTTGCAATTGGAAATCCATTTGGGATTGGGCAAACAGTAACATCCGGAATTATAAGTGCATTGGGAAGATCAGGTTTAGGAATTGAAGCATATGAGAATTTTATACAAACTGACGCATCAATAAATCCAGGAAATTCTGGTGGTGCTTTAGTAAATTTAAAAGGTGAACTTGTGGGTATAAATACTGCCATTATAGGCTCAAAAGGAAATGCAGGAAGTGTCGGAATTGGTCTTGCTATACCAGTAAATATGGCATTAGACATTACTGATCAATTAATTAAGTATGGAAAAGTTAAAAGGGGTTATCTCGGGGTCTCAGCACAAGATTTAACTCCAGATTTGTCCAAAGCATTTGGTATAAATACAAATAAAGGGGCAATAATTACACAAGTAGAAAAAGGTTCTCCTGCAGACAAAGCTGGTATAAAAATTGGCGATATAGTTACTAGAATAAATAATCAAAATGTTGAAAATGCATCAGCTATGAGAAATAAAATTGGCCTTCTTAAAGTCAATACCACAATTTCAATACAGTTAAACAGAAAAGGAGAAATTATATCAACTAATGTAAAAATTGTAGAACCTAAAATTTCAAAAAAAAGCGGCATCAAAATCAATCCTAGATTGCAGGGTATAGTTTTTGCGGAAATAACAAAAAATATGCCTGAGTATGGAAAAGTTACTGGAATAAAAGTAATAAAAATTAATAAAAAAAGTAAAGCTTATTATGTTGGTATAAGACCAAACGACATAATTTTATCTGTAAATAATATTCCTGTTCAAAAAATAAAAGATTTAGAAATTGTTGCTGGACAAAATGATTCTGAACTTATAGTTCATGTTCAAAGAGGAAATAGGACAGCATTTTTATTACTTAAATAAATTTTATCCACCTGTTATAGTTGGGAAAAATGCTATCTCATCATTGTCCTCAAGTTTCATTTCAAAATTAGCATGCTCCAAGTTTTTTGCCGTATAAATCTTATAAGGAATCTTATCTAAATCTAATCTTAAAAACAGATGTTTAATAGTAGGATTTGGATCTAAAATCTCTACATATTCTTCTTTTTTACCAATATCTTCCGACAATCTTGCCAAGTAAATTACTTTTATTTTCATATTTTGCTACACTATAAAAAAAACAGATTTAAATCTAATGAAAAAAAATTTAACACATTTTACAAAATCAGGTAATGCACATATGGTGGATATCAAAAATAAGGATACCACACATAGAATAGCTATAGCTAGCGGCAAGATAAACATGTCTTCATTAACAATTAAAAAAATTAAAGAAGGAAGTCATAAAAAAGGTGATGTACTGGGCATATCGAGAATTGCAGCTATAACAGCTTCAAAAAAAACTTCTGATTTGATACCGCTTTGCCACAACATAAATTTATCTTCTGTAAATGTAGATTTCAAAGTAAATGTATCTAAAAAAACTGTTACTTGCCAAGCTAAAGTAGAAACTACTAGTCAAACTGGGGTTGAAATAGAGGCTATTACTGCAGTTCAAATTGGACTATTAACAATATATGATATGTGTAAATCTATTGATAGAGGTATGGTCATCTCAGATATTCAACTGGAATCAAAAAGCGGTGGTGCTTCAGGTGAATGGAAAAGAGGAAATTAAAAATAAAAAATTTTCATTTTCAAAAAATATAATACTTTGGCATAAAAAAAATGGCAGGCATGATCTTCCATGGCAAATAAATAAAACTCCATATAGTGTTTGGATTTCTGAAATCATGCTTCAACAAACCCAAGTTAAAACTGTATTACCGTATTATAAAAATTTTTTAAACACATATCCCTCAATTAAAAAATTAGCAGATTCAAATCTCGATGATATTTTAAAGTTGTGGACTGGTCTTGGGTATTATAGAAGGGCAGAAAATATTTATAAGACCTCACAAATATTAAAAAATAAATATAAGTACACATTTCCAAAAAATTATGAAGAAATAATAGAGTTGCCTGGAATAGGTAGGTCTACAGCTGGAGCAATTTTATCTCTTGCTTATAACAAAAAATACCCAATACTTGACGGTAATGTTAAAAGAGTTATAAAAAGATTTTTTGCAATTAAAGGGGATCATAATAAAGAAAAAAACCTTTGGATTTTATCTGAAAAACTTTTACCAAATCATATGAATGATATTTATACTCAATCAATTATGGACTTGGGATCTCTAGTATGTCTAAAAAAAAATCCGTTATGTAGTATATGTCCTGTAAAAAAAAATTGTAAATCATTAAAATTAAATATAGTAGATGAGATTCCAGAAAAAATCGAAAGAAAAAAAAGAAAAGAAAAAATACTATTTTGGTTTGTAATACAAAATAAAAATGAAAAAGATAAAATATTAATGAAGAAAAATACAAGTAAAAGTATATGGTCTAATCTTTGGTGCTTACCATCTTTTGATAGCAAGGAAGAATATGATAAATTTTTGAAAGAACATCTAATAACTTCAGATTTTAATATGTTTCAGAGTTTAGAACATAATCTTACTCACTTAAAGTTAAAAATATATGTCACTAAAATACAAATAAAACAAGAAATTAACTCACATAATTTTTATTGGAAAAATATTTATGATAAAATTGGATGTCCAAAGCCCGTAGAAACTGTAATTAAAAAATTAAAAATGG
>JAYNQN010000008.1:650-47218 GCA_038114285.1 Gammaproteobacteria bacterium | reverse complement strand
AGTAAATAATGAGAATGGGAATGTGCTCAAAACTAAAGAAAGAACTTGAGGGACTAGATAGGCCAACTTATCCTGGAAAGTTGGGAGAAAAAATATATGAAAATATATCAAAAGAAGCTTGGGCATCATGGATAAAACACATGACTATGCTCATTAATGAATATAGATTAACACCCATAGAACCTAAAGCTAGAACATTTCTTGAAGAAGAAATGGAAAAATTCTTTTTTGGTGAAGGTTCGGAAGTTCCAAAAGAATTTAAACCTAAATAAGTTTAATTTGAACTTGTCAGCATATTAAAAATCATATGTGGTAAAGTTAAGCAAGCCAACATAATAAATACATATTTTATTATAGTCTCATTAGTATTTATATCAAAATTTCTCTCAATTAAAAAAACTGTAATTATAGAAAAAATTAGAGATGTTAAAATAATGGTTAACACAAAACTTTTCGTAGTAAAGTTTTCGGGGACGTATTTATAAATAAATATAGATTCAAGAAAATGACGTATTGAGTGTAGAAAGCAAAAATATAATGTAAAAGAAATCAGAGGTGGTAAAAAAATGAAGTTTATAAGATACATCAGCTCTTCAAACTTATATAAAAAATTTTTATTTTTTTCAAATGCAATGTAAGAAACTAAGAAAATTATATATGTTATTTTATAAAAAGAATTAATTTCATAAAATTTAAAACTATAATTTGTTAAAATAAAAAATAAACTAGTTACCTCCTCATAGTGAAACAAAATTGGGGTAAATACAACTATTATTCCTTTAAGTATAATATTGATATTAATCAATTTTCTTTTTTCTACTCTAGTAAGATAATTATAATCCTCGTATCCAAAATGTAATGCAGATATTACTAAAAAAAATAATAATGAAAATGTTGGTATGCTTTTCCACAATAAAAAATATATAATCGCTATACATAAATAAGAAGCGGAAAAATATAGAAACCAATTTTTAGTAATTTTTTGGAAAATATTTTTTCCAATTGTAAAATCAAAAAACCCGTGAGGTAGTCCGATAATAGAAACTAAAATAAATAATATATAGATCTGTATTTCGTATGTTAACAAATTAGTAAATAAAAAATTTGCTAATAAAACGATAGAACTTATTACAAAAAAAATTATCTTATGAAAATCGTCTAATTTATTTATTTTCATTTTTATGAATTCCTAGAGCGTATTGTAAAAACTTTTTCTTTGGTAGGTATATCAATATTTTTATTATATCCACTATATTTGGTATATCTGAAAGAAACTTTATCTGAGTTATGGAATTTTTGCTTGAAAATAATTTTATTAATGCTTTTTTAATGTATTCAGGATCGTCTTTTAAGATTTTTAAAAATATATCGTCCATCTTTCTAAGAATAAAATTATGATGATATTTTTTTATTTTTTTTACCTTACTTAAGTTTTGCATAATATGATCTGACTGTTTTTGTATATTTATAAAAGCATAACCTGTACTTGCTCTTGTTGCTCCCGAATATGATCCTATTTTAGTTATATAATCAAAATCACAATTACTATTTAAATTAACATCCATAGGTATTCTTCCTGACTCAGTTTTCTCTATATTGTACTCTACACCCTTATATTTTGTTTCCATATATTTTTCTATATACTTTATATCGAGATTTTCTTCTTCAGAAATTGATGAAAAATATGTTGATTCAATTAAAGCTAAATTCTTTTTAAATGGCAAAAAATAATTAAAATGAAATTTTTGCTCAATGTTAGAAAAGTCCATAATTATTGGAGATGATTCATCAAAGACATTTCTTGATGTTTTTACATATCCCCCGAAGAATTGTTGCCACATATATACTTTGCTAAAATTTGGTCTACTATCAAAAATATGATTGCATAAAAAAACTTTTTCTTTTGTCTTAATTTCAATTTCTTTTCCATTCTTATTAATTTTTTCTATAGATAAAGAAAAATTGATATCAATATTTTTGCTTTTTCTAATTTTCTCTAGTATATAATTATTAAAATCATGTGAATTTAAACTTTTATATTTAAATTTATGACAATCAATACTTAAAATTTTTGATTCATTCTGAATTAAAAATTGTGACCATTTTTTCTCTACAAGATGATTAAAAGGATTTTCATATGTATCCCAAAAAGACCATAATTTATTTTTTTTACTAATATTACTTTCTTTTTCTATTACACAAACTTTAAAATCTTTGTTGAGCATTCTATATGCTAAACTTAGTCCTGCGCAACCCGCTCCAATGATTATATAATCGTATTTATCAATTATGGACATCTGTTAATCCTACTAGAGAATTATGTAGTCTCTTATTATGTTTTTTACTATGAAACGGAATTATAAAAAAGATTGTGAATTCTAGAATTGTTTTTATAATTATTATTAATTTTTCTTTTTTTGAAATATATATATTGTGATATAGAAATTTTTCTCCCGTTTTCTTTATCTTATTTCCTATCGCTTGATATATTCTTAACGCTATGAGTATAGATATTCTGGAACTTATTGGTATGTATTTCATACCATTTAGAGAACTTTTATAATATATATCTGCTTTTAATAATAAATGTTCAACTGCCTCTTTTATTTTTTCTGTTCCATTTTCATCTAAGTTATCTAGGAGCGCTTCATCTATTTTAGTATTAATTGGAATATATATTCTATTTTTCTTATAATCCTGCATAACATCCCTTGCTATATTTGTTAGTTGCATTGCTATACCTAAATCTATAGCATGATGTTTTGCTCTTGCATCTTTGATATTTAGTGCTTTAATCATCATTAAACCTACAACTCCAGCCACCTTATAACAATATCTTAACAATTCTCCATTATCTTTATATCTTGTAAAATTTTCATCAGATTTAACTCCATCTATTAATTCATCAATTAAATTGTCACTTACACCATATGATTTAATTGTATTTTTAAGTTCTTCTGCTTCTGTTTTATCATAAGATGTAAAGTCCTCATCAACTATGTCATCTTGCAGCCTACAAAATGAATAGATATTTATAACTTTGTTAAATATATTCTTTGGCAAAAAGTTACTAGCCCAAAAAAAAGATTTACTATTATTATAAATAATACTTTTGTTATTTATTATTCCCATAGTCTCTAATGATTAATTTCTCAGTTACTTTCGCTGTAGATAGAACCCCAGGTATACCCGCGCCAGGATGTGTACTTGCACCTACAAAATATAATCCATCAGTTTCTAGCGCTTTATTTCCATATCTAAAATAAGCTGATTGGGTGAAAATAGGTTGTATTCCAAATCCACTTCCAGCATATGTGTTCATTTCGTTTTCAAAATAATCAGGTGTTATATAAAAGCTGTCTACAATATTAGAAGATAATTTTGGCATAGCTTTGTTTTCTAAAATTTCAATTATAATACTTGATAATTCTTTTCCTCTATCTTCCCAATTTATATTACTTAAATTATTTGGTACCGGTGCTAAGACATAAAACGTATCATTATTTTTTTGTATCATGGAGGGATCAGTTGCTGAAGGTCTATGTAAATAAAGGCTGGGATCTTTTATAAATAATTTTTTATTAAAAATATCATGTAATAGCTCATAATGTCTTTTACTAAAAATTATAGTATGGTGCTTTACATCTTTATATATTTTCTTTGTTGAAAAATATAATACAAACAAGCTCATAGAATGCTTAAGATTAAAATTGTTGGATAATTTTTTAGACTTATATCCAAGTAAATTTTTATATGTATAAGTAGGATCAGAATTACAAACTACACCATCGCAATTTATTAACCCTTGTGGTGTCTCAACTCCTACGACTTTATTTTTTTTTGTAATTATTTGCTGTACTTCAGTATCTTTCTTTATCTCTACTTGAGCATTAAGAAGAAGCTTTTCTAGTCCATCAATAATTTTTCCTGTCCCACCTTCTGAATAAAAAACACCCCATTTCCACTCTAAATATTGGATTAATAAATAAATTGAAGTCGTGCTATATGGATTACCTCCTACTAAGAGAGGGTGCATACTTAATGCTTGATTTAGATCTTTATTGCCTATGTATTTATCTACTGCTGCATATACTGATCTATCAAACCTAATTTTTATTAATTCTGGCAAATGTTTTACCATGCTTCCTATTGACTCAAATGGTTGATCTGAGAGTTCAGTAAAAGCTTTTTCAAATATTCTTTTACTATGTTTTAACAATTTCACATAAGATTTGGCATTCCCATAACCGTATTTAGATTTTATTTCTTTTATTGTGTCACTTAATTTATTGCCATAATCTAAATATTCACCATTATCAAATAAAAATCTATACCAGGGCTTTACAGGTAACAGATTCACATAATTGCTAAGTTTTTCGTCATGAAGCGTGAAAAGTTCTTCAATAAGATATGGAGCGGTAATAACTGTCGGCCCTGCATCATACTTATAACCATTATGCACAAAGGTGCGAGCTCGGCCTCCCAAGTCCTTTTGTTTCTCTAATAAAGTTATATCAAAGCCTTTACTTTTTAACCTTGCAGCTATTGATAATCCACCAAAACCAGAACCGATAACAATAATTTTCCTCATAAAATCCTAGAAATAAAAAAAAGGCTCACTGATTAGAGCGAGCCTTTAATTATGATAAAAAAAACTACTTATTTAAGCAGATTCTTTAACAGCTGCTGCCCATATAATTAAACCAAAAGCAATTTTGTTTACAAAGTCAGCTAAGTTGTAAACAATGTTTAATGTAGCTGGGTCTGCCCCACCGCCTAGATAACCTAAGAAATATCCTAGCGGATAAATTGCCCAACCAATGGTTACAATTAAACGTAAAGCTCCAAAGGCTGTTTGACAAGCTGCACTTCCACTAGAAGCATTTGCTTTGCTAGCTTCACCTGCAAAGATTTCATAAAGAATGTATAACCAACCTATCATCCCTATAATGAAACCTGTCATTACCGAAATCATTCCAGCTTCACCTAAGTATCCACCTACTAGCATTATTACAGTACCTACTAGTAATCTCCAGAAAATTCCTGAAGATACAGTTGTAACCGCTGCTAAGATAAAGTAGAACTCAATCATTAGAAGTGGAACTGTTAACAACCAATCTATATATCTAAAGACTGTTGGTGATTCGCCAGTTGCTACCCAAACATCTCTCATGTAGAAATAGTGAACAGCTGCGATTAAAGTCACAAGCGCTGATACTGTTAATGATGTTTTCCATTTCGCACTAACTCTGTCACGCTCAACAATAAAGAATACTGTTGAAGCAACCATAGCCATAGAAATAATCCAGAAAGTAACACCTACATAGTCATCTCCTGCTAAACCACCAGATGAATGCTCACCAGCTAATGCTATTGCTGGTATTGATGTTACTACTAGAAATGTCGCAAGAAGTTTCTTGCTAAAATCTAATAATTTAATCATATTATTGTCCTCGAGTTATTATTAAAATATATTTTATTTAACTACACTCACATTTTAGTGATTTAATTTTAAAAATAAACCCTTAATTATATGCAAAATCTATACATTTTATGTATAATAAGTTATTGATTTTTATAATCTTTTTTTATTAATTAATAAGAATTCTTAATAATTTAAATATTATAATAGTCTTATATATAACAATATAAGAAATTTTTTTATTGTATTTTTTTTCTCAAACTTAACTTCATCTATGACTTCATTAGTGTATACTCACTTTTTCTTAAAAAATTTATAAATGGTTTGCGGCTTGGTAGCTCAGTTGGTAGAGCAGTGGACTGAAAATCCTCGTGTCGGCAGTTCAATTCTGCCCCGAGCCACCATTTATATTTAAACTAGCCAAATTAAATTTTTAATGGCGGTTTAACTTTTTAAGGGAGTATAAATCAAACTCAATTAGTATCTTTTTTTTAGAGCAAATCTACTGCATATTTTTTTAATAAGTCTATATCAATAATCTCAAGGGCTAAGATATTTGTGCTTCTTATAAGAATAGGAGGTGCTACATCGTCATTAAGTGCTTCCAACCATCTCATTGCACATACGCACCATTTATCACCTTCTTTCAGACCCGGAAAATCTAGTTCTGGTCTTGGCGTTATTAAATCATTACCTTTTTCTCTAGAGTATCTTAAAAACTCATCTGTAACTCTTGCGCAAACTGTATGACTCCCAACATCATCATTAAGTGTCTCGCAAGATCCATTTCTCAAATAACCTGTCATAGTTTCTTTACTACATATTTCTATGTCTTCACCAAAAACATTTTGATTTAATTGTTTATCCATATTTTCTTAAAGTAAGTATTAAAATTAGTGTTGATATTAGCATGCTATATGATACAAAGATAAAGCCAAATTCTATATTTATAATACTAGTAATAATTCCAAGAAATAGCGCGCCCGTAGCGTAGCCTGTATCTCTCCAAAATCTATAAATTCCAATTGCTGATGCTCGCCAACTATCCTCACAATTATCATTAACAGCTGAGCTAATTGACGGATATAAAAGTGCCATACCTAACCCCAAAAAGAAACTACACATTATCCACCAATTAAATTCTAAGCTTAATAAGCACATTGGAAGAACTATAGAACAAATTAACATCCCAGAAATAATCAATAAATTTCTTCCGACATAATCAGAATAAAGACCAGTAAAAATTTGCAACACTCCCCACGTGAAAGCATAGGTACCAACTATGTAACTTATTTCCATTAAAGTTATTCCGTTATTAAATAAATATATTGGGAAAAATATCCATATACACGTATCAACAAATTTTTCTATATGACCTGCCTGAGAATATGCAAAAAGTTTTTTATTTTTCCAGGTAACATAAAAAAATATATTATCAGGGTTCTCTTTAAAATATGCATTTGCGTATTTTTTTGTATCTTCTATTAAAAAAACACAATACAAAAGTGCAATAGAAACAAATATTATAGAGAATGAAAATAAAGCTGCTTTAATAGGTAATAGTGAAGTCATATAACTTACAAGAATTCCTCCAATTGCAACTCCCAAATAACCAGAAAATTCATTAAGCCCAACTGCAAAACCTCTTTTTTCGTCTTTTGTAATATCAACACTTGATATTTGTGTAACTGACCATGCAAGACCTTGATTGATGCCCATAATAAAGGTTGCCAAAATTATGTAATACCAATTTGTTGCAAAGTAAATAATAAAAGGGACGGGCAAAACAATAATCCACGCATATAAAAGAATTATTTTTCTATTGTATTTATCTGCAAGAATACCTGCATAATAATTTGCTATGCCTTTAATTAATCCAAACGCAATTATAAAAGTACATAAAAAAATAAATGAATTTTTAGGGACATTGAAAATACTTTCTGATAAAGCCGGTATTGCAGTCCTAAATAACCCAAGCAGAATTCCAACAAACAATACTTGCAAGAGCAAGTTAACTAATAAGGAATATTTTTTTTCTGATATCATATGTATATATCAAGTCAATAATAATATAATAGATTAGATGAAATGGAACTCAATAGAAACTTTTTTTTTAGATTTAGATGGAACGTTGCTAGATCTAGCCTATGACAACTATTTTTGGCATGAGCACATACCAAATATTTATGCAAAAAAAAATAATATAGACCTTGAGCAAGCAAAATATGAATTTGAGAAAAAGTATAGACAGAAAAAAAATACTTTAGACTGGTATAGTTTAGATTATTGGAGCAAAAAAATTGGTATTGATTTAGAATACGAGGTTTTAAATACAAAAAACAGAATTAAAGTTTTTCCAGGTACTATTAATTTCTTAACAAATTTAAAAAAACATAATATTAAAATAATATTACTTACCAACTGCCCTAGGAATATGCTAAATATTAAAATTACCCAGGTAAAATTGTGGGGATATTTTGATGAGATTATTTCTTCAGAAGACTATGGATTTTCTAAAGAAACAAAAAATTTTTGGCAATATCTAGACAAGAAATTAACATATTGTAAAAATAAAACAGTTTTTATTGATGATAACCAAGATGTTTTAAAATTCTCATACAATAACAATATAAAAAATATTTTTTGTATTAATTTTCCCGACTCTAATAAATCTAAACAAAACGTTAATAACTTTAGATCATTGGATAATATAGATTGTTTTGAAAAAAAAATTATTTGTTAGCTTTTTTGCAATTTTTCACTAATTTCAATAAAAATCTTTTTAGTTTTCCCCAATCGTCTTCTGTCACTATAAAACCAACGCATTTTTTTGAACCACATTTACATACATGATCTCTGAAATCATCTTCATCAAATGTAAATCCATAATCATAAGTTAATTCTTCACCTTTCTCTATATCTTTAAATGATCTAATCCAGATCTTATCGTCTATTATATCTGTATCACAATTTGGATCACATGAGTGATTCATTAATCTTGCTTTGTTATAACTTACATTTCCATTAATATCATATTTTTTATTTAGAGTGAAAATATAAACTTGGCCTTCTTCTCTATTTTTCTGTGCTTTTTTTAATTGCACTTCAGCTATTTTATCGGATTGGGCTTTAGTAATTTTTTCTCCAACATATTCAATAATATTCGTTCCGGCTTTAATATCTGCATTAGCAAAAAGTCCTTTGCCATGAAGTTGTGAATTTTTAATTTTATATAATTTTTTCATGATTTATTAATTTCTCGATGATGCATTCCACGCAAATGTACAATCTAATTCTGACCTTACTTTGCACAAACCATTTATGCCTTCTTCTAAAATAACATTTAATGGAGTTTCATTATCAAATCTTCTGTGTTGTGACTTCATCCATTTTTCAGACATATTAATATTTCTTGGAAAAGTCGTTCTTAATGCATCTGAAATTCCTACAATATGACTTAATCTTTTAATTATTGTTTCGTTCTTAGGAAATGCTTTTAAAGTTCTATATTTATCTAGCTCACGTTTTCTTGTGTTTTTAGATAACCCCAAAACTGCCACAGTTTGTTCTGTAGTGAGATTCCATGTATCTAAAACTTTCATAACAGTTTTTGTAATATACATAAATTCTTCATCTGTATAATCAATCATATTTCTCCAAAAAAAATTTGTTTTACTTTATATCGTAATAGTAGATTTTTCAATATTATTATTTTGTTTAATTGACAAAGGCTAATTTATCAATAAGCTATTTAATAATAAAAGGAAATTAAAATGATAAAATTCTTAAGAAAACTCTTTAAAAAAGAAAAAATAAAAAAAGTAACAATTGAGGATATTAATATAGCATGTGCAATTCTTCTTATAGAGGTAAGTTACTCAGACTTTGAAATAAAAAATGAAGAAATAAGTTCAATTATTAAGTTATGTAGTAAAGAGTTAAATCTTTCATTACAAGATTCTGAGTGGTTAAAAAACAAAGCCTTAGAATTACACAAAGATACAAATTGCTTTAGAAAGTATATTAAGTTAATTAATGAAAATTATACAAAACTTCAAAAAAAGACTCTTTTAAATATGGCATGGTTAGTAGCTAAGTCAGACAATATAATAGATAAACATGAGGAATACCGCATAAGAAAACTTTCAGAACTTTTGTACCTAGACCATAAAGATTTTATAAAATCTAAAGTTGAGACAAATTAGCTTTTTTTGAACCTATACAAAGCAATTTCACCGAAAAAATTCGGAAAAATCCTTAATAAAATATTTGAAGAGTAATGATTATTTAAAACTTTTTTTTCAATAATTTTTATATCAATATCGCCGCATAATTTTTCAAAATCATTAAAAGTACACAAATGAATATTAGGCGTATCAAACCATTTGTTAGGCAGAGCATTTGATATAGGCATGCGCCCCTGAAAACCCAATTGTATTCTATTTTTCCAGAAACCCATATTAGGAAAAGTGACGATTCCTTCTTTTGCAACTCTTAACATCTCTAATATAATTTTGTCAGGATTTTTATTTTCTTGCAGTGCTTGCGTCATAATTGCATAATCGAAAAAGTTAGCCTCGAAATAATCTGACAGTCCATTATTAAAATCAGCTTGGATAACATTAATATTTTTTTTAATTGATTCTTTAACTTGATCTATATCTTTTTCAAATCCATAGCCTGAGATATTTTTCTTTTTCACAAGATAATCTAATAAAGTGGAATCACCACATCCTAAGTCAAGAACAGTTGACTCATTATTTATCCAGTCTGAAATTATTTTAAAATCTTTTCTATTCATTTTCTTTATATATTTACGTTATATTGGCCATAAAATTTTTTAACACATCTAGGTAATTTGGTATTGGCATTAAAAAAGCATCATGACCCTGATCTGCTTCAATTTCTGAATACGAAACATTCTTTTTGGCTTTCACTAGTGATTTTACAATTTCATGTGATTTTGATGAAGAAAATCTCCAATCACTTGTAAAAGATATGACAAGAAATTTTGATTTTGTTTTTTTAAATGCTTTTGATAAATCTCCATTATATTCTTGGGCAGGATCAAAATAATCTAAAGCTTTTGTCATTAACAAATATGTGTTTGCATCAAATCTTTCTACAAAAGCTTGTGCTTGATATCGCAAATAACTTTCTACTTGAAAATCTACATCGTATCCAAAATTTAATTTACCTTCTCTCAGGTCTCTGCCAAATTTTTGCCTCATTGAATCATCTGATAAATAAGTAATGTGTCCAAGCATTCTGGCTATACTCAATCCTCTTTTAGGAATTACGTTATAACTATTATATCTTCCGTCATGAAAATCGGGATCAGTGATAATTGCCTGTCTTGCTACTTCATTAAAAGCAATATTTTGTGCAGAAAGCTTGGCTGCCGCTGCAACTATAATAGAGTTCTTTATTTTATCTGGGTAGCTAATTGACCACTGTAAAGCCTGCATACCACCTAGACTTCCTCCTGCAACACAAGCCCATGCATCTATTCCTAAAAAATCTGCAAGTAATTTTTGGCTATTCACCCAATCATTCACTGTGACAATTGGAAAATCTGGCCCGAACTCATTTCCTGTATTTTTGTCTATAGTATTTGGACCTGTTGACCCTTTACATCCGCCAAGATTATTTAACGACACTATAAAAAATTTATTTGTATCAAAAGGTTTTCCAGGGCCTATACATGAATCCCACCAACCAGGTTTTTTATCATCTTTATTATGATAGCCTGCCGCATGATGATCGCCTGATAAAGCATGACATATAAGAATTGCATTGTTTTTTTCTTTATTCAATTCGCCATATGTCTCATAGACTAAAGAAAAGTCGTCCAAAACTTTACCACAATCAAGCTTAAGACTTTTTTTTATCTCAATAGTCTTTGGCTCTACTATACCTACAGAATTGTTATTTTGTTTATTACCCATAAAAAAATCCATAATTTCTAATTTGAAATCATTTATTTTAATATGGAGGAAATATAACTGTGCTTTTATAAATTCGCTTTAGCTGTATTTTCCCACCCGCAAGCTGACTTCAAATCGGTGAATATTTAATATACTCGAATTTAAGAAAATTTACAAATTATTGCTATTTTAAAACTTTAAAATAATATTAATAAAATTTTGAATAAAATGTATAAGAACTAATGCAATAATTACCGAAAAATCAATTACCCCAACAGATGTTGGAACAATTCTTTTAATAGAATATAAAATAGGATTTGATATTTCATAAATTATATCTAGTGCAGGATTTCTATTATGATTTATAGACTGCGTAAACCAACTTGATATTGCTAGTATAATAAAAATTATTGTTAAAGCATTTAATATACTGAAAATAGAACTTTTAAGCGAAAATAATAAAAGTTTTTCAAGCAAAACATCACTTCCTATTATTGAAGTATGCATGTACATATTTATAAAATGACATAAAAAAATTATTATAAAACTTGATAATTCAAATTTTCCAATGTTTGGCAAAAATACAAAAAAAGATCTAATAGGTCTTGAAATTTTAATTATTGTTTGAGTAATAGGATTGTTCCCATTAGCACTTGACATTGCTAAGAGCAACCTTAATGTAAAAACTAAAATCAAAAAAGATATTATTAGATCTATAACAAAGTATCCTAATTCCGGAAACGAGTTTGACATTATTTTTCCTTATTTTGAAATTTCTATTGATTTTTTTCTAGCAGCCTTTATAGCATCTTTTATGATTTTAGAAAATTCGTTTTTTTCAAAAATTCTTAAAGCTGATTCTGTTGTGCCGCCTTTAGATGTAACTTTAGATCTTAATTCTTTGATATCGTCAGTAACAAATAACATTTTCGATGTACTGTTTAATAGATGCAATAACAGTAATGCCTTATCTTCTTTTGTAATATTCTCAAATTCTTCACATTCTATTAATGACTCTATAAAAAGCATAATATAAGCTGGCCCACTTCCAAACATTGCCGTAAAAGAGTGCATCTCGTTTTCACTTATATTTCTTACGTAACCAATACTTTTAAATATACTCTCTATGAAATTCTTACCATCTTCGTCTATTGAATCTTCTATATACAAACCAGTAATACTTTCATTAAAAACAGCGCATAAATTGGGCATAGCTCTAGCTATTATAACTCTTTTTTTAAATAATTTTTTTAAAGATTTAGTTGTTTTCCCAGCAATAATAGAAACTATTATTTGATTGTCTGAGAAAATATTTGAGTTTTCTGATATTGCTTTTTCTACATCGTTTGGTTTTACACACAAAAAAACGATATCAAAATTATCTTTTATATTTTCACCAGATTTTTTAAAAACACATTTATCTGCCTTATATGTGTCTTCATCTTTGTTATGAAATATGAATATATCATTTTCCAAAGTAATATCGTCAGATATAAGAATGCCCTTAATTAACGCACTAGCCATATTCCCATACCCTATAAATGCAATCTTCATTTTTTTCTTTCACCAAATATTGCGGTACCAATCCTTACAATAGTTGAGCCTGCTGAAATTGCTGATTCATAATCTGCACTCATTCCTATTGATAATGTATCCAATTTATACCCCTTCTGTATAAGACTATCAAATAAAATTCTAATTTTCATAAATGAATTATATTGCTCTGAGTTATTATCTTGGTATTTTGGTATTGCCATTAATCCTCTTATATTGATATTTTCAAAACCAGATGCTTTTTCAAGAAAATTCTCAACTTCGTCAATTTTAATGCCAGATTTTGTGTTTTCTTCATCGAGATTAATCTGAATACATATATTTAAATTAGAATCTAAATTTTTTCTGAAATTATTTATTTTTTCTAATGTTGATATTTTATCAATACTATGAACCCAACTAAAGTTTTCAGCAATTAACCTTGATTTATTACTTTGTATGTTCCCAATAAAATGCCAATTAATATTTAAATCTTTAAGATTATTAATTTTATTTATGGACTCTTGAAGATAATTTTCACCAAAATCTTTTTGACCATATTTGTATGCATCTTTAATCTTATTTATGTTTTGCGCTTTACTTACTGCAAGCAATGTAACGCTATTTTTTTTTCGTTTAGATTTTATTTCTAAATCTGAAATTTTTTTTTTAATTTCTAAAATATTTTCTTTTATAGAATTCATAAATAAAATTACTTTTTTTCGTAGATAATTTTCCCATTACAAATTGTTTTATCAACAAATGTTGTAAATTTTTTTCCAATAAACGGAGTATTTTTTCCTAAACTAATTATATTTGATTCTTTAAATACCCATTCTTCCTTTTTTAATATACATAAATCTGCCACTGCGCCTTGTTCTATAACACCTGATTCTAAACCAAGTATATTTGCAGGGTTTGATGTAACCTTTGCAATAGCTGAATTTAAATTTATCAATTCCGAATCTACCAAATCCATTATTAGTGGAATTAATAGCTCAATTGATGATATGCCTGGCTGTGTATTTGAAAATGGGGCTTGTTTAGCATCCTCATTATGTGGTTGATGGTCTGAGCAAATCACTGAAATGGTGTCATCAGATATTCCTTTTTGCAAACTTATTAAGTCTTCGTTTGATCTAAATGGGGGCATTACATGGTAATCGCTATTAAAATTATTAATAGAATTTTCGTCGAAAAATAGCTGATGTATTGCCACATCAGCTGTAATTGATAAACCCAATGCTTGAGCATTACTTATAAGCATTAAAGATTCTTGACATGATATTCTGCATAAATGTAATTTAACACCTGTCAACTTACTCAATAAAATTGCTTCTGCTACCGCTGACGATTCGGCGGCAGAAGGTATGCCTGGCAATCCAAGTTTGTTAGAAATTTTTCCTTCATGTACACAACCATTATTTGCTAAAAATTCATTTTGTGGTTGATAAAATAAAGTTATATTTTGTCCTGACGCATATTCCATTGCTCTTCTTAAAACTAGAGGGTCTTTAATTGGATTTAAGCAGTTAGTCAACCCAACTGCACCAGCTTCTTTAAGCTCCACCATTGGACTTAATGTATTTCCATCAAGGCCTTTAGTTAAAGAAGCCAAAACTTTTACTTTACATAGATTCACATTTTTAAAAATTTCTTCAACTAACTTTATTTGTGCAGGTGTATCAATTACAGGCTGAGTATCAGGCATATAACAAACTGTAGTTATTCCAGATGATACTGCTGCCTTCGATTCACTATGTATAGTTGCTTCTTTTTCTAGGCCAGGTTCGCGAAATCTTACAGACAAATCAATTAACCCAGGAAGAACATAACAACCATCAGCATCTATTATTCTAGGTGAATTTAACTTGGTATTATCTTCGTCAATGCCAATTATATCTCCATTTTTAATATAAATATCGTGAACTCCCGAAATATCTCCTCCAGGATTTATCAAATTTCCAGATTTTATTATTAAATCACTCATTTATTCTCCATCAAGGTTGCATTGAAAGTGACAAAATTGCCATTCTCACAGCTATACCATTTGATACTTGTTGTAATATTACAGATCTATCTCCATCCGCAACTTCGGAACTTATTTCAACCCCGCGATTTACGGGCCCTGGATGCATTACAATTCCATTTTTTGCAATTAAATCTAGCCTATCGGGCGTAAAACCATATAAATTATAATATTCATGTTCGTCTGGAATAAAACTTGAACTCATTCTTTCATTTTGCAATCTCAACATAATCACTACATTACAACCTTTTATACCTTCATCCATATCTACATAAGGAGTTACACCCATGTGTTCAACTCCATTTGGTAAAAGAGTTTTTGGGCCTATTACCCTAACTTCAGGGACTTCAAGAATTCTTAAAGCATGCATTAAAGATCGTGCAACCCGTGAATGAAGAATATCACCAACGATTGCAACTTTGATTTTTGTAAAATCCGAAAAATATTTTCTTATTGTAAATATATCAAGCATTGCTTGAGTTGGATGAGCATGCCTTCCATCTCCTGCATTGATGATACTAATATTTTCAGAAACATTTTTTGAAATAAATTCAGCTGCTCCTGATGAAGGATGTCTTACAATAAACATATCACAATGCATTGCTTCTAAATTTCTCAAGGTATCTAATAAAGTTTCACCTTTTTTTGTTGCACTAAAATCTACGTTAATATTTAAAAAATCAGCTGAAAGCCTTTTAGCAGCAAGTTCAAAAGTTGTCCTTGTTCTAGTGCTTGCTTCAAAAAATAGATTAACAATAGTTTTTCCTCTAAGTAGAGGAACTTTTTTAACTGGTTGTCCAGATACACCTGCAAATGACTCAGCTAAATCTAATATATCGAGTATTAATGACTTAGGAAGATTCTCAATATCTAAAAAATGACGTAGATGTTTTTGTGAAACAATATTATTGTGATTTATACCTTTTGCTTCAAAGTCTATATCATTTTTTTCATTCATACATATACCTCTTATTTTTTGTCAACAATCTCTATAATCATTGGATCAGGCCCTAATAATTTAATATTCTTATCATTATCTAATTCCAATTTTTCTCCTATAATATCTGGGGAAAATGGAAGTTCTTTGCCATTTCTTTCAACCAGCACTACAAGAGTGACAGAAAGTGGTCTTCCAAAATCAAATATTTCGTTTATTGCTGCACGTGTAGTTCTTCCAGTAAACAATACGTCATCAACTAATATGACATGTCTATCATCTACCGAAATAGGCATCTCTGTTTTGCCAACTCTTGGGTTAACCCCAATTCTGCTAAAATCATCTCTATAAAAGCTAATATCAAGCGATGCAGCGCTACCTTTAGCATCAAGTGCTTTTTGTAACCATTCAGCTATCCATGCGCCGCCAGTATGAACACCGATAATAATAGGGTTTTTTATATTGTTTTTTGAAAGATAATTCCTTAGAGAATTCTCAATCTTTAGAAGTAGTTCCTGTGTCTGATCTTTTGAATATTTCATTTTCAAAATAAGATTGTAATATTATTGAGGCAGCAATTCTATCTATTTCTTCCTTATTAACCCTTTTTTTTCTTCCTGCCTGTCTTTGAAGAGCTAAGCTTGCCTGAGCAGAATTTGAAGTAAAATCTTCGTTATAAAAAATAATATCAAGATCTAGACTTTTTTTTAGTACATTTCCGAAATAATCTATTTTTTTATTAATTTTTTGATCTGAATAAATTTCAGGCTTTCCTATTATTATTTTATGAATTGACCATTCTTTGATTTCATTTAAAATTTTTTCGCAAGAGGTCTCCGAGCTAATATTATTTATAGTTTTTAGTGGCGTAGCGATTCTGCTTACAGAGTTCCCAACAGCAAGACCTATCCTCTTTTCACCATAATCAACTCCAAGATAGTTTATTAATTTATCAGTCATTCAACTTTTTCCAAAAATATTTTCCTAAATTAATATTATGAAATTTATTTATTTCTGCTACACAAGTTGGTGATGTTATATTAATTTCAGTAATCTTGTTACCTATCATATCTAAACCTGCAAATTGAATATTTTCTTTTTTTAAAAATGTTGCAACTTTTTCGCAAATTTTAAATTCATCTTTATCTAAAAGATATTTCTCTATTGACCCTCCAGAAGCAAGATTTGATCTATGATCGTTTTTATTAGGAATCCTTATTACTGACTCTCTTATTACTTCTCCGTTTATTATAATTATTCTTTTATCCCCATCTTTTGCTTCTTCTAGATATTGCTGAACTATAATAGGGTCTCTACCCATGTTAGTCATGTCTTCAAAAATAACATTCAAATTTTTATCATTTTCTTCTAACATATATATAGATCTTCCACCCATCAAGTTCAATGGTTTCAAAATTATTTTTTTATGTTTTTTCTTAAAATTCTCTACTTGTTCTTTATTACTTGTAACTATCGTATCTGGGATATGACTTGGGAAATTCAAAGTAATTAATTTTTCATTAAAATTTCTTAAGGATGAACCTGGATTAATAATTTTTGTTTGCTTACTATTAACTAAATCTAACAAGTAAGTTTGGTATATATAATTTATATCTACAGGTGGGTCTTTTCTCATTAAAATATAATCAAAATTTGATAACTGCTCAATTTTTGTATCAACTATCTTATAAAATTGTTTTTTTTCTTTTTTTATTTTGAGTTTTCCAATACTGCCAAATGATCCGAACGAATTAACCGACAAAGTATTAGGTAATAAATAATATACATCATGTCCTACATCTTGCGCTGAACACATTAATTGATATGTTGTGTCTTTAGAAATATCTATTGACTCTATTGGATCCATTATTACTAAAACTTTTTTATTACTCATGATGTTATATTATTGCCTTTTAATTTAATATATGAGAAAGCTGCTATTACAGCTGTTTCAACTCTCAAAATATTATCACCTAAGCTTGCTGATGAAAAATTTCTTTCATATGCGTACTTATATTCTTGATCTGTAAAATCTCCTTCTGGACCGACTAAAAGAGAGCATGAGGTTAAATTATTTGTATAAACGCTTGATAACATTTCATCTGATCTTGTATCTAAAATTATTTTAGATTCGTAATTACATTTTTCAACATAATCTTGAAAAGAAATAATACTTTTTATGTTTGGCAAATAAAGCCTTTCTGACTGTTCACTTGAGCTTATAGATATGCTTTCCCAGTGTTTTAATTTTTTATCAAAATCAATTTTTTTTTGATTAAAAATTGAATTTTTTGAAAGAACTGGCTGAATCGAATCAACGCCAAGCTCTGTTAATTTCTGTACAATTAAATCAGAACATGGATTCTTGCAAATACTAAAAGCAATTTCTACTTTATTTTTATTCTTTTCTTTAAAAATTTTTTGCTCGATATATATCTCAAAATTTTTATTATTAAAATCTTTAACATAACCATGATATTCATTGCCAGTATTATTGAATAAGATAATTTTTTGATTTTTTTTTACACGAAGTACGTTAGATAGATAGTGATGTGAATTTTTATCTAAAAAAAATATTTTTTTTATATCAAGATCTTGATCAATATATAATCTTATAAGACGCACTTTATCTAATATCTATATGTATCATTTTTAAATGGTCCTTTTTTATCAACACTAATATATTCTGCTTGCTCACTTGTTAATTTTGTTAATTTTGCCCCTACTTTATCTAAATGTAATCTTGCTACTTCTTCATCTAAAATTTTAGGTAAAACGTAAACTTCATTTTTATAATTATGAGAGTTTTTCCATAGTTCTATTTGGGCTAATACTTGGTTAGTGAAAGATGCAGACATTACATAACTTGGATGCCCAGTTGCACAACCTAGATTGATTAATCTTCCTTCTGCGAGCAAAATAATTTTTTTTCCATCTGGAAACTCAATATGATCAACTTGTGGTTTGATATTGTCCCATTGCAATTTTTTTATAGAATCAACATCAATTTCATTATCAAAATGACCAATATTACAAACAATTGCCTGATCTTTCATGCTCTCCATATGATCATAGTTTATAACTGAAGCGTTTCCTGTAGCTGTAACAAATATATCAACTTCTGATGCTACTGATTCAATAGTAACAACCTTGAATCCTTCCATAGCAGCTTGTAATGCACATATTGGATCTACTTCTGTTACCCAAACTATTGCTCCTGCATTTCTTAAGGATTGTGCTGATCCTTTACCTACGTCTCCAAATCCACAAACTAAGGCTGTCTTTCCTGAAATCATTACATCTGTAGCTCTTTTGATACCATCAACTAAAGATTCCCTACAACCATACAAATTATCAAATTTAGATTTTGTGACAGAGTCATTTACATTAAATGCTGGAACTTTAAGTTCATCCTTTTTTACCATTTCGTATAAACGGTGAACTCCAGTTGTTGTCTCTTCTGAAAGACCTTTTATATCATTAAGCATGTGAGGATATTTTTCGTGCATTATGTTTGTTAAATCACCACCATCATCAAGAATCATATTTGGCTTCCATGCAGGGTCTCCCATTATTGTTTGATCAATGCACCATAAATACTCTTCTTCTGTTTCACCTTTCCAAGCAAATACTGGTATTCCTTTATCAGCGATAGCTGCTGCTGCATGATCTTGAGTAGAGTAAATATTGCAGGATGACCATCTTACGCTTGCGCCTAATGCCACTAAAGTATCAATAAGAACAGCAGTTTGAATTGTCATATGAAGACAACCGACTATATTTGCTCCTTTAAGTGGTTTTTCATTTCCATATTTTTCTTTAAGAGCCATTAAACCAGGCATTTCAGTCTCTGCTATTCTCATTTCTTTATGGCCCCAGGCAATTACTTCATTTGACATATCTGCCACTTTGTAATCTGGCCCAATTTTTTCTAATACTTTACTCATAATAAAACTCCATCACACTAAACTTTTAATTTTTTCAACTTGATCGGTCTTTTCCCATGATAAATTTAAATCGTTCCTACCAAAATGACCATACGAAGCAGTGTCTTTGTATATTGGTCTTAATAAATTAAGCATATTGGTTATACCCCAAGGACGCAAGTCAAATACTTCATTAATGATATGTACAATTTTTGATTCGTCAATTTTAGATGTTCCAAAGGTATCAATACTAATTGAAGTAGGTTTTGCAACTCCTATGGCATACGATACTTGAATTTCACATTTATCTGCTAACCCAGACGCAACTATATTTTTAGCAACATACCTCGCAGCATATGCCGCCGATCTGTCAACTTTTGATGGATCTTTACCAGAGAATGCTCCACCGCCATGCCTTGCCATACCGCCATAAGTATCAACAATTATTTTGCGCCCTGTTAAACCACAATCTCCAACTGGCCCGCCGATTTCAAATGCTCCTGTTGGATTAATATGAATTGTTGTATCTTGATTCATATATTTTTCTGGTAAGATATTCTTGATTACTTTTTCATATACATATTCTTTAATTTCTTTTTGACTAACATCTGGAGAATGTTGTGTTGAAATAACGATAGTATCTACAGAGTGTACTTTCCCAGAATCATATCTAAATGTAATTTGACTTTTCGCATCTGGTCTCAACCAATTAACATCATTATTTTTTCTTAACTTAGCCAGTTCACGAACTAATCTATGTGAGTAAGTTATTGGAGCTGGCATTAAAACGTCCGTTTCATTATTAGCGTAACCAAACATTAAACCTTGATCTCCTGCGCCTTGCTCTTCATCACTCTCTTTATCAACTCCCTGAGCAATATCTCTTGATTGCAAACCAATTTTATTAATGAACTCTACTGTCTTGAAATCAAATCCTAAATCTATAGAATCATATCCAATCTCTTCGATCGTTTTTCTTACAATTTCGTCATAATTTATATTTGCTGAAGTAGTTATTTCCCCAGCTAAGATAACAACTCCTAAAGAGTCTTCCTCAGATTTAACCATTGTTTCACATGCAACTCGTGCTTTAATATCTTGAGATAATGCTGCATCTAAAATTGCATCTGAAACTTGATCGCACAATTTATCTGGATGACCTTCTGAAACAGATTCTGAAGTGAATAGTTTTTCTCTCATAGTTTTAATAATATAAATAAATGTGAGTAAATAATATCATAATCATTTTTTTTGAGCTATAAATATAGATCTACATAACGGCGGGTAACCCTCTATAGTATTACCATTTATACACATAAAATCTTTCAAGCTTTTTCCTTTCATCCATTTGGTTGTTCTCTGCTCCTCAGAATCAGTAATACTTTCATCAACACACTCTATATTTTTAAAACCGCTAGAATTTAATATGTTTATTAAGTTATTCTTTGTAAAAATTTTATTTACATTTTTCATTCCAGCATACTTTTTACCCTTTTGAATAGATATATCATTTTTATCTAAAGAAGTTAATGTCTCAATTAATAAAAAACCATTTTTTTTAAGTAAATTTTTAAGAATTTTTATATGGTCTTTAGGATTTTTTACATGATATAAAACACCCATGGATAGTAAAAATTCAAAATCTAATTTTTTTTGTGAGAATTCCTCAGCTGAGCAGGGCAATATTATTAAATTCTGAATTTTCTTAGCATAATTTTTTAATGCAATAAATTGCCAAATGAATAAAGCAGTTTTATCCATTCCCACAATTAATTCAGGATTTAAATTTAATAATTTATATGAATAATATCCATTACTGCAGCCAATATCACCAATTCTCATACTTCTATTACTAGGCAAATAATCTTTAATTCTTTTCCATTTTTTATCCGATCGCCACTCTGAGTCAATCTCAACTCCAAAAAGATTGAAAGGGCCCTTTCTCCATGGGCTTAATTGCATCATATGTATTTCTAGGGATTTTTTTATTTCGACATTTATTTCTCTAGGATCACCAATTACTATTTGCGAGTCAGAGACTTCAAGATAATCAGTATGTAAGTTAGGCAAATTTTTTATAATCTCAAACCACTTTTCACTATCACCATGATTTACAAAATTTTTATTTTCAATATATATTTTGAATAAATCACTATGATTTTTAAAGGTTTCCATATCATAGAAACCATTATCTTGCATGTAAGATAATATATTTATTTTATTAATACCCACGATACAAAATTATAGCATTGAAACCATCTATAAAAATTATTACAACCTATACTCCTAAATCTATCTTCATGTATTTTTTCGCTTTCAATCTGCATTGTCTTTGATAGTGCAATATTTTTTCTGTCTATCTCTTCTTTAGTATAACCATTATTCTCTTTAAAAAATTCATGAAAGTTTACAAAAAAAATATCATCTGATTTTTTATCGAGTTTTATTTTTTCAGTAACTATGATTACACCATTTTTGTTTAATTGTAAGAATAGCTTCTTTAATAAATCAGTCCTGTTATTTATAGGAATAAATTGTAATGTTAAATTTAAAATAATAACTGACGCATTATCAATTTCTATATCTAATATATCTGAGTTAAAAAATTTAATTTCGCTAGAATTAATTCTTTTTTTACAAATATCTATCATTGCTTTGGAAGAATCAACAGCACATATTTCAATATTTTTATTTTTTATTTTTTTTAATACTGATATTGAGCACGCGCACAAAGATGATCCTAAATCATAAATTTTTGTATTATCTTGATAAAATTTTTTTGACAACACACCTATATTTTCAACCAAAAAATCATATCCCGGTACTGATCTACTTACCATATCTTCAAAAACATCAGCCACACTAGAATTAAATGAAAATTTGTGGTTCTTTTCATGTGGCTCTTTGTATAAATTATCTTTTTTAAGATCTTTCATCTTTATTATAATTTAATTTTTCTAACTTTTTTGTTTTTAAAAGAGGTGTAAACAGGTATGCCATTATGATATTTAGGAAAATCTTCCCCTGCAATTAGAGGACTCATGTACTTCCTGCAAGAACTTGAAATATGATAACCATCTTTTGATAAATAATTTCTAGGCATCTTCTTTTCTACATTTGCAACTTTGTGCAAAGGAACATTTGTTAGTTTCCATTTGTATGGATGATCAGAAACTCTCTTTATGCTAGTCATAACTCCATTTTTTCCGTTTATCGCAAGTTCTACAGCATACTTACCTAGGGCATAAGCTTGGTCAACATCAATTTTAGATGCAATATGTCTAGATGACCTTTGTAAATAATCAGCGACAGCCCAATGGCATTTATATCCTTTTTTATTTTTTATTAAATCTGAAAGATATGGTGCTACACCGCCTAACTGAGAGTGTCCAAAAGCATCTTTAATTCCGCTCTCTGCCAGAAACTTTCCTTTCTTGTTCTTAACACCTTCAGAAGCTACTATTACGCAATACCCGTGCTTTATGACTGTTTCTTTAACTTTCGCTAAAAATAGTTTTTCATTAAAAACAACCTCAGGAAATAGAATAATATGCGGAGGATTGTTTCTTGATTGACTTGCTAAAGCAGATGATGCAGCTATCCATCCTGCATGTCTCCCCATAACTTCTAAAATAAAAACTTTTGTTGATGTCTCGCACATTGATTTAACATCAAGTCCTGCTTCCAATGTTGATATTGCAGTATATTTTCCGACTGAGCCAAAACCTGGGGAGCAATCTGTAAATGGCAAATCATTATCAACTGTTTTTGGTATTCCAATGCATTTAATGTCAAATCCTTTGTCAGAACAAAATTTAGATATCTTGTTAGTTGTGTCTTGTGAGTCACCTCCGCCATTATAGAAAAAATATCCTATATTATGTGCAATAAAAACTTTCAAAAGTTTTTCATAATCCTTAGAACATTCCTTGTAATCTTGCAACTTATATCTACAAGATCCAAAAATACCGCCCGGGGTATACTTTAAATTTGATATATCAGATTTGCTTTCAAATGAAGTATCAATTAGGTCTTGATTAAGAGCACCTAAAATTCCATTTTTTCCTGCATATAATTTCTCAATATACTGTTTATTTTTTCTAGCTGACTCAATAACACCACATGCGCTTGCGTTAATAACAGAAGTCACACCCCCAGATTGAGCGTAAAAAGCATTTTTCCTTATTATTTTCATTGAAATTTATTCTTTAATTTTTAAATTATTATAACATTTTAACATAGTAAAATGGCTATAAAAGAAAACTCATGTGATGTTTTTATAGGTTTATACAACTTTCTTATTTGATAATTAATATATGTAAGGTTATATTGCGTTATAAAAATTATTAAAGGGATCAATAATGAAAATCATATTATTAGGAGCGCCTGGTGCTGGCAAGGGCACACAAGCACAATTTATTTCTAAACACTTAAATATTCCACAGATTTCTACCGGCGATATGCTTCGTGCTTCAGTTGCAAGTAAGAGTGATCTGGGTTTAAAAGCTAAAGATATTATGGAAAAAGGTGAGTTAGTTCCTGATGATTTAATTTTAGATTTAGTTAAGGATAGAATTAGCGAAAGTGACTGCACTAATGGCTTTTTGTTTGATGGGTTTCCAAGAACCCTAGATCAAGCAAGTGCTCTCAAAGATAGAGGCATAGCGATAGACTGTGTTATTGAGATAATGGTAGATGACAATGAAATTATTCAAAGAATGAGTGGCAGAAGGGTGCATCCTGGATCTGGAAGAACTTATCATATAACTCACAACCCACCTAAAAGAGAGAATATAGATGATCAAACTGGAGAGCCTTTAATCCAAAGACCTGATGATAATGAAGAAACCGTTAAAAAAAGATTAGCTATATATCATGAGCAAACTTACCCATTAGTTGAATTTTATAAAAGTTTATCTAATGGTGAAACTTCAACAAATTATATTGAAATCAATGGAATAGGTAGTATTGAAGAAATACAGTCACAAATTACGGATAATATAGAAAAAATAGCATAAATACTGACTATATAACGATTTAAAGTTGTATATATTGCGATTCTTGGGTATCATTCTCACCCTTATTGAGTTAATTATTATGATGACAAAAACAACAATTAGTGCAAAAAAAGAAACCGTCAAGAGAGACTGGTATGTAATAGATGCTACAGATAAAGTACTTGGGCGCCTTTCAACAGAAATTGCAGATATGCTACGTGGAAAAAATAAACCTTGTTATACACCACACTGTGATACAGGTGATCACGTTGTAGTTGTAAATGCTGAAAAAGTAAAAGTCACTGGAAATAAATTCGAAGATAAAATGTATTATAAGCACACTGGGTATATTGGAAATTTAAAGACAACTAACTTCGCAAAACTTCAAGCAAAAAAACCAGAAAGCATAATCGAAAAAGCTGTAAAAGGAATGATGCCAAAAAATAGATTGGGAAACGCTATGATTAAAAAACTTCATGTTTATAAAGGATCTGAACATAATCATCATGCACAAAAACCTATAGTTAAGGAATTATAAAAATGGATAACGTTTTTTACTCAACAGGAAGAAGAAAAGAATCAACAGCTAGAGTATTCCTTTCAAAAGGCACAGGTAAAATAACAGTTAATTCTAATCCATTGGAAAAATATTTTGGAAGAAAAACTAACATTATGGTTGTAAAGCAAGCACTAGATCTAACAGAAACTGCAGACAAAACAGATATTAAAATCACAGTAAAAGGTGGCGGATCATCCGGGCAAGCAGGAGCAATAAAGTTAGGTATTGCAAGAGCACTTCTAAAATATGATGATACCCTCAGACCACTTTTAAAAAAGAATGGTTTCCTCACAAGAGACTCAAGAGTTGTTGAAAGAAAGAAAGTTGGACTACGTAAAGCTAGAAAAGACGTTCAATTCTCAAAAAGATAATTCCTATTTTATAATAAATATAAATGCATATATATTACGGCTGTCGTAATCACAGAACGCATGACTAGATATATTATAAATTCTCTTCTCTTAACTAATAAAAAAATGTCAATTACCCAAGCCACAAAATAACCAATAGCCAGAACTAAAAGATTATTAGGGAAAGAAAAGAAAAAAGCAGAAAAGGCAATTATAGATGGCGCTACGCTGAGGCAAAACAACATAGGAGATTTTTCCAAAAAGTTTCTACCCCAATTAATTGCACCTATAAATGACAAAATAATTGCACTATAATGTACAAATATTGCTATGCCGTACTCAAAATCATATTTCTGCAAATAGTAAATTGCGCAGATAAATGGTATTAAGCCAGCAAGCATTATAGCTATTGATGTTTTACTAGCATATTTTTGATTAGTCATCATAGAGTAATTTTAAACTGATATTATTTTTTTTAAAGGAACAAATTATGCCAATATATGAATATCAATGTGAAGCATGTGGACATCATTTTGATATTATTCAAAAAATTTCTGATAAAAAACTTACTGTATGTCCTAAATGCAACCAGAAAAAATTAAAAAAATTAGTTACTGCAGCCGGATTTAAATTAAAAGGTACTGGGTGGTACGAAACTGATTTTAAAAATAATAAAGCCAAAACCTCAAAAAAATCTGAGACAAAAAAAACTAAACCTTAAGTCTGCCAATGATTTATTCAACTCTTGGAAATACAAATATTAAAGTAAGCAAAATATGCTTAGGAACTATGACGTTTGGTGAACAAAATAGCGAAAATGATGCTCATGATCAACTTAGTTACGCTTTAGATAATGGAGTTAATTTTATAGATACTGCTGAGATGTATCCTGTTCCACCCAAACGAGAAACACAAGGCTTAACTGAAAAATATATTGGGACTTGGATAAAAAAAAATAAATGCAGAGATAAAATTATAATAGCATCAAAAGTTACAGGTCCTGCGCCTGATTTTTCTTATATTAGAAATCCGCTAGGTATTGATAAAAAAAATATTGAAAAAGCAATCATAGGAAATTTAAAAAGACTAAATACTGATTATATAGACTTATATCAAATACATTGGCCACAAAGACAAACTAATTATTTTGGTCAACTTAATTACAAATATAATAGAGATAATATTAATGAAATAATAGACAATATAAATGAAAGTTATAATGCATTAAATAACTTAGTAGTTTCTGGAAAAATTAGATCAATTGGATTATCTAATGATACAGCTTGGGGTATAATGAAGTTTTTAGAAATTTCTAAAAAAAAATCTTTTTCTAGTATTGTTTCTATTCAAAATCCCTACAGTCTTTTAAATAGATTGTACGAAATAAATATGGCTGAGATTTCTAGAATAGAAAATATTGGTTTACTCGCCTACTCCCCACTAGGATTCGGAGTTCTAACTGGAAAATATATTAATAATCCGCCAAAAAACTCAAGGCTTTCTCTATGGAATAGATTTACTAGATACAGCAATGAAAATTCTAAAAAAGCAACATTAGAATATATTAACCTAGCAACTGAATTTAATATTAGTCCTACACAATTAGCTCTAGCATTTGTGAATCAACAACCTTTTGTCACAAGTAACATTATCGGTGCTACAAATTTATTACAATTAGAAGAAAATATTAAAAGTATCAATATAAAACTAAGTGATGAAATCATAAATAAAATTGAAGAAATACATACTAACTACCCTAACCCAGCACCATAATGAGATTATCAAAATTTGTGGCACACTCAGGCTTTTGCTCTAGAAGAGATGCAGAAAAACTTATTAAAAATAATAAAATAATAATTAATAATAAAATTTGCGCTGATTTTTCTTATCAAGTCAAAAAGAATGATGATGTTTATGTTGGAGATATAAAAATTGTTGAACAAAAAGAAATTGAATTATATTTATTAAATAAACCTAGAGGTTATATAACATCAAAAAAGGACGAGCTTAACAGGAATACCGTTTATGAACTTTTACCAAAAAATAAAAGACATTTAATAACTATTGGAAGACTTGATTATAATACTGAAGGATTATTACTTTTCACAAACAATGGGGATTACGCAAGATATTACGAACTTCCAGAAAGTAAAATTAAAAGAATTTATAATGTAAAAGTATATGGTGATGTTAGCGAGTCTCACATAAAAAAAATTAAAATGGGTATTAAAATTAATGGAATAAAACATACTGTGGATGATATTAAACTTAAGAAAAAATTAAAAAGAAATAGCTGGTTTGAAGTAAAACTTACTGAAGGAAAAAATAGAGAAATTAGAAATATTTTTGAAAGTTTAAATCTTGTTGTTAATAGGATTATCAGGACGAACTACGGAAGCTATTCTATTAAAGAAATAAAACTTGGTGAATTTAAAAAAATCAAAGCTGATCCAATACAAAATTAGTCTTTTTTTAATTCAATAACACCCTCATCGTTACTAACTAATACTTGGTCAGCTCCTCTTTCTGCGAATAGTCCTACTGTTATAACTCCTGGTATTTTGTTAATTTCATTTTCAGTTTTTATGGGCTCAATAATATCCATATGATTTACGTCAAGTATAATATTTTCATTGTCAGTTATTAAACCTTCTCTCCAGGTTGGCATACCACCTTTTTTTAAAATTTCTCTTGCTACAAATGATCTTGCCATTGGAAGTACTTCTATTGGTAATGGAAATTTTCCTAATACATCCACTATTTTTGACTCATCTACTATGCATAAAAATTTTTTCGATGCAGACGCAATAATTTTTTCTCTTGTTAAAGCACCGCCACCACCTTTTATCAACTGAAAATTTGGATTAACTTCATCAGCGCCATCTATATAGACTGGTATTTCTGAAACATCATTTAAATCTAAAACTCTAATACCATTAGCTTCAAGTTTTTCTTTTGTACTAATTGAACTCGCGACCGCTCCTGATATTTTGTTCCTTAGAGGTTTTAAATATTCAATTAAAAAATCAACTGTAGAGCCTGTTCCTACACCTACAACCTCATCATATTCTATATATTCCAATGCGGCTCTTGCGACAGCCTGTTTTTTTAAATCATTACTCATTATTATATTTTACTAAAAATTCCAGAATTGTACTATAATTCATATATGTCTTACTTTGTATTTAAATATCAAAATAATAAATTCAAAACCGTTGAGCATATTGACACTTTTGAAAGCTTTAAAGAAGCAAAATCCTTGGTTAAGGATTTACGAGTAAAAAATTCTCCTGCTGATCCAAAAGCTTATAAAATAGTTTTTGCTGAAGATATGTTAGAGGCCGAGATGTTAATTTTAGAAAAGAGAGATGCTCCCATTCTTAGAGAATGGGAAAAATAGCTAATAAACTAGTCAACTGGGATTACTCTTCCAAGTTATGCCTGTCAATTGAAGCTTTTGCTTCATCGTTAGCATAAAACTCTCTAATGCTTTCTACTGTTTCAATTCTATTTGCGCCTGATCCAACTAATACATTTTGGTTTTTATCAACAGCCCAAAGAATATAAGCTGTAAAATTTTTAAGATCCTCTGGAAATTGATCACTATGTGGTATTCCAGTGTGCTCAACTTTATCTTTATTCTTTCTAAGCGTTGCTCTCGCACCTAAAAGTATTTTTTTGAGGTCATCAACACTTTCTCCGTTCCATTGACCCACAACTTCTCCATTTTTTGATACAATATCATCTGACATTTTATATTCCCCTATTTTTTTTAGGGGCATTTTATACCAATTACATAGAGCATTCAATAAGATTTATCATGAAATCAAAGATATCTCATAAACAAGCAATATTATATTGGCTAAAATTAGGTTTCATAAGTTTTGGAGGCCCAGCATCACAAATTAGCATGATGCATGAAGATATTGTTGAAAAGAAAAAATGGGTTGATGATAAAAGTTTTTTTCATGCTTTAAACTTCACTATGATTTTACCAGGTCCTGAAGCACAACAATTAGCCACTTATTTAGGTTGGTTAATGCATGGAAAATTAGGAGGTGTAATAGCGGGCACACTATTTATATTGCCATCATTTTTTATTTTAAGTCTTCTAACTTATTTATATATTAATTTCTCAGATAATATTTGGGGAGAAGGAATACTTTATGGAATTAAAGCTGCCGTTATCGCTATTATTTTTTATGCTTCTATAAAAATCGCAAAAAAAGTTTTAAAAAATTATTATTATTGGCTTACTGCTATTTTAGCTTTTTTGACCATTAATATCTTTGATGTGAATTTACCAATAATCATAATTGTAGCAGGATTTTTTGGATTAATATTTCACATAGCAAAAAAATCTAATGAAGAAACAAGTGAAAAAAGAATACGTTTTTTTGATAATAAAATTTTTCATAACTCATTAAAAACTTTTTTAAAGTTTTTAATAATTTGGTTATTTATTTTTTCTATTATTTTCTATACAAATGAAAATATTTTAATAGATCTCTCGATTTTTTTTAGCCAAGCAGCTCTTGTTACATTTGGAGGAGCATATGCATTGCTTCCTTATGTTTTTCAAAATATCATAGAAACTCAAGGCTGGTTAACAAGTCAGCAAATGATAGATGGTTTGGCTCTAGGAGAATCTACACCTGGGCCATTAATAATGATTGTTACCTATGTAGGATTTATTGTAGGCTGGTATAACGATATTTTAAATATTAGTTCACCTCTTATTAGTGCTATTTTATGTGGCACAATAGCTACTTTTTTCACCTTTTTGCCATCTTTCGCTTTTATATTTATAGGTGCTCCTCTTATTGAGTTAAGTAAAGATAATAAAAATTTAGAAATTCCATTAAATTTTATTACATCTGCAGTAGTTGGTCTAATTGCTAACTTAGGATATGTACTTGCTTATAATTCATTATGGATTGATAATAACGGTAACAGTTATTTTGATAAACACCTCTTAATTCTTATTGTGTTGAGTTTACTAGCTTTAATAAAGGCAAAAGTCGGAATTTTACCTTTAATAATTACTTTAGGGTTAACTGGAATGATGATGAAATTATATTTTTAAGACTATGACAGAAAAAATTACAAATAATAAATATGTTGAATTTACATACTCAATAACAAATGAAGAAAATCAAATTATTGAGCAAGTTGAAGTTCCGGTAAATTATGTACATGGAGCAAAAATGGGTTTATGGCCTAAATTGGAGGATGCTTTAGAAAATAAAGAAGTAAATGATAAAATTAACGTCACTTTTGAGCCAGGTGAAGTTTTTGGGAAAGTTGATAAAGATCTAATATTTGAGGATGATATAAAAAATGTTCCTGAGGAATATCGTGAACTCGGAAAAATTGTTGAATTTCAAAATGAAACTGGTGACATAAAACCGTTTACTGTAACTGAAATTACAGACTCAAAAATTGTACTTGATGGAAACCATCCACTATGCAATATAAAAATAAACTTTAATGTAACAATTCTTAATATAAGAGATGCTACTAAGACTGAAATAAATGCTTTGAATGAAGTTACAGAAAATTAAATATTTTCGAATAAGCTTTCTATAAATTCTTTATCACAAGTTTTAAACCATTCTATTTCAGGATATATAGTTGCTATCTTTTTTGAACAATCAAGAAAACATTCACAAATTTTATAATTAATTTCTTTATCTGAAGTTAAAAACTTATTCGTACTATACTTGTCCCAAAAAATAATAAATTTTCTTATAAGATTTTTCTCTATAAACCTATTAGCATTTGATTTTTCTCTTTTACCACCACTTATGACTTTTTTTAAAGTCTCTGACATCTTTAAAAGTTTATAACTCATTGAGCTTGCTGGGTGCGGCATACCTTTTAGCAATTTGCTAGTATGCTGTAAATTATATATTGCTTCATTATATAATTTATTTCTCTCTTCAATGGTATAACTATTATTTTCACTTAGTATTAAAATTATAAAGTCTTTGAAAGCTATTGACAGCTCATTTGAAAATATTTTATGGTCATTTGTTTCAAAACTATAATTTTTTATTAAAAATTTGCAGTAATCTTCATCAAATATATTTTTTAATTTAAAAGTTGATGTCAATACAGTATTCCTCTAATTTCACTTAATTTTAAATTTAAGTGGTTGAATAATTTATTATAAATGCTATATTTAAATCTGGTTATACCACGCAAGAACCTGCGTAACAAGTTCACTATAAAGAATGTTTTGATGTTTAGTGGGGTAGTTATGCAAAATCAAATATATAGAGGCGTGTCTCATAACACAATCTCCTCTAGAATTTCAAAGAATTTTTCACAAATAAATTTCGCATACAGAGGAATTTTTTATCTTAAGTCTTTCGTTGAAAATAAAGAAAGAAATGCGGTTAATATGAGTTATCGTGGCGTATCTTTCAAAAAAATTAATAGTTAGGTAGGCAAAAGTTGAGATGCTATTTTAAGTTTAAGTTCGCTCCTTATTCTAATAGCATCTTGATTTTTCTAAAATAACGATGAACTTAATTCATTAACCGCTTTTAACATATCTGGGTCATCTGTAATAGCTTCAGAAATAGAACAACGACAAGCTGTGTTTGGATTTACACCTGAAACAATTAGTTTTGCTGCGTGCACTAACAATCTTGTACTTGCACCCTCATCTAAACCATTACCTTTTAAATTTCTTGTCATGTGAGCAAATTTAACTAACGTTGAACTTAACTCCTTGTCGGCCCCAGTTTCACTTTCTATAATAGATTTTTCTATCTCAGCGTCAGGATAATCGAATTCTAGGGCAACGAACCTTTGTCTTGTACTTTGTTTCAAATCTTTAAGGATACTTTGGTAACCTGGGTTATAAGATATTGCCATGCAGAACTCTGGTGAGGCTTGTAGGACCTCTCCAACTTTTTCTATAGGTAATACTCGTCTATCATCACATAACGGGTGTATAACGACGGTAGTGTCTTTTCTAGCTTCCACAATTTCATCTAGATAACAAATTGCTCCTGATCTTACAGCTTTAGCTAAAGGACCATCAATCCAGACAGTATCACTTCCAGCTATTAGATATCTTCCAACTAAATCTGATGCTGTTAAATCATCATGACAAGATACTGTAATAAGCGGTCTCTTTAACCTCCAACTCATATGCTCCATAAATCTTGTTTTACCGCACCCTGTAGGGCCTTTAAGTAGAACTGGTAATTGATTCTTATAAGCACTTTCAAAAACCTCTATTTCATCTCTAACAGGATGATAATTTGGCTCTTCCTTTATTAAATAATCTTCTGATTTAAAAGTATTAGATTCCATTTTATTTCCATTGGTTAAAAATTTAAAAGTATATTACATGCATATAATTGGCAAGTGTTTATTACTTATAACAATCTTGAATTTAAATGTAAAAGTTTTAGTTAAAACAATAGGGAATAACTTTCCAATTATCATTTATGATTTCAATTTGCATGAAACAAGGCCCACCATCATTATTCCTTGTATGACCACATGCGCCAGGATTAATTACCCATGGCTTCTTTTCTTGATCACAGACTTGTATATGTGTGTGCCCATAAATTATTATTTCTGAATTAGGATAAGACTTTCTTAAGGCAGAATGATTTGCATGGTGGCCAAATCTATCACCGTGTTCAATTGATATATTCTTATTATTAATATTTATGGTTAAAGATTTATTTAATTCTTTAATTATGTTTTTATCTTCGCTAGTAGAATATTTTTCTGGGATATCATTATTTCCGGCAACTAAAAAAACATGTTCGCAATATTTTTCTAAATCTGAAATAATTTTCGTACTACAGATATCTCCAGCATGTATTATTACGTCGCTATTTTTGAGATAAGATATAATATGGGGATCAATAACTCCATGAGTATCAGAAATCACAGACACACAATTTACATTTTTCATTCTTAAAAAATCGTAGCACCAAAAACTTTAACTTCACCATTCTCAAGACCTATAACCAGCCTTCCTAAATAATCTCCAGGATATTCGGTACTTGTTTGCTTATATAAGACAGTTATGTGATCGTTTCTTCTTAGACAACCTAAAGGATTAGCTTCTTCAGTTAAGGTAGATAAAAGCTTATTATTTGCCCACTGTTTACCAATCTCAACTTCATGAGCACCCATTAACATTGTTTCTGAAAAGTTTTTAGTAAAGCTTCCGTAATCTTGCTGATTGGAAGCTTTTACTAAATCAACCCAAAATGGGTCGGCTATTTTAAAGATTTCGTCGTCCTTCTTTTTTAGTAAATCCATTTACCCCGCCTTTTTTTGCTCCTCATCAACTATGTGATAAAGCGGTGCTTTCTCCATTTCAAATTTACCAGTTTTTGGATCACGACGCGATAATGTTAAACAGTGCCAATCATCATCGTTTAGTTTTTTGAAATCAGAACGGTAATAATATCCTGGCCATCTAGTTTCTTCTCTAAACAATGTATGCTCTGTAACACATTGGGATACTAATGTACGATGTTTTAATTCCCAAGCTCTCATTAATTGATGAAGATCTTCAGCTCCAATATTATCTAAATCTTCTTGTAATATTTCCAAATCTTTAAGACCTTTCTTTAATTGGTTTTCATTACACTGATATCCAACTGTTATGCCGCCACAATACTCGTCCATAATTTTTTGAAGTCTTTGTAGGCCTTGTATTGGTAAAATGTAGCTAGGTGATACAGTACCAGCAGTAATTTCGTTACGACCAACTGTAAAGTTCTCTAAAGGCTTATATACTTCTTCCTTGAAATCATTTATTTGTTTCTCTGAAACACTTGGTTTTGATTCCATATCATTAATATATTGAACAGCAGCCTTAGCAGCTAAACGTCCTTCAGTGAATGAACCTGATGAAAATTTATGTGCAGTTCCACCTACAGTGTCGCCAGCACCAAATACACCATCAACAGTCATCATTCTGTTATAGCCCCAGAAGTATTCTTTTGGTGATAAATCTGATGGCCCACTAACCCAAGCTCCAGAACATGTCGCATGTGAACCCATAACATATGGCTCTGAAGTGGTTAATTCTGGGTTTTGATACTTAGGATCAATATCTTGTGAAGCCCATACTACAGCTTGCCCAACTGTCATTCCTAAAAAGTTTTCCCATCCTATAACTTCAAGATGTGGATCTTGGAATGCTTCCATTGTAACCATATGTATTGGACCTCTACCAGCTTTCACTTCTTCTAAGAAAGCATGGTTTCTTAAACATGTTGGTGTTGGGTGATGATCAATGTATTCTCCAACCATTTCTTTTGTTTGGTCATACCATTTTGATTCATACTCTTCACCATATGTATTTTGAGTATAAGTTTTAAGATGTAAGAAATATGCTCCAACAGGACCATAACCATCTTTAAATCTACATAGAACAATTCTATTTTCCATTTGAGTCATTTTTGCGCCCAATGCAATTGGTAACGCATAACATGAACCATTACTCCAAGGTGCATACCAAGTTCTTCCCATTCCTTCACCAACAGCTCTTGGTTTGAATATATGTGAAGCACCTCCAGCACAGATAATTGTAGCTTTAGCACGGAACACATGGAAATCACCTGTTCTCATATTAAATCCAACTGCACCACCACAACGGTTATCATTGCTTTCATCTTTTAATAAGTGAGTAATCATTACACGATTATAAATTTTACTTGCTGATTTTTTAGCTGCTTCAGCAACAATAGGTTTATAACTTTCACCATGTATCATGATTTGCCACTTCCCCTCTCTTTGATAGCGGCCTTCTTTGTTTTTCATTAGTGGAAGACCCCACTCTTCAAACATGTGAACGCATGAGTCAACATGACGCGCCATATCTAGTGCTAAATCTTCACGAACCATACCCATTAAATCATTTCTTGCATAACGTACATGGTCTTCTGGTTGATTTTCATTCCAACGTGTACCCATATAGCAGTTAATAGCATATAAACCTTGAGCAACAGCACCGCTTCGGTCAATGTTTGCTTTTTCAACACACACAATATTCATGTCGCGGCCCCAGTATCTGGATTCGAATGTCGCACCAGTACCAGCCATACCACCACCAACTATAAGAATATCGCAATCCTCGTAAACAGTTTTATGATTAGCCATTAGTAGTATACTCCTTGCTTGAATGCTTCTTTTTCACGAACTGGAAGCCCGTCATCATTAATTAATTTAGCGTCTCTGTTATCACCGATTTTTAAGTAATCAGGCTCATTGAATAACAATTGAGACTCGTGAGCTGCCGCATCTGGTTTAGGAGCATCAGCAACTTTATGTATATGTTTACCCCAAGGCTTTGTTGTAATAGGAGATACAAAGTTTTTCTCGGTTCCATTTCTGAAAGTTATCTTCCAAGAAATAGTTCCTTTTTCTTCTTCTCTTAAAACTCTTACTTTATGTCCCATAGGAGCGAAATCTGCATAACCTCTAGCATCAATTGCATTTTGTGGGCAAGCTTTCACACATGAATAACACTCCCAACAAAAGTTTGGCTCAATGTTAACAGCACGTCTAATTTTTGGATCAATATGCATGATATCTGAAGGGCAAATATCTACGCAGTGTCCACATCCGTCACAGCGGGTCATATATACAAAAGTTGACATAATTTTTCTCCTATTTCTTACTCAAATAAATTAATTAAAAATTCTCTTCTCATCATGCATGAATTAGTAATGTTTTGGTGCTTCACGCTTGATACCTAAACCAAATTGCTCTGGCGCATCTGCTGGTTCAGGTAAGCTATCTCTTGAACCATCTGCTTCAGCTAAATGCTTTTGTATTGCAGCACCAGGCTTATAAAACATATGTGCAAATTTAGACCAATATACACCGCCAAATAAAACGATGTTAGATAGAATAAATAACACTAAAAATAAATGTCCCCATGGTGATCCTGCTGCTTGTAGATAAGACCATATTAATCCAAAAGTAGAAGTAATCACTAAGGATAAAACAAATAAATCTGTAAACACTACTCTATACCATTTATGACCTTCAGCAGCTACATCAACTCTTAAGAAAAACCAGAACCAATAAGCGCCAAGACATGTCATGGCTGCACCTAAGTGCCATAATTGAGAGACTATAACAGGTGTTCCTGAAGTAGCATAGCTGAACACCATTAATGCAGATGTTACCCAAAAGATGATTGTTCCATACATACCCAATAAATGAGCAACTCTTCTTTTCCATCCACAGAATTCACCTGATGTTAGAACGTCATGTGCAACTGTATTAACTATTATTCCGACTTTTTTACCAGTAGGCACATTTGTTTTTGCTTTTTCTTTTGCTTTTTTTGCATTCTCAAAAAAGTATTTAACATTTTTTTTGTGCATGATATCTAATAGCACACCACCAACGGTTAGTGCTGCCATTGCAATTAGAAAGCCTTGTAAGGCCATTACTGGTACTCCAGATGCAACTAAAGTTTCAAATGGATTAATATTAACAAATGTTGGCATTTCCCCTCCTGTGATACCCAAAATTATTTGCTTAACTGACGTCTTTTCGCGCCTTATATAGTATGATGTACACTATATATCACAAGGCATAATGATGGTAATAGCAATAATTTAATTAACTATAAGTAAAATTTATAATGTCAGAAAAATATACTCCTGTATGCGACTATGGACAAAATGCATACGATTTCAATTTAACTTGTACAGAAGGCAAAATTTGGACTTTAGATAACCTTAAAGGAGAGCGTGGATTATTACTCTTTTTCATATGTAATCACTGTCCATATGTAAAAGCTATCATTCCTAAACTCGTTAAAATCACAAATACCTTAATTGATCATGGTATAAATTCTGTAGGTATTATGTCCAATGATGTCAATGATTATCCTGAAGACTCATTTGAGAACATGGGAAGAGTTGCAGAAAAAAATAAATTTTCTTTTCCTTACTTATATGATGAAACACAAGAAATTGCTAAAAAATATGGCGCTGTCTGCACTCCAGATTTTTTTGGTTACAACGCAACTTTAGGACTTCAATACCGTGGCCGACTAGATGCAACCAAAATGTCTGCAACAAATGATTATTTAGAGCCAGAATTATTAAATGCAATGGTTGAGATTGCGAAAACTGGTCAAGGCCCAGTTAATCAAAATGCAAGTGTGGGATGTTCTATTAAATGGAAATAAATTAAAGAATAATCTAAAAAATATAATTTTTAGTAATGTTTTTCTATAAAGATCTACTAATCACAGTAAATAAAACAGTTTCGACAAGTAAGCCAGAATCAAAAATTTTAATTTCATAAGTACCATCGTAGGGTATTGGAATTTTTGATTGCAATTTATCTTTCGCTTCTAAGATTTTTTCATTTACAGTAATTTTTGCTCTTTCATTTCCACCAGATAAATTTATTTTAAATTTACGATTAATACTAGGCGTCTCAGATAAAATTATTTTTGTTCCATTTGTTGGATAAATTAGTTGTATCGGTGGTTTTTTAATCTTGGCTATTGATATTGATTCAGGATTCCAAGGCTTTATTATTTTTTTAGAATAAAGCTTGTCAGCGATATCATTTGCAAGCCTTAGAGAAACATTTCTACCAGTCTGACCTGGTACTGGAGTTCCATCAGGTCTTCCTGCCCATACGCCAATTACATATGAACCCTTAATACCTATTGCCCAAGAGTCTCTGTATCCATAACTGGTACCTGTTTTAAATGAAGATTTTATTACTCTTGATGCTCTTCCATCAATATTTTCGCTAGAGGCAAGAATTTCTAGAATTTCTTCAGCACTATTTCTTGTTAATAGTTTATCCAATTGACGAGAAGTTTTTACATTTGGCCTTAATTTTTCATAAATTAAAGGCACTATATTGCCTTCATTCGCTAATGAGCTATAAGCTTGAACGAGATCATGTAATCTCGTTCCTACAGCGCCTAAAGCTATACCTACATTTAAATTTGAATTCTTTGGGAGCTTTAAAACTAAACCAGCCTCTTGCCAAGATTGATAAAAAATATCTACCCCTAATTCAGAAATAATAGAAACTGCAGGAATATTTAATGATTTTTGAAGAGCCTCACCTGCTCGTACTGGTCCTTGATAACCTTTATCAAAATTACTTGGTGTGTAACCATTATATGTTTTTGGCGTGTCATGTAAAATGGTTTGCGATGTGATTAAATTATCATCGAAAGCCATACCATAAATGAAAGGTTTTAATGTTGAACCCGGTGAACGAATAGCTCGAGTAAGATCCATAAAACCTGCGGTTGAATTAAAACTCAAACTTCCTAAGTGAGCTAAGATTTCACCAGTCTTTGCATTGGTAACTAAAATTGCAACATTTTGGTCATCACTTAAATATTTTGAAAAAAGTTTTGCCTTCTGATTAACTATCTGCTGAATACGATAATCTATACTAGAAATAATTATGGATCTTGATTGCTTCATGTCATTTTCTTTTTTAATAATTTCATTAGAAAAATGCCATGAGATATTTGGAAAAGGCTTTAATTTTACAAAGGGAAGATAACTTAGTTCGCTCATATCAGATACTGGGAAAAGACCATTATCAATTAATTTTTTTCCAATCTTTTTGACTGCTAACAAAGTATTCTGCGGTTTCTTATCAGGCCTTCTCGATTCCGGACTTTGTGGAATTGCTAATAATAAAGCAACCTCAGATAACGAGAGATTTCTTGGCTCTTTACCCCAATACTTCAGACATGCCGCTCTAACTCCCTCCAAATTACCGCCCATTGGAAGCATAGTTAGATACATTTTCAAGATTTCTTTTTTACTAAATCTAATTTCTAATTCAATTGCTCTAACAATTTCAACCCATTTATTCCATAGAGTTCTTTGCTTAGGCTCAAGTAACCGAGCTAGTTGCATAGTAATAGTTGAACCACCAGAAACTATTTTGCCACTTGAAATCCACTGGCTTGAAGCACGAATAAGTGAAAAAGGATTAATCCCAAAATGAATCCAAAACCATTTATCTTCTAAAATTAAAAGTGATTCAATATATCTTGGATCTATATTTTCAATTTGAGTTTCAAAGCGATAAGCATGGTCTTTAGACAAGAATACATTCAAAAGTTCGCCATCACGCGCTGAAACAGTCGGAGAAAGATTTTTATAACGATCTAAATTAATCTCAGGTAAAGAAAAATATGTAATTAGTGGTAAAGAAAAAAAAAATAACATAAAAAAAATTAAATTCTTAAAATTAAGTTTTATAATTTTTTTATTTGAATTAAACATGGTTACTATTTAAGAACTTCAATTGCAACACCATCTGTTTTTCCAAAACTTTTAACATTGTACATATTTTCAATTGTTGACTGAGTCGCCAAATAAGTCCCTGGTGTGGTTGCTCTTAAAATATATGCAACATTAATATCTTTGGAGTTATATGTGTTAATTAAACGCCCGGAAAAAAATACATCATCAGTCAGCTCTATAACATCCATATAGCTTAAAGAGGGAAGAAATTTATATGAGTTTTGAGGAGAAACCACTGTTTCAATTTCAAATCCAGCAGGAATTGGATCTTTAATCATCATTTGAATTTGGTCTCCATAATACATTTTTTTGTTATATGAACTTGTTAAAAGAATAATAAAACGATCATTAACTTTAGCTTCGCTAAAAGGATATATTTCAGTTTTTGACTTTAAATCAAAAACTCTTCTTGTGATCTTAAAATCTCCAATTTCACCTTCTATATTAACTCCGGGTTTTGGTGGAGATTTAACAGAAAGTCTTGCATATATTGCATAGTCACTTAAAGATTTAACTTCAACTGAAGAAAGATCGCTAATAAAATCATTAGCTATAATAGAGATACCCCCTAACTTTGAGCTGAAAGCTTTACCATAAACTTCTACCATAAGAGGTTTTGATGAAACTTGCGCTACTTTAGCTTTTAACATGTTGCCGATTTCATGTATATTTTCTAAGCTTTCGCTATTGTATTGTTTGGCAATTTTTTTCCAAATCTTTTGCGCGTGAATAATCTTTAAGTCAAAAAGATTTTCAGTAAACTGAGATAAATGAGATAAATTACTATCATAATAATTAGTATCAAAATAATATCCATAACCAATATTTTTTGTGATGTTCTTCTCGATAAGATTAATTATTTCATCAAATCTCTCGTAATCACCAAGGTGATTTAATGCAACTGCCAAATTTGACAGAGTTAGTAAATCTTCGCTTCTTAATACTTTATCAGTTAGTGAACGTGCTAGCCTTACAGCTCTCTTATTTACTGGTGAAATTGATTTAACTAATTTTGATAAAATATATCTTTTCCTTCCCTCAGATCCACCACTTCTTTGTATCAGTTCATATGACCATGAGTAAGCTTTGGATATACTATCATCAGGGATAAATAAACCGCTTAATTTGGCAGAAACTAAAAAATCTACAAGATAAGTAGATAACATTGGTCCTACTAAACCATCACCTTCACGCCAAAGACCAATTTGCCCATTTGTAGATTGGCGACTAATAATTCGATCAACATTTGACTGCAACCAATCTTTAGAAGAGGACTGACCAATCGATTTTGCTATTGATTCTACATATTTTGGGTCAAGTTTATATGCTTTCAAAACCGGTCCTGCTTTACTGACTGTTTGCTCTGAGCATGTCCAAGGATAATTAAATAATTTTGCTAAAGCTCCTGCAGACGAAAAATTTTTTTCGTCACTAACTTCTAGTGTCCATATAGCACCAGTTGGCTGCAAAGGTTCTGAATTTACGAAAACACGCTTTTTCGTATTTGGAATGATGGTTGTTAGCTTTCCGCCTAAGCCTATTCCTTGACCAGCATACCTTGAAAATATTTCCCACTTACGTTTATGTGAGAAGCCATTATTTGCTTCCACACTTATTTCAATTTCGCCTAAGCCAGTTTCTTCTGATCTAAAAGCTATACTGAGCTGTTTGCGTTCTCCAGCATCAAGAGATATTTTACTTGAAATTTTATTTAGTAACTTTATGCCACCCTGAGATAATAATCTTAATTTTGTCTCTACCGGTTTATCTGTCATATTTCCCAAAATTAAAGTACCAGATGTCAAATCACCAGGCGCAACATAACGTGGAAGCACTAATTCTGATACGACTGGATCTCTTACGATCCACTGAGTCGATGCAGAACCATAAGAATTATTTGTCCAAACCGTTACCATAGTACGAAGAGTGCCATTAAAATCTGGGAGATCTAATGGGATACTTGCTTTTCCATTGGAATCTATGTCAATTATTCCTGAGTATATTACTATTGATTTTGTAGGAACAACCGGCAAAGATTTTCCGCCAGCACTTACATTACTTCCACTTCCCGTCTTAATATCACCGATAGCACCATCACCTCTAATTAATTTTCCATAATCATCATAAAAATCGGGTGAAAGTTTTCGTTTGGCAAAAAAATAAGAATCTGGATCTGGCGTACCAAAATTTGTAAGCTGAAGTATACCCTCGTCTACCGCTTGAACTACCGCATAACCTTTTTTTCCTGCTAACTTTGGAACTTCAAATTGTAAAATTTCCTTTTCTCTAGGAGTAAATATCTTTTTATCTGGCAAATCGACAATAAGACGTCGATTATCAGGAACAAGATCTAAATAAATTAAACCTATCGCGCGGACAGGCATATAGTTAAGAGCACTCAAAATATTAGTTTTAGCATCTTTAGTAGGTCGGAATGCATTTATGACAATGTATGCACCTGGAAACCATGATGGATCTGTTTTTAGTTTATACTTATTTTTACCCTCTGAAATTATAATATTTTTAGTAAAAACTTCACGATCAGTCCATACACTTAGTCTGGCTAAGCCTGCAAATGGAGATTTAACACCAATATTTATCTCTTCGCCAGCAGTAAAATTTTTACTTTGAGTTTGGACTTCTAAAAAATCCGGTTCTAGCTTATTTGCATTACTGCTATAGCCAGAATTAATTATTTGTCGATTATATATCTTGGATATAGGGTCATACACAGTTAAAACATAACTTCCCCAATCTATAATTGGTAATTCAATTTTTCCTGTAAAGTGATTTTCTCTAAATTTTTTTACAGTACCTTTAGCTATACTATTTTTAGTTAACTCACTTGCATATACCCAACGATTAGCAGAATAATCGTAATTCCATTTCCAGTTATTTTTATGGACTTGCCATTCTAAATTTTCAATAGATGTTTCTGTAAAATTTGAATCCCATTTTTTTATTTTAAATATTGCAGTTTCGTCGCTATCAATCTGATCGCCAGACAAACTATGAATACCTATGAAAGGAGATTGAATATCAATTTGTTGTTTACTATTGGCTTTTGTTGTTCTCCCGCCAGGTTCCTGAACTCCAACTTCAAGAGAAATTTCAATAGGTGAAATTGCTTTACTAAAATTAAGGGATGGGAATGAAAAACCTCCAGTATATGTTGTTATAACAGAGTTGCCATTACCATCAGTTTTACTTGCACTTGCCGCCACATAAGTTTTTTTAAATGGCTGCATAACATCACCAAAGCTATATGATTCTGCGCCTTTTTTTTGCAAATCAGATTTGTTGAGTGTTGTTATTGCTGCCTGCACTTCAACACCAAGGTCACTAGCAGGTGCACCATATAAAAAGTTTGCGATAACATTGGTTTGAACATTATCTCCAACTTTAGCTAATCCTTTATTTTTTTCTATTTCTACCTTTAAACGTTCAGGAATAAAATCTTGCACATCAATTTCAACTGAACCAATAATTTCTCGGGTCATTATTGTGCTTACATCTACACGCCAACTTCCTCGAGGTGCATCAGTTGGTAAATTAAATTTTTGAGTGAATGACGACTCATGACTCAATTTTGGAATAAATTTTTTATACAAACTACCATTAGGACGATAGGTCAATAATTCAACTTTTCCAATACCATCAGCGTTGGCATTTTTATTCCTTACTAAACCAGTTAAATATACAGTTTCTCTTGGACGATAAATACCACGGTCAGTAAATAAATATGCATCACCTGAATTACTAACTTTACGCCCGCCAATGTTCAAGGAAGATAAATCAAGTGCTGCTCGATCAACTACTAAAAATGCAAAATCTTTTTTCCAACGCACAACAATATGTGAAGGCTTATTTGCTTGCTTTCCTTTAACTGCCGGCTCTGGTATTGCAAGTATTCCATCACTATTTGTCTTGCCACTGAAAACAATATTATTTGATCGGGTAATTAAATCTATCGATGCATCACCAATAGGTTCAGCAGTGTCTAATGCTCTAACATTTACCGTCATCCCTTTGTCAAATTTGGCTGCTGAAATACCAAGGTTAGTGTTTAAGATCCATTGAGTTGCTACTTTAGAATTACTATTATTATTTTCATTCTTATCTCGTGCTACTAACAAAAACAATCCTTCGGGTAAACTTTCTAAAATCTTGTTGATTGGCAAAATCTTTTCAACTCGAATATTTTTTGATGCATTTACTTCAAAATTTCCTGTCCACACAGGTGACGCTGTATTTGCTAAAAGCTCATCTAGATAATAATCTTGACTAATTTGCTGCAAAGGATTTCTCCATCTAGTCATTAAATTACTTAATGAGCGTTCAGATACGCGCAACAAACTAAGGTCGAGATGCTCAATGTTTGTAGTAAATATTGGCACCCCTTTAATTGAGTCTTTTGCTAAAATAAAACTAGAGCCTGAAAACTCAATTGATGGTTTTAGATTAAAAGTTGTAAACTTGTATTCTAAGATGTTCTCATTTCTTACAATAACATTTTCAAAAACAAAAGGCGCACCTTCTAAAATAGATAGATCATAATTTTTATTATTTTCTAATTCTGATATACACAGCTTTTGATTTCTAAAGGATATCTGGGTTTTGTTAACATATGGTGAAATATGAACAAAATCCAAAAACTCATTCGCTTGACTATTTACATTAGCACAAACTTTTGCTTTGCCATTTTTTAAATAATCTAGTTCAAAAGCCCCAACTAGATTCCTGAAATCAAAAGATTGTGATGAATTTGATACATTTGATGAATTTGATACATTTGATGAATTTGATGAATTTGAACTATCTTCATCAAGAAAATTATCAATCTCATCTCCATAAAACACGATCGCAATCACTAGCATTATGAAAGTGATTACTATGAATAATAGGGTGTAAAATAATTTTTTATACATAGGATTAATTATACATAAAATTTAATAATAGATTTTAAAATTATTTATTCTTTGAGATTTGAATTATTTTCATATCGTTATCTTTCTGCAAAATTGCTGCACTATCAAAATATTTATACTGAATCCAAGCGTTAGCAATTTCATCGGAAAATAATTGTGATGGTTTGTGACTCAAATATTTATTTTCTTTCCAAATAACATTATCCACTATATATTTATCTTTAAATACTAATGAATTTCCATCTTTTTGTCCGTTTATCATGTCGCCATAAAAAATTGAAACTTCATGATTGTCATTGTTTACGATCTTCTGATAGATAAAACCGTGAGCTGCGTTTTTATCCCAGTTCCCAATAGAGGTTCGCGTTACATTATCTCCGTCAGTATTAAAGTATGTTTCTTCAAAGTGGCCAAAACCATGAAACGAAGAATCTTGAAATTGCCCTTTGTATGATGCAATCAAGCTACCGTCTTTTGAATTATAAACATACAATTGTCCATATCCTGCAGCGCCTTCTATTGACCACCCTCCAACGTAATGAATGATTTCTGCGTCTTTAGTTTTAAATGTTTGTGAACAAACATTTTCTGTATCAGACCAAAATGCAGTTCCCTTTTCAAAAGACTTGCAAGCGTCTTTGATATCTTGAGAAACCTCGATGGTTTGTGCATAAGTATTTGTGAAAAATAATGCAGCTAATACAAATAAAATTTTAAATTTATTATTGTTAATCATTAAAAACCTCCTGCATTTAAATATTGTTCAGCTTCTTTTCTTTCCATGATCTTGCAAACTGAACCAAATCTATCCATTACAACATTTCCAAAAGTAACTTCCTGTCCATCGCTATTTGTGTATGTGTTGTAAACTTGCTTGCCTTCTATATATAATAATGTCCCTTTCTTTCCTTTGGCATCTAGTTGACTACCTACATAATCATTAAAACAAGTAATTTTATGCCAGGTTGTTTCTTCTTCGCCTTTAGATGAAATCCATTCATTGGTAGCAATACTAAACTTCCAATATTTCGTTCCATTTACCGACTCTTTGGCTTCTACATCTCTACCCAATCTTCCTATCAATGTTATTTTGTTTAACAATTTACACCTCCTAAAAAAAAATTAATGAAAAGGTGGAGGGGAAAAACCAACTTTAACCCGAGGAAAAAACCCTCCACCACCGTCAACTAACGGCTGTCATTACATGACCCTTATATTAGAAAATAAAATGTAGAAAAAAGATTTACCCAATTGATGCTTGGACAATCTGGGTTTACCCTTAATGGGTAATATTTAAAAAAAATTGTTGGATTTAGAAAATATTAGAGAGAAAAGTTTCAGGTCTGTTCAGAAGCACCATCCTTTTGCTTACTAATTAGATATGATGAAAGACTCATAGGATTTCTTGGTTCAGGTTTTTTATTTTGATGATCTAAAGCATAATTTCTATAATCTTCAGATCCTGCTAACATGCCCTTTTGAAATTGGGTGTCACTCATTAAAGAATTTATCCCTGCAAAAATTTTAGAACCACTAAGTCCGTATATTCTATCAAATATCACAATTTGAAGCCAACCCATTCTGCTAATCAATGCCGGCAACTTGATGTGCGAAATCAAAAAATGCATATATATCCATAAACATACGGATC
>JAYNQN010000008.1:0-640 GCA_038114285.1 Gammaproteobacteria bacterium | reverse complement strand
TATGTCTTGAAGAACCTCCTCATACTCCTTAATTAAATTATCTTGCTCTAAACCAGTAAGTCTTTGAAGCCTCAAATCTAGAATAGCTTGAGCTTGTTTTGAAGAAAGTTTATAGCTGGAACCTGAAAGACCAAATTCTTCAAATATATCCTCAGGACGAGTATCAATTGAACCTGCTTTTTTTAATAGGTTATTTATCAAAGTGGATTTCCATTTTTTTGCAAGTAGTTTACTTTTCATATTTTATCCTTATTTGCGAAAAAGAATCCAGCTGTAATTATATTCACCACAATCCATAATCCTTTTGCTCCAAGATGAATAGGTATAATTGGATTGTATAAAATAGCAAAAAAACCAAATACCCAGACTAAAGTTGTGTCACTTTGTCCACTAAATTGCACGACATAGTATATTGCACATCCACATACTACTAATCTAGAAAGAAAATAATATCCATAGGGCATTGGAAGAAGTCCGACTCCTAAAACAACTAGCGGTGCTATCCAAAATATATTTTTACTCATAGAAATAAAATTTCATTCTAAAAATTTTTTTAATTCTTTGTCCATATAATTTTTGTCAAAGTTATATACATAGTTATTTTCTTCTATATTTTTATTAATTATTTTAATCGCACTTT
>JAYNQN010000007.1:1365-84276 GCA_038114285.1 Gammaproteobacteria bacterium | reverse complement strand
TTCTTCCAAACGTAAAAATGCTTCATCTATTGAATATACCTCCATGGACGGTGTGAATTCTCTTAAAGTTGCCATTACTCGCTGCGACATATCACCATACAACTGATAATTTGAGGAAAGAATAATAGCCTTCTTTTTTTCTAATAATTTTTTATATTGAAACATTGGTGCACCCATAGGGATGCCAAGAGCTTTTATTTCATTTGAACGCGCAACAATGCAGCCATCATTATTCGATAAAACAGCCATTGGTTTATTTTGTAATGCTGGGTTGAAAACTCGCTCACATGAACAATAAAAATTATTACAATCAACTAATGCATAAATAGGATCTGGCTTAAGCGAAGACATGAGTTAAACCGCATGTACAACATTGGTGACAACTCCCCAAATATGAACTTCGTCTTCTTCACTTACTAAAATTGGTTCAAAGGCATCATTTTCTGGAGCTAAATATACTTTTCCATCTTGCTTTACATAACGTTTGACAGTGAGCTCATGTTGAATTGCAGCGATCACAATCTTTCCAACTTGAGGTTCAAGACTTCGATCAACAATCAATAAATCACCGTCATGAATTCCTGCATTAATCATTGATTCGCCAGAAACTCGAACAAAAAAAGTGGCGCTTGGTGTTCTAATTAAGTGGGTATTTAAATCAAGCTTGGTATCCATAAAATCGTCAGCAGGGGATGGGAATCCAGCGGCAACTTTGGAAGCAAATAATGGTAGTTCATACTCGGCTGCATTTTGTGATTCTATGAAATCTCTGACTTCTGCAACCATATTCTCTGGAACACGAATTGCTTTAGTAGGCACACCATAAAGGCTCTTGCGCCCAGCACCTAATCTCTTACCACCACGTTTTACAGATTTATTTTTGATTTCGTACATAATCTAAAAGTACTGTAAATAATGGATTATGTCAATTAATTTAAATGCCCTGTTTTCACAAAAATCAGTGCACCTTCTTCTTTTGTAAAAGGCGTATGTTGACTTAAATGAGGACTTCTCAACCATGAACCTTTTGGGTAAACACCAAACTCATCATGAAATACACCTTCTAAAACTAAAATCTCTTCACCACCCCAATGTTGATGTGGATTAAAAATTGTATTAGGCGCCCATTTAACTAGCGCAGCATGTTCAGTTTTAAAATGATGTAAAGGCATGACTGATAAACCATCAACAAGACCTGGAAGCCAAGTCTCATTATTAGTATTAATTTTAACTTGCTCCTGATCATCAGCTTGGAATTGCCTGAGCTTTACAAATAAGATGCAACCAGAATCACTGTAGGGATTATGAGAGGAGCCCATCGGGTTTCTTACATAAGTGCCTTTTGGGTATGACCCAAACTCATCTGAAAAAGTTCCTTCTAAAACAATAAACTCTTCACCGCCATCGTGCACATGTTCATCAAATTTACTGCCCGGAGCAAAACGAACTATTGAAGTTGCTACAGCAGACTCCCCGCCATCATCTCTTTCAAGATACAAACGCTCAACACCATCCGATGGTGATTTATGCCATATTTCTTTTGCTGAATTGATCGCAATACGCTTGGTAAAGTCTTGATTAACCATTGTAAGATTCATTTAATTGATCTAATGGCCACCTTGGTTTTACCTCACCTTGTAAATCATATATTTGCCCAGCCTCATATTTTTTATAACCTGCATAAGCGATCATTGCGCCATTATCTGTACAGAATTTTTTAGTTGGGTAATAAGCTTTTGTATTAATTGACTCTGCAAATCTAGTAATTTTTTCTCTTATAAATTGATTGGCACTAACGCCACCCGAAATCACAAAAGCAGAATATCCTTTTTCGTTATGAGCACGCTTTAATTTGCCAACTAAACAATCGGTGACTGAATTTTGCAATTCTCTCGAGATATTTTTTTGATCTTGCTCAGTTTTTTTTGAATCTCTCCAAGTAAGCATGATATGTGTTTTTAGCCCACTAAAACTAAAATCGCAATTGGGTTTATTTAAAATTGGCCTTGGAAATTTATAGCTTCCTTCTTCGCCATCCTTAGCTAATTTTTCAATTAATGGGCCTCCCGGATATTCCAAGCCCATTAGTTTTGCACTTTTATCAAACGCTTCACCTATGGCATCATCAAGTGTCTCCCCCATAATCTCATATTCCCCAATACTTTTTGCATCAACTATCATTGTATGTCCGCCAGAAATTAATAAACCAAAAAATGGAAAAGTTAATTCTGAATATTCCATAAACGGTGCTAACAAATGAGCTTCAACATGATTAACAGAAATAATTGGTTTGTCGATTATGAAGGCCAAAGATCTTGCAAAAGTTGAGCCAACTAATAAACATCCTTTAAGACCAGGGCCCGCAGTATAAGCGATTAGGTCGATGTCTTCTAATGATTTGTTAGTGTTTTTTAATAAGTTTTGCAACAAAGGTAGTACTCTATCGGCATGATCTCTTGAGGCTAATTCTGGCACTACTCCACCATAATCCTGATGAATATCAATTTGACTAAAAAGCTCGTCACCTAATAAACCTTGTTCCGAATCATAAAGAGCTAGACCAGTCTCGTCACAAGAGGTTTCTATCCCTAAAACCAGCATGTTACATACTCACTTTTTTTTTGATTTTTATTCATACAACTGTATAATCACACCACTAAATAATTAAAGGTAAATTATGCCAAGTATTAAAGTAAAAGAAAACGAGCCATTTGATATTGCAATCAGAAGATTTAGACGTGCATGTGAAAAGGCTGGAGTTTTAACAGAAATAAGAAAAAAAGAGTTTTACGAAAAACCAACCTCAGTTAGAAAAAGAAAAGCAGCAGCAGCAGTTAAAAGAGTTCACAAAAGAACTAACAGAACAGCAACTGGAAGAAGAATTAAGCTTTATTAATGTCTGCCTCTCAAGAAACAAATTCTCCTCTAAAAAATAAAATCACTGAAGATATGAAATCTTCAATGAAAAGCGGTGATAAAAAAAGACTGGCAGCAGTGAAGCTAATACTTGCTGCGATTCTTGATAAGGAAGTTGAGACTCGAAAAACTTTAACTGATGAAATTATTTTTGAAATTTTAAAAAAATTATCTAAAAAAAGTAAAGAATCCTTAACTCACTATAAAGAAGCAAACAGAACCGACCTCGCTGAACAAGAAGAATATGAACTATCTGTCTTCAAAGAGTATCTCCCTGAAGATATGTCACATGAAGAAGTTCAAAAAATGATAGAAGATATTATTAAAGAAAAATCTATTCAACAAATGAGTCAAATTGGCGAAGTTATGGGAGAATTAAAAAAACGTTCTAATAATCGTGCAGATATGGGCTTTGCTAGTAAGTTTGTTAAAGAAAAACTTTCACAATAATCATATAAGTTATATTCAAGTCTTTGCCATCATGCATTCTATTGAATGCTAAACCTGATAGTTCTATAATGAATGTATTATTTATTTACGTTCATCCTAAATTTAGGACGGAAGTAAGCTCAAAGCTGAAGGAACGCACCAGACTTTAGTCTAGAGTTTGGTGAGATATCATCAAAGTCTAGTTAAAATTATAAAACTTGGTATTTAAGCATGAAAAACGCAATGCAATTTTTAGATGTAAAAAGGGAAGAGCCTTCTGTAGAAAAAGCAGAAATTAGAATTTATAATTACAACGAAATATATTCTAATTTCCCTGCTGATAAAGCAGCTGAACAAGCTGGAAGATGTTTAAACTGTGGCAACCCATATTGCGAATGGAAATGCCCAGTTCATAATTATATCCCAACATGGTTAGATTTGATTCGTGACGGCAAAATAATAGAAGCAGCAGAAATGTCACACAAAACAAATTCACTGCCCGAGATTTGTGGTCGCATATGCCCACAAGATAGGCTATGCGAAGGAGCTTGTACCTTAGAAGATGGCTTTGGTGCAGTCACTATTGGTTCAATTGAAAAATACATTACTGATGAAGCTTTTCGTCTTGGTTGGAAACCAGATATGTCTAAGGTAATCAAAACAGATAAAACTGTAGCTATTATTGGCGCGGGGCCTGCAGGACTTGCTTGTGCAGATATACTCACAAGAAATGGGGTAAAAGCTAAAATATATGACAAGTATTCTAGAATCGGCGGCTTATTAACTTTTGGGATTCCACCATTTAAACTTGATAAAGATATTGTTGAAAAAAGAAAAGAAATCCTAGAAGAAATGGGGGTTGAATTTATTTTAAATACGGAAGTTGGTAAAGATATAGATTTTAAAGATATATATGATTCACACGATGCTGTTTTCTTAGGCATGGGAACTTATAAACCAATGAAGGGAAATTTTAAGGGTGAAGACCTAGAAGGAGTTCATGAAGCATTACCATTTCTAATTTCTAATATTAATAATGAATTAAAAATAGATACGAATGTTGTCTCAATGCATGATCAAAAAGTTGTTGTTTTAGGTGGTGGCGATACCGCAATGGATTGCAACAGAACTTCTATAAGGCAAGGTGCAAAAAGCGTTCAATGCGTTTATAGAAGAGATGAAGAAAATATGCCTGGCTCTAAAAAAGAAGTCAAAAACGCTAAAGAAGAAGGTGTTGAGTTTATGTTTAATTATCAGCCTGTAGAAATTATTGGCGATAAAAAAGTAGAAGGTATTAAAGTAGTTAAAACAAAATTAGGGCCTCCAGATGCAATGGGTAGAAAGAATCCTATAATACTAAAAAATTCTGAAAAAATTATCCCTGCTGACAAAGTTATAATTGCATTTGGATTCCAACCAAGTCCAGCTGAATGGTTTAAAAATTATAATATTGACACAAAAGATAACGGTCTTTTAAAGATTGATAATGAGTATTTATATCAAACTACTAATGATAAAATATTCGCTGGTGGTGATATGACACGCGGATCTGATTTAGTGGTTACTGCGGTTTTTGAAGGAAGAGAAGCCGCTGAAAACATCCTAGATTTTCTAGAGATATAAATATGAGTTCAATTAAAAATACAAGAATTTTAGATGTTTTAAATGGCATTCCAGTTGACAAAACGCCTGTATGGATAATGCGACAAGCAGGAAGGTATTTACCTGAATATAAAAAAACTAGGGTAGAAGCAGGCAGCTTCTTAGATTTATGTAAATCGCCAGAACTTGCTTCAGAAGTAACAATACAACCAATTAGAAGATTTGATCTGGATGCTGCTATTATTTTCTCAGATATTTTAACAATTCCAGACGCGATGGGCCTCGAATTAAAATTTGAAGATAATCGTGGGCCTTATTTTGATAATCCATTAAACAATAATGATGAGGTATCTGTTCTCAATGATAAAAATATTGATGCATTAGAGTATGTTGCAGAAGCTATAATTCATACCAAAGAAAAATTAAATAATGAAGTTCCTTTAATTGGTTTTTCAGGAAGTCCCTGGACCTTGTCAACATATATGGTTGAAGGATCTGCTACTAAAGAATTTAGAAAAGTAAGATCAATTGTATTTAATAATCCTGATATGCTTAATATGTTGACAAAAAAACTTGTCGAATCAATTTCTAAATATCTAATAATGCAAGCAAAAGCTGGTGCAGATGTCTTGATGATTTTTGATTCTTGGGGGGGATTACTTAACACAGACAATTATATAAATTTTTCTCTAAACCCAATGAAACAAATAATAAATAATTTAAGAAATGATAAAATTACAAAAAATAAACCAATAATATTATTTACCAAAGGTGGTGGAATTTGGCTAAATCAAATATCTAAATCTGGTTGTAACGCTATAGGATTAGATTGGACAATAAATATATCCGCTGCAAGGAAAATAGTTGGAGAAAAAATAAGCTTACAAGGTAATTTGGATCCATGTGCTTTGCACGGATCTGATGAATCTATAAAACAAGCTGCATCAAAAATACTAGATGATTATGGATTTGGTCATAGACATATTTTTAATTTAGGGCATGGTATTGATCAATACGTAAATCCTGATAATTTAAAAATTTTAATTGACCACGTTAAAGAATATAGTAAAAAATTCCACAAAAATTAAAATAGTTTCTCTATTTCTACTTCATCTTGTTTTTCGTTATTAATCTTATTTTCAGTACTAAAAGTCTTTGGCACATTTTCTTCTCGAAAAACTTCTACTATTGAATTTTTTGAATCTGGTGAAGCAAGTAGACCATTTTTACTATCAATTTTCGCACTAACTAAACCTTCTGGTTCATCTAAATTAGATTCTGGTACACCTTTCAAAGCTACTTTCATATAATCAATCCAAATAGGTAATGCTGCAGTACTTCCAAATTCTTTTTTTCCTAGAGAGGAATGATCATCGAAACCAAGAAAACTTACAGTAACTATATTTCTATTAAACCCACTAAACCATGCATCTTTTTGGTCATTTGTAGTTCCTGTTTTTCCTGCAATATCATTCCTTTTTAGTACTCTAGCTTTTTTTGCAGTTCCATATTTTACTACATCTTTCATCATGCTTACCATTTGGTATACGTTCCTAGGCTCTAAAGTCTGCATAGCAAACCTTGGCAAGCCTGCTTTATTTCTTAATTTAGTAATTTCCTCTACTGATTTTGCAGAGGGAAATTGAAGAGTGTCTAAACTCATATAATCACAAGGATTACTACAAACTCTTATTGGATTCTCAACATATATAATTTTATCATCCCTAGTTCTTACCTGCTCAATCAAGTAAGGTTTTATTGCATAACCACCATTAGAAAAATAAGAATATGCTTCTGCTAATTCTATTGGTGTTATTTCACCGCTGCCTAACGCTAAAGTAAGATCTTTTGGAAGTTTGTCAGTAGCTATAGAAAAATTTTTAAAATAATTTAAAGCATAATTAATTCCAATATTATCTAATAACCTTATGGAAATCATATTTCTAGATTTTGCTAAACCATACCTCAATCTCGTTGGGCCATAAAATTTTCCACCATAGTTTTTTGGCCTCCATGCACCACTTACTGTGTTCTCTTTAAAAACTTTTGGCGCATCATTAATAATTGAAGCAGGGGAATAACCTTTATTTAAAGCAGCAGAATATATAAAGGGCTTGAAACTTGAACCAGGTTGCCTTTTTGCTTGTGTAACCCTATTAAACTTGCTTATTCTAAAATCATAACCACCAGATAATACTGAGATAGCACCACTATTTGAATCAAGTGAAACTAAAGCTCCATTAACATTTGGTATTTGAGACAGATGCCATTTATTATTAATTAATTTAATTCTTATCACATCTCCTATTGATAGGATTTCTTCAAATTTATTAATCCTTTTTTTGTAATTAACATCGTAATATTGATTTTTTAAAATTACTTCTTTGATATTAATTTCTATTAATTCTTCATGCTTTGAAAAAATTTTAATTTTTTTAGAATCTACATTTAAAACTACAGCTGGAACATTGTTATTTATTTCATAAAAATTTCTTAAATATTTTTTAATATTTTTCTTAGAAACTTCTAAATCATATTCAAAATCAGAATTCAATAATTCATTATAATTTATCTTGGCTTCTGGCCCTCTATATCCATGACGAACATCGTACCTTTCTATATTTTTTTTAAGTGCTTTTTGTGCTGCTTCTTGAAGCTTGCTGTTAATTGTTGTAAAAACATCATAGCCTTCCGTGTACGCTTCCTTGCCGAATCTTTCTTCCATTTGTGCTCTAGCCATCTCAGATACATAAGGCGCTTTCAATTCTATACTTGCAGTATTTAATCTAGCTGAAGCTGGCATCAGATATGCTGTTACATAATCATCCTCAGAAATAAAATTATTATCAAACATTCTCTTTAATACATAATCCCTTCTCTGCAACGCTCTTTTTTCATTAGTAATGGGATTGTATCTTGAAGGAGCTTTAGGAAGTCCAGCAATCATGGCCATTTGAGCAAGATTTAATTCTGAAAGTCTTTTTCCATAATATACTTGTGCCGCAGCTGCAACACCATAAGACCTATGCCCTAAATATATTTTATTCATATAAAGCTCAAAAATTCTTTCTTTACTTAAATTATTTTCCATCTTATAAGCAAGCAATATTTCTCTTAATTTTCTAATTATTTTTTTTTCTCTAGTTAAATAAAAATTTCTTGCAACTTGCATCGTGATAGTACTTCCACCTTGAGTTACTTTCCCAGTTGTAATAAAACTTTTAAAAGCTCTTAATAATCCAAAATAATCAACGCCGTTGTGCTTATAGAACCTATTATCCTCTGCAGCTATAAAAGCATTTTTCAACCCGTTTGGTATTTCTGAAAATGTTACAGGTATTCTTTTCTTTTCACCGAAAACAGCAATTAATTTTTTATCTTGCGTATATACTCTCATCGGGATTTGCATTCTCATATCCTGAATCTCTTCTACTGATGGAAGAGTGCTTGACAAAGCTATATATAATGCCAATAAAGAAATGGTCACTATACCAATAAGGTAGTAAATTGGTTTCAGTGCTTTTTTGAAAAATATACTCATACTAGTTGGTAGCAATAAAATTTCTTGTTAATATCATATATAATACTATAAAAAAAAAATTTATCTTGCCTAAACAAAGAAACAATATAATTCTCATTGGTCCTATGGGTTCTGGAAAGACTTCTATCGGGAAAAAATTGTCTAAAATGATGAAATTTGATTTTGTTGACACTGACAGCATAATTGAAAAAAAAACAGGTGTAGATATTCCAACAATATTTGAACACGAAGGTGAACAAGGCTTCAGAGCAAGAGAAACAAAAATTTTAAAAGAAATTTCAAATGTTAATAACACCGTTATAGGAACTGGCGGTGGTATTATTATTTCTGCAGATAATCGCAGAATCATTAAAAATTTAGGATTTGTTGTACATTTAACAGCAAATATAAAAGAGTTGGTTTATAGAACAGAGCATGACAAAAATAGACCATTAATAAATAATGTTGACGCTGAAAATAAAATTACAACGTTATTAAAAGAAAGAAAAGATTATTATGAAAAAAGCTCAAATGTAACAATTAGCACTGATAATTATGATACAGTGAAAATATCGAGAATTATTATTAAAAATTTTGAAGAATATGAAAAAAATAATAGTTAAGCTTAAAGAAATATCTTATCCAATATATATTGGAAAAAATATTCTTTCCAATAAAAAAGTTTTTGAGAAAATCAAAGAAAAAAAGTTTGCATTAGTTACTAATAATAAAATTAAATCTCTGCACTTATCAAAAATAAAATTTTCTTTACTCAAAAAAAATAAAATTTTACTAAGTGATGGAGAAAAATATAAAAACCAAGATAGTGTTGCAAAAATATATAACTTTTTATTAAAAAATAAGTTCTCAAGAGACAATTGTTTAGTTGCATTTGGAGGAGGAGTAATAGGCGATATTACTGGATATGCAGCTGCTACCTACCAAAGAGGCATTGATTTTATACAAATACCAACAACTCTGCTATCAATGGTTGATTCATCTGTTGGTGGTAAAACTGGAATTAACCATGCGCTTGGAAAAAATATGATTGGCGCTTTTCATCAACCAAAGGCCGTAATTATTGATACAGAAATTTTAAAAACATTACCAAAAAGACAATTTAATGCTGGTATAGCTGAAGTTATAAAATATGGAATTATAAAAGATAAAAAATTTTTTGAGTGGATAATGAAAGAATCTGACAAGATCAAATTACATGATACAGAAAGTTTGATAAAAATTATTAAGAAATCATGTGAAATTAAAGCAGAAATTGTATCCCAAGATGAAAAAGAAAAAGGGCTTAGAGCTCTATTAAATTTAGGCCACACATTTGGACATGCTATAGAAAATAATTTAGGTTACGGGAAATGGCTTCATGGTGAAGCAGTCGCTTGTGGTTTTTTAATTGCATCTTCTATTTCTATTAAAAAGAATACAATGAGTATTTCTGATTATAATAAAATAAAAAAAATCTTAGAAATATTTAAATTACCAACAAAACTTCCCAAAAACATAAGTATTGAAAAACTTTTTAATACAATGCAACTCGATAAAAAAGTAAAGAATAATAAAATGACATACATTATCCCAAGTGGTATAGGTAAAGCTTATATTTCAAATAAAGTAAGTAAAAAAATTGTAATAAAAGCTCTAAAAGATCATGTGTAATGACAATGAAAATAACTTAGCTCCTTATGCTTTAAAATCATTAAATTCTAAAGGTAGAAAATATAAAGAAGAAAAGGCCATCTTAAGAAGTGAATTTCAAAGAGATAGAGAACGCATAATACATTCAACTGCTTTCAGAAGATTAGAATACAAAACACAAGTATTTGTTAACCATGTGGGTGATATGTATAGAACACGACTAACTCATACAATAGAAGTTGCACAAATTTCAAGGGCTGCCTCAAGGGCTCTAAAGATTAATGAAGACTTAGCTGAAGCAATATCACTTGCTCATGATCTTGGACATACACCATTTGGTCATGCAGGACAAGATATTCTTAATCTCTGTATGAAAGATTTTGGTGGTTTTGAACATAACATTCAATCTTTAAGAATTATTGACAAACTAGAAAATAAATACGCAAACTTTCCTGGTCTTAACTTATGCTTTGAAACAAGAGAAGGTTTATTAAAAAAATGTACATTAAATAGAGCAAAAAAATTAGGTGATGTTGGCCAGAGATTTATTGATAAAAAGCAACCCTCTATTGAAGCTCAACTTACAAATGTGTGCGATGAAATAGCATATAATAATCATGATATTCAAGATGGAATACGCGCAAAAAAAATATTTATTGAACAACTTGAAGAGTTGCCAATTTTTTATAATCAATTAAAAATGGTTTTAAAAAAATACCCAAAAATTTCTGGCTCTAAGATAATAAATGAAACTGTAAGACTAATTATAAATTTTTTAGTAAATGATTTAATTACTAATACACAAAAAAATATAGAAAATAATTCTATTTTAAATTACGAGGATGTAAAAAATCATGATGATTTAATAGTAGGGTTTTCTGATCAAACCAAAAAATTAAATATAGAATTAAAAAGATTTTTACATTTAAATCTTTACAAGCACCCTGATGTAATCGATATGACCGAGAAAGCAAATATCATAATAAAAGACTTATTTTCAGCTTATAACAATGATATTAAATTACTTCCAAGTGATTATTATAAATATAACTTAGATAAAATTAATTCTGGTTTGAAAGAAAGAGTTATATGTGACTATATTGCTGGAATGACAGATAGATTTGCTCAAAAAGAACATAAAAATTTATTTAAAACATCTGACATCATATAGATTTTATTCAATGCATTAATATCTAATATTTATTGAATGAATTAGCCCCTAGACTTATAATGTATGTAGACGTTCATCCTTTAAGGACGGAAGTAGGCAAAACGCTGAAGGAACGCACCAAACTTTAAACCTAGAGTTTGGTGAGACATCATCAAACTCTGGTAGGCTCATATTTATTGGACTTATTAAGACATGGCAAAGAAAAAAGAGATTACTGGGTTATATGACAAAAGCTTTGAAAAAGACAGCTGTGGATTTGGTTTAATAACGAATATTGATAATAAACCAAGTCATTGGCTTATAGATACTGCTATTACTGCTCTTGAAAGACTAGCTCACAGAGGAGCTGTAGGTGCTGACGGTACTTCTGGAGATGGCTGTGGAATATTATTTAAAATCCCAGAATTTTTTTTCAGATCAATAGCAAATGAGCAAAAGATAAATTTAGCAAAAGATTTTGCTATAGGAATGTTCTTTTTAAACGCTGACAGTAAGAAAAGAGAATCGTCTATAAAAATCATAGAAAAAGTTATAAAAGAGCACGACTTTATTCTAGCAGGGTGGCGAGATGTGCCAATTAATAAAAAAATATGTGGAGAAGACGCATTAAAAACGTTGCCTCATATTAAACAAGCTTTTATTAATCCAAAAGAAAATTTAAATCCAAGTGATATTGAGTCGAAGTTACTTATTATTAGAAGAAAAATAGAAATATTAATTTCAAAATCAAATGATGATACTTTTTACATAACAAGTTTGTCATCTAAAGTAATTCTATACAAAGGCATGGTAATGCCAAAACATCTTTCTAAGTTTTATTTAGATCTTTCTAATAAAAAACTTGAAACTTCTCTATGTGTTTTTCATCAGAGATTTTCTACGAATACAACACCGCAATGGAGTTTAGCCCAACCATTTAGAATGCTAGCTCACAATGGAGAAATTAATACAATTAGAGGAAATAGAAATTGGTCTCAGGCGCGATCCAGTATTTTTAAAACATCAAAAATACCTGAATTAGCAGATCTTAAACCACTTGTATCAATGGAAGGTTCCGACTCTAAAAGCCTTGATAATATGTTGGAAGTTCTAGTTGTTGGGGGAATAAATTTATTTAAAGCTATTAAACTTCTCATACCGCCAGCATGGAAAAGTATTCCGGAAAGTGATTCTGATTTAAGAGCATTCTACGAATATAATGCTAAACATATGGAATCTTGGGATGGTCCGGCTGGAATAGTTTTAACTGATGGGAGATATGCGGCTTGCGTTACCGATAGAAATGGTTTGCGCCCTGCAAGGTACATAATTACAAAAGATAGGCACATTACAGTAGCTTCAGAAATTGGTGTTTATGATTATGATGAAAGAGATGTTTTAGAGAAAGGAAAGCTTGGTCCTGGACAAATTATTGCTGTGGATACTGAAGAAGGTGAAATTCTATACTCAAATGATATCGATAATCTCCTTAAAAAAAGATGTCCTTATAAAGAGTGGATGGATTCAGGTGCTGAATCAATGCGAAAAATTATTCCTGATAAATTCCCTGAAATGGAATTTTTTAATGACTTGAAAATTAAACAATATGAAAAAATGTTTAATGTCACTTATGAAGAGAAAGATCAAATCTTAAAACCACTTTCAAACCTAAGCCAAGAAGCAATAGGTTCTATGGGTGACGACACACCCTTTCCTGTATTATCAAATGAGATAAGATCATTGTATGATTATTTTAGACAACAATTTGCTCAAGTAACTAATCCACCAATAGATCCTATTCGTGAAAGTAATGTAATGTCTCTAGAAACATATTTAGGGCCTGATTTAAATATATTTGAGGAAGGTTCAAAACATGCCCATAGATTAACCATTGAATCACCTATTCTATCCTATAGAAAATTCAAACAATTGCAGGAATTAAAAAATAAAAAATTTACATTTGAAATTTTAGATTTAAATTTCGAAGAAAACATAAAACTTGATAGAGCAATATATGATTTAACACAAAAAGCTATAAAAGCCGCAAAAGAAAATAAAGTATTTATAATTTTAAGTGATAAAAAAATTAAAAAAGGGAAACTTCCAATACATGCCCTTCTTGCAACGGGCGCTGTTCACCATGCGCTAATCAAGAGTGGGCTGAGAACAAAAATTAATATTATTGTTGAAACCGCTACTGCACGTGACTCTCATCATTGTGCAACTTTGATTGGCTATGGAGCTACTGCCATATATCCTTATCTAGCATATCAATCTTTGAATAGTATGATAATTAACAAATCAGGTGATGACTCAGAATTCTTTCAGGCAACAAGAAATTATAGACAAGGAATAAACAAAGGTCTGTATAAAATTTTATCTAAAATGGGAATTTCTACTATCTCAAGTTACAGAGGATCTCAATTATTTGAATGTGTCGGATTAAATCAAGAAGTTGTAGATTTATGTTTCTGTGACACCACAAATAGATTGTCTGGAACAACATTTGATGATGTTCAAAGTGATCAAATTAAACTTGCTAAAAATACATGGAGCGAAAGGAAAAATATAAGGCAAGGTGGTCTTTTAAAGTATGTGCATGGTGAAGAATTTCATGCTTACAATCCTGATGTTGTTAAAACTCTTCAAGACGCTGTTAAAAGTGGAAAATTTGAAGATTATAAAAAGTATAGTGACATTGTTCACTCTAGAAAAAAAATGGTAATCAGAGACATGTTGGATTTCAAAAGCGATAAACAATCAATACCTATTGATCAAGTTGAACCTATAGAAGATATACTTTTACGATTTGATTCTGCAGGAATGTCACTTGGAGCTTTATCACCTGATGCACATGAAACTCTTGCGCAAGCCATGAATAAAATGGGTGGAAGGTCAAATTCTGGAGAGGGTGGAGAAGATCAAAATAGATTTAACACGGATAAAAACTCAAAGATCAAACAAGTTGCATCTGGGAGATTTGGAGTCACTCCCCATTACCTTGTTAATGCCGAAGTCATACAGATTAAAATTGCTCAAGGAGCAAAACCCGGAGAAGGTGGGCAGTTACCAGGTGACAAGGTTGACAAACTAATTGCGACACTGAGATATGCAAATCCTGGAGTAACCTTGATATCGCCACCACCGCATCATGATATATATTCCATTGAAGACTTGGCTCAACTAATTTTTGATTTGAAACAAGTAAATCCTAAAGCATATGTATCTGTTAAATTAGTAGCAGAAGCTGGCGTAGGTACTATTGCGGCAGGTGTAGCAAAAGCATATGCTGATTTCATAACTATTTCTGGTTATGATGGTGGCACAGCGGCTAGTCCTTTATCCAGTATCAAATACGCTGGCGGGCCTTGGGAAATGGGTTTATCTGAAACTCATCAAACGTTAAGAGCTAGTAATTTAAGAAAAAATGTAAGACTACAGGCAGATGGTGGTTTAAAAACAGGAGTTGACGTTGTCAAAGCAGCTATACTTGGAGCAGAAAGCTTTGGTTTTGGAACTGGACCGATGATAGCAATGGGTTGTAAATATTTAAGAATTTGTCATTTAAATAATTGTGCTACTGGTGTTGCTACTCAAAATCATGTGTTAAGAAAATATCATTTTATCGGTAAAGACGAAATGGTAATGAATTATTTTAAATTTATAGCCGAAGAAACTAGAAATATATTAGCTAGTTTAGGATATAAAAAATTAACAGATATAATAGGTAAAACTAATATTCTTGAAGTTAAGAAATTTGAAAATGGAAAATTAAAAAATCTTATAGTTGATCCAATTATTTCAGATGCTAATGTTGACGAAAATATATCACATACTTGTAGAGTTGAAAGTAATATCCCATGGGATAAAGCTGAATTATCTAGGAAAATAGATAAAGAAACAAAGGATGCAATTATAAATAAATCAGGCGGAAATTTTAGTTATGATATAAAAAATACTGACAGATCAGTTGGGGCAAGTATTTCAGGCTCTATTGCAAATCTCCATGGAAATTATAGTATGTCTGAAAATCCCATAAATATTCATTTTAAAGGTACGGCTGGTCAAAGCTTTGGAGTTTGGAATGCAGGTGGTCTAAATTTAACTTTAGAAGGTGATGCAAATGATTATGTCGGTAAAGGAATGGCGGCAGGAGAAATAATTGTTTACCCACCAAAAAACGCAAACTTTAAAGCAAAAGAATCTGTGATCATTGGTAATACATGTATGTATGGAGCAACAGGTGGAAAGCTTTATGCTGCTGGAATTGCTGGTGAAAGGTTTGCAGTTAGGAACTCTGGTGCAACAGCTATTGTTGAAGGTGTTGGAGATCATGGGTGCGAGTACATGACTAATGGAACTGTAATAATTCTAGGAAAAACAGGTGTTAATTTTGGCGCTGGAATGTCAGGTGGTTTCGCTATAGTTTTAGATGAAGACGATACTTTTAAACATAAATATAATCCAGAACTTGTAGAAACTTTAAGAATTGATGAGAAGAAGAATCCATATCATAAAAGTTTTTTAAAAGACTCAATTAACGATTATGTTAGTAAAACACAAAGCGAGTGGGGGCAATTCATTCTAGATAATTTTGATACATATATAGATAAATTTTTAATAGTAAAACCAAAAGCTCTAGAAATTACGGATTTATTAAACAAAGATAGTGTCGCTGCCTAATATAATGGCTAAAAATATTCCAAAAGATTTTATAAACAGCTTATTAGAAAAGGCAAACATCGTAGATGTAATTGGTAATTATATAAAATTAGAAAAAAAAGGAAACGACTATTGGGCTAGATGCCCATTCCACAATGAAAAAACATCATCTTTTAGTGTTAGTGAAAATAAACAATTTTATTACTGTTTTGGGTGTGGCGCACATGGTAATGCTATTGGTTTTGTTATGGATTATTCAAATAAAACTTACCCAGAAGCTATAGAAACGATTGCTAATTCTCTGGGAATGGATATACCTAGGGACAGAGAATCTGACAAAATATATAAGGAAAGAAAAAACATACAAAATTCTCTAAACGATGCAAAAGATATTTTTGAGAGTCAGCTTAAAAATTCAAAAAAAGCTATAAATTATTTAAAAGAAAGAAAAATTACAGGGGAGACTGCCAAAAAATTTAATATTGGCTATGCTGAAAATGATTTTCATTCTTTAAGTAAAAATTTAGGAAAGAAATATTCTGAATTAAATTTATTAAATTCTGGATTAATCGTAAAAAAAGAAAATAATTCATATGATAAATTTAGGGATAGAATTATTTTTCCAATACATGATGCTAGTGGCAATACAATTGCTTTTGGAGGAAGAGTCTTATCAGAAAATAAAGATAAACCTGTTGCAAAATATATGAATTCACCAGAGACCATATTATTTAGCAAAAAAAAAGTCTTATACAATCTTCATTTAGCTAAACAAGAAAAAAATTCTCGAAAAAGTCTTATAATTGTAGAAGGATACATGGATGTTATAGCTCTACATCAAGCTGGTATTAAAAACGTAGTGGCTACTCTAGGTACTGCTGTTACCCAAGATAATCTTATACAATGCTTTAAATATACTAGAGAAATAATATGTTGTTTTGATGGTGATAATGCTGGTGAAAAAGCTGCCTGGCAAGGCGTTCAAAATATAATGAGTGTACTTAAAGATGGCGATATAATAAGTTTTGTTTTTCTCCCAAAAGATACTGACCCTGACAACATTATAAAAAATGGAGGTAAAGCATTGTGGGACAAGACTATTAGTAAAAAAATTAGTCTTGAAGATTTTATATACAATAAATTCTCTTTAGAATCAGACATGAAAACTGCTACAGGGAAGACAGAATATATAAAGAAAGTTAACAATCTTTTAAAAAATTTAAATGCAAAAATACTAAAAGGATTTTTATCTGAAAGTTTAAAAGAAAAAGCCGGTGCAAAATATATTTCAGATCAAAAAAACACAAAAGTAGTTACAAATTTAAAAAATAATAAATCATCATCACCTCTACAAAAAGCCATTCTAATTTTAATGAACCACCCTCATATAAAAATTGACTATGATATTGTTAACGATGATCGCATTAGTGATAATAAAGGAGTCATTTTATTAAAATCAATCATAAAACTTATAAAATCCGACAAAGATATTAATATGGGGAAAATTATAGAGCATTTTAGGCCAGATAATAATAACTTCAAAATTTTAGAAAAAATAAGTAGCGTGCCAATTACAAAATATGATTATCCTGATAAAGAATTTAATGCATGTATCTGTCTGGTTATTAAAAAAGCTCTAAAATCTAAATTAGATAAAACGGAGTTATCTGACATAAAAAAACGTGCCCAGATTCAACAAGAAACTAGAAAAATTGAAGAGAAATCAAAGAAATATTAAAAAATATTCTGATTTATATGGTATAATCCCATTCCCAAAAATATATTGAAAGTACACTCAAATCTACGTAAATGACAAAAGTTCAAGACCAACAAACTAAAATAAAAGAGCTTATTTCTAAAGGAAAAGAGCAGGGATACCTGACTTACGCGGAGGTTAACGACCACCTTCCTGAAGGTATAGTCGATTCCGACCAAATAGAGGATATCATTAATATGATCACTGAAATGGGTATAGTTGTCCAAGAACAAGCACCTGACGAAGACTCACTCAGCTTAAGTGATAAAGAATCAACAGACGATGATGCTGCAGAAGAAGCAGCACAAGCATTAGCTACTGTGGACCAAGAATTTGGTCGAACTACAGATCCAGTTAGAATGTACATGAGAGAAATGGGTACAGTAAATCTATTGACCAGAGAAGGTGAAATCAGTATAGCCAAAAGAATTGAAGAAGGGCTTAACCAAGTAACTCACGCTCTAGCTTTCTATCCAAATACCATAGAAAAACTTTTAACTTCCTATGCTCTTGTAATAGATCAGCCTGAAGTTGAAGAAGAAGAAGACGAAGAAATTGAAAGATTAAAATTGAGTGATTTACTTAATGGATTTATCGATCCAGAAGCTGATAACGATGTGATAGAAGACCATACTGCTAAGGGCTCTGACGATGAAGATGAAGATGATGAAGACGATGAAGGTGTGGAACTAGATACTGGCATTGATCCAGAAGAAGCAAAACTACATTTCGATAATCTTATTAAACTTTACAAAAAAACAAATCAACCCGCTGTGAAAAAAGATCCAAAAAAACTTTTAAAAGCTAGAGAAAAAACAGCTGATTATTTTATGAGATTTAGACTAGTTCCAGTTTTACTTTCTGAACTAAAAGATGATTTAAAAATAATTGTCGCAAAAATAAGAGACTTTGAAAAACATATTGCAAAAATAGCAACATCATCTGGAATGCCAAGAAGAGAATTTATAAAAACCTTTACAGAAAACAGTACAAATTTACGCTGGGTTACTAATAGGCTCATTAGCAAACCAACATACGCTACTAAACTTAAAAAGAATAAAGATGAAATTATTAAATATCAAAAAAAGTTAGTAAAAATTGAAGAGCAGACAAATCTCTCAGTATCTGAAATTAAAGAAATTAATAGAAAAATGTCAATTGGCGAGGCAAAGTCAAAACGTGCTAAAAAAGAAATGATCGAGGCGAATTTAAGACTTGTTATTTCTATTGCCAAAAAATACACCAATAGAGGATTACAATTTTTAGATCTAATCCAAGAAGGAAATATTGGGCTTATGAAAGCTGTTGATAAATTTGAATATAGAAGAGGATATAAATTTTCAACATATGCAACATGGTGGATAAGACAAGCAATAACAAGATCGATTGCAGACCAAGCGCGAACAATAAGAATACCCGTTCACATGATAGAAACTATTAATAAATTAAATAGAATAACAAGACAGATGACGCAGGAAAATGGCAAAGAACCAACTCCAGAAGAACTATCAATAAAAATGGCAATGCCAGAAGATAAAATTAGAAAAGTGTTGAAAATTGCTAAAGAACCAATATCCATGGAAACACCAATCGGTGACGATGAGGATTCACATCTAGGTGATTTTATAGAAGACGGAAATATACTTACTCCAATGGAATCTGCCGCGAATGAGAGTTTGGGTGAAGCAACAAGAAGCATACTTGGCTCCTTAACTCCTAGAGAAGCTAAAGTGTTACGAATGCGCTTTGGTATAGACATGAATACAGATCACACACTTGAAGAAGTTGGTAAACAATTTGATGTAACGAGGGAAAGAATTAGACAAATTGAAGCAAAAGCACTAAGAAAACTTAGACACCCAAGTAGATCAGAGCAGTTAAAAAGCTTTTTAGATATGGAATGAATTATATAGGTATAGATTGCGGTATTGTTTCATGAAATTTTTCTATAATAAATACAATTTCTTCTCCAAAATAAATATATAAAAAAAATATCAAACCTAAAAAAATAAATAAAAATGTTAGTATTGTATAAGAAAACATTTTTATAAATAATCCAATAAAAAATAAAAAGAAATTTATAATAAAATTCAAGTTAAGTACCCTATCAAAATCCTATAAAAATATTTGGATTAGTTACTACTAACAACAATAAAAATACTATAGAGATGGAGAAAATAAATCCAAAAAATATTCTTTTTGAGTTTTTATGAAATTCTTCTGGGGTAACTTCGTAACTATAAGAATTATGTCCTGAATTTCTTGAGACATTATTAGAAATATTTTTAGAGTCTAATGGATTATCTTTAATTTTTTTTAGAAGATCATTTAATGTGTTTTCAATATTTTCTATTCTTTTTAATCTTAAATTTTCAGCAGCCGCATATCCTTTTTTTGATGAATAAAGTATTTTTCTGGATGGCATTGTATTATTATATTTTTTAATTTGAGCCTCTGAAGTTTTATCTTTAATTATTTTTTCTAAAGAAGATATTCTATTTTCAATAGTTTTAATTTTCTCGTTAATTGTGTTTTCTGCTAAAATATTTTGCTGTGAACTGGAGTTATTTTTTGATATTAAAGAAATATTATGATCAAGTTCTTCAAGTTTGTTTTCCAATGCAGAAATAACTGAGATTAATGACAATTCAATATCTGATATTTTTTCATTTTGATTATTCACAAAATAAATGTTACACCTTATTTCATTTAAAATCGATATTTTGTTTCTAACTCCAGTTCATGATCTAAATATGTATCAGTATAATTTTTGCCTTCATATTGAATCTTGAATGAAAATTTATCATTAACCTTTTTTTTAAATCCTAGTTCATAAGAAATTATACTTTGTCCGCTTCCAAGGCTCTTGCCATTTGGTAAAGTCTCTCCACCACCTATTTCTATGTAGTATGTTGAATTTTTAATCTTTTTATCATATCCAAATCTTATTTGATTAACTGTTTTATTATAATCTGAGTCTTTTGATTTAAATTCATGCTTTGTTGTTATATAGCTTCCTGCAAATGTATTTTGGGAAAGTATTAAAAAAACCATAAAACTAATTATTCTTTTCATTTGTTTTGCCTCAAATATTATTAATTTCTATAATAATAATGCAAGTCATTCTCAATTGCAAATGATTATTATTAGTATTATGAATTTTATCTTTATATATTGATATTCACATTTCTAAACATGTGACTAAATTATCAGCGATTGATTTTAAAAGATTATTATACATATCTGGGCCATGGTCTAAATCCGCACCCAACGGATCTAAAGTCCCTACATTGACATCCATATCCTCTATTACTGTATTAACTATTTTTGCTTTAAACTGAGGCTCTTTAAAAACGCAGCTTGCATTTAATGCTTTAATTTTTGATCTTATCTTGATGATTCTTTTTGGTGAGGCAGGTATCTCAGGGTCCAAAAGTATAGAGCCAACAGGTTTTAAATTATATGCTTTTTCAAAATACTGATAAGCATCATGGAAAACAATATATGGTTTTTCATTTATAGACTTTAATTTAGACTTTATAAAATTATCTGTTTCCTTAATTTTTTTTATAATATTCTTTGCATTCTTTTTATAAAAAGTAATATTTTCTGGGTAAACAATGCTTAGCTGACGAACAATTCCTTTGATAATCTGAATAGCATTATATGGGTCTAGCCAGAAGTGGACATCATTTGATCCATGATCATGGTGGCGATGGTGATCATGACCATCCTCTTCCCAATTATCTCCAGATCTTACTGGAAAAAGTTTTAGATTTTTAGTTTGAGAAACTTTTACTACTCTAACTTTAGATGGCAATCCTATAATTGTTTTTTTTTGCGCTGACTCAAGTTGATTATCGATATAAAATACAATTTTTGCATTATTTAATAATTTTGCATGTGATGGTTTAAGAGAAAAATTATGAGGAGACATACTTCCATCTATAAGTAATGATACAGAGTTTTTGCCTCCAGCAACTGCCTCCACTAGAGAATGAAGTGGTTTAACGCTCGCGACAATTTCGCTTGAAAAAGCATTATTATAAATAATGTAACTGAAAATTATAAACAATGTCTTTTTGTACATACATGTTATCCTATGATTATAAGTTGAAACAAATGTTATATTATAACATAATTTAATTCAACATCATTGTGGGGAAAAATGAGCACTTGTAAGAATCATAAAACATGTGTCAACGAAACATTAAAAAAAGTTGAGACTATATGTAAACAAAAAGAACTCAAGTTAACTAAGCTTAGACAAAGAGTTTTAAAGCTTATATGGAAAAGTCACAGTTATGTTAAAGCATATGATCTTCTTGAAGAACTGAAACAAATTGATCCTGCGGCGAAACCACCAACTATATATAGAACTCTAGATTTTTTAATAGAAAATGGCTTTATCCATAAAATTCAAAGTTTAAACGCTTACATAGGCTGCGCTCACCCCAATGAACACAAAGAATGTTATTTTTTAATTTGCAAAAAATGCCAAAACATAGAAGAGTGTTGCTCAGAAAAGATAGATAAAGTTGTTACATCTACAACAGTAAAAAATAATTTCAAGCCAAATCAAGTCACATTTGAAATCTCGGGCGTTTGCCAGGAATGTATTAATTAAATGTCTCTTTTAATTGAAGCCAAAAATTTATGCGTTAATAGAAATAATAAAAATATTTTAGAAAACGTATTTGTTAATATTAAAAAAAATGATTTTATAACTATCATTGGTCCAAATGGTGCGGGAAAATCTGTTTTACTAGAATGCTTAATGGGTTCTTTTTTGCCAGATAGTGGCAAGATAATAAAAAAAAATAATCTTTCTATTGGCTATATACCACAAAATTTTTCTCCAGATAATTCTATGCCAATTAGTGTAAAAAGATTCTTAACATTAAAAAAAAAATTCACATCTAAAGAATTGATAGACATTTCAAGAGAAACAAATATCTCAGAAATTCTTGGTAAACACTTGTCAACATTATCTGGAGGTGAGCTCCAAAAAGTACTTTTAGCAAGAAGCCTTTTGAATAAACCAGAATTACTTATTCTAGATGAGCCAGCTCAAAATCTTGATATAAAAAATCAATTAAATTTCTATAATCTACTAAACAAAATTTATAAAGATAGAGACTTAAGTATTCTTATGGTTTCCCATGATCTTCATATGGTAATGTCCTCAACAAGACAGGTTATATGTTTATATCATCATGTATGCTGTTCAGGAGAACCACAAATAGTCGCAAAAGACCCTGAGTTTATATCATTATTTGGTAACGATATGGCAAAGATGATGTCTGTATATCAGCATACACATAATCATTCTCATCAAGAGATAATAAATGACTGAAGCATTTATCATCAGGGCAATAATTGCCGGAATAGGTGTTGCCATAATTGCTGGGGCTATTGGGTGCTTTGTCGTTTGGAGGAAAATGGCATATTTCGGTGACTCCTTAGCTCATAGTGCTTTACTTGGTGTTGCCCTAGGCCTTGTTATGGGAATTAGTACCAACTTAGGCACGATAATTATATGCTCTATTTTTGCTGTTGTTTTAATTTGGTTACAACAGAAGAATATTTTAGCGACTGATACACTTCTAGGAATTCTAGCTCACTCAGCCCTCTCGGTTGGGATGGTAACTTTAAGCTTGCTTGAGAACAGTATTGATCTTCACTCCTATTTATTCGGCGATATTTTGGCTGTTACAGCTACTGAAATATATCTCATTATATTTGGAGGATTTCTTGTATCAGTTTTTATTTATTTCAATTGGTCTTCTTTTGTTTTAATGACAATTGATGAAAAATTAGCTAGAGCAGAAGGTATTAATGTTTTGCTAAATCAATTGCTAATAATGTTACTAATGACCATTGTTGTTGCTGTTTCGTTTAAAATTGTTGGTTTGCTACTTATAACATCTTTACTAATTATTCCTGCTGCTACTTCTAGACAACTTGCTAATTCCCCTGAAAATATGGCAATAATTTCTTCAGCATTAGCTGTACTAGCAGTTATTATTGGAATTTATAGTTCTTTATATTTAGATACTCCATCTGGGCCTTCGATAGTTGTCGCATCTACTATAATATTTATATTTGTATCAATCTTCTCATTTATTTCTAAAAAAAATCCCTAAAGCTAAACAACAAAGGATTAATTGTTGACAATTAAATGTTATAATATAACATTACGTGCTTACATAATAATCGAGCGTAAAAATCAATGAAAATAAAATTACTTATAAAATTTTTTATACTAGCTTTCCTTTTTCAAGGTGTTAGTTTTGCAGCAGATGACGAGCATGATCATGATCATTCAGCACACTCAGATGAACCTTTTTATGGGCATATTAGTATACGTCTTCATGCTGATCATATTAGTGATGCAGGCGAGGGCGATGAAGAAGTTAATGAAATTTACACTCATTCTCACATAGAGCTTGGATCAAGGATTGCAGAAGGTTTTAATATTGACACAAACCTCAAGATTGAAGGTGAGCCCGGCGGTCACTCACATGGTGGCATTAGAAGAACACATGATGGTAATAGTAGATTTTTTGAAGATCATCCATTAGTTGTTGAAAGCTTAACTTTAACTTACAGCAATGAAAACTTTTCGGCGTATATAGGAAAATTTAACCCTAAAGTTGGTCTAGATTATCATAGCTTCCCAGGACTTTATTCATACTCAATGATTGAGGAATATAAAATTGCAGAGCGCATTGGGGCAGGGTTCAAATATTCTGCAAATCTTGAAGACTTTGGTACCCATCAAATAAATATTAGCTCTTTCTTTGCTGATACAACATTCTTAAGTGATTCCTTAATTGATCAAAGAGGTCACACAAGTAAGGAAGATGGAGGGTTAGCAAATACAGAAGACTTTGATTCATATGCAATATCTATCAGCGGTAAGGAATTTTATTCGTTAGATAACAATATAGCAGAAAGGATTTTTTATAGACTTGGCTATGCTTTTCAAAAAGCAGGAATAGGTAACGAAGAAGATGAAGTTAGATACTCTATATCAGCTGGCTATAAAGAAAACTTTTCAAAAGGAATAAGCAAAACTTTAATTTTTGAATATATGGATATTGAGCATTATTCTGGAGAAGAGGCACATGATAGAACATATTTCACAACTTCTTTAGGTTTAAAAATGTATCCTTGGAATTTTGCTACTACATATACATTTGTTGATAACGATGCGCCAGAAGAACCAGACGAAAATCATGATGGGAAGTTACTTCAGATTTCAGTTGGTTATGCTATATCTAACTCTTTAATCGTAGACTTTGGATTTAAGCGCACAGACGAAGAAGATGAAGTTACAGAAAGATTTGGTTTAGGCCTTAAATACGTTTATGAGCTATAAATTGTAAATACTTCGGACTTCTAATAAATCCACCATTTAGAAACCTAGATGGTGGTTTTTTTATTTAAACCTCGCTTATTCAAGAAGTTTTTAAAAGTAATTGTGATATAATCTATTTTTAATTAATGTTAACTTTTATCTTACATGGCCCTGTAGCTCAGTTGGTTAGAGCAGTGGACTCATAATCCATTTGTCGTAGGTTCGAGTCCTACCGGGGCCACCATGTATGCTATAATTTTCTTAAAGATGAAAACTATAAGCATTATAATAATTGTTAAAAATGGTGAAGAGTTTATTGAAAGAGCTCTTAAAAGTTCGGTTTGGGCTAATGAAATAATTATATTAGATTCTGGAAGCACTGACCGCACACTAGAGATAGCAAAAAAATATACTAATAATATTCATAAATCATCATCTTGGCCAGGCTTTGGCAAGCAACGTCAAAATGCTCAAAAACTCTCAACCTCAGATTGGATATTTATGCTTGATGCAGACGAAGAAATTAGTGAAGATTTACAAAAATCAGTTAAAAGAATTATCAATAAAGAACCAAAAATTTATCAAATAAATAGATTAAGCAAGGCTTTTGGTTGTGAAATAAGACATTCTGGATGGTTTCCTGATTGGATTAATAGAATTTATCCTAATAATTTAACTACATATAATGATGCCTTGGTACATGAAACTTTGATAATTCCTGAAGATCATAAGCCTGTGAAAATTTCTGGGATTCTTTATCATGATACATATAAAAGTATGAAAGATTACTATCAAAAAATGAGCTTATATATTGACGCATGGAGCACACAAAATGTTAGTAAAAAAACTGGTGGTCTATTTATAGGTATACTAAGAGGATATTGGGCATTTATTAAAATGTATTTCTTAAAACTAGGTTTTCTTGATGGAGCGGTAGGTTTTACATTGGCACTTCTAAGATATGAAACAACAGTAATGAAATACGTTGATTTAAAGGTGAAAAAAAAAATTAATAAATCTAATTAACATATCTCCTAATATATTTTACCCCAATATATACTAATGGCGTATCTAACATTGCTATCAAAACTTTAAAAATATAACTAGCAATTATAATCTCTATTATAATGCTCCACTCTAAATTTAATCCTAAATATAAAAATATTGTGTTAACAATAATTGTATCAACTAACTGCGAAAAAATTGTTGATATATTGTTCCTTAGCCATAATTTTTTCCCATTTGTTAAATTTTTTAAAAAATGAAAAATACGAACATCAATTAATTGTGATACTAAATATGCCAACATAGAGGCAGATATTAAAAATCCTGGTAATGTAAATACTGACTCATAAGCAGTTTGCATTTCATACACTGATTTATATCCTAAAGAATTATTTATCCAAACTTCAGATCCTGGAAGGATTACTGAGATATTTATAAAAAAGAGAGACAATAAACTTGCAAAAAATCCAAAAACTACCATCAAACTAGCTTTCTTCTTGCCGAAAACTTCACAAACAATATCTGTAATTAAAAATGTTATTGGATAAGTAATAATACCAGTAGTTAAAGTAATAGGATTTTTTAAAAGATTCGGAAATATTTCAAATAACTTTACGCCGATAATATTGGTTAAAACTATCATAGTTATAAAGAAAACAAGTAAAATGCTATATATTTTTTCTTGGTTATTCATTAACTTTCTTTTTGTTTTTTCTCCAGTTCCATGGTGCTATAGGCTTTTCTTTACTTGACCATAGGCCAATCTCTTCTGATCTTGCTTGGTTTTCTGCTTTTTTTATTTTTTCACGATAAGGATATTTATCAAAACACCATGCAAAACCGTTTCTTACTAAGTAATAATTGATTTCTAAATTATTAAGATAAATAATTCCAACTAGTCTCTTATATTTACCTATAGTAACCTTATGCAATTCTACAGATTTCTTTAAAATCATTTTTTTTAATACAGCTGTTGCTTTTTTACCGTACGGCTGATCTCTTTCCGGAGTATCTATTTCTGCCAATCTTACCTTTATTTTTCCATATTTTTTATGTTCTAAGTAAATAGTATCACCATCAACTATTTTAATAACTTTTGCATAAATCACATCTGGGATATATTCATAAGCAAAACAATGTACATTTACTGAACAAAATAAAATAATTAGGCAAGTAGTTTTAATTTTTGATATCATAAGATTATGTTTTTAATAAGAAAATTTACTTACATTACCTTAATACTTTTAGTTATGGTTTTCAATACAAATGCGAAAGATGAGCTGACAAAGGGAATGCAGGCTCCCGACTTTACTCTTGTAGATCAAGACAACATTAAAAGATCACTTACAGATTATAGTGGCCAATGGGTCGTTTTATATTTTTATCCAAAAGATGACACGCCTGGGTGCACAACGGAAGCTTGTTCCTTTAGAGACAATATAGAAATAATTAACAATCTTAAAGCAAACATTTTAGGTGTAAGTGTTGACTCTCAAGAAAGTCATAAAGATTTTTCTGATAAATATTCTTTACCATTCCCTATATTAGCTGATATAAATGGAGAAGTTGCAAAAAAATATGATAGTTTTGGTTCGTTTGTAGGCTTTAAATATGCAAGCAGACATACCTTTATTATTAATCCTGCAGGGAAAATTCACAAAATATATAAAAAAGTAAACCCAAGCAAACATGCAGCTGAAATAATTTTAGAGTTAAAGAACAATATATAATGTTCTATAAAATAAAGTATATAGTTCTAATTATTATCTTATCGATATCAAATGCTTTTTCTAATCAAACTACTTTTATTGGTGAATTTGTTCAAGGCGGAATAATTATTGGCCATAATAAATTTGCAGAAAAAATAATTTTCGATAACAAAGAATTACGATTAAGCGATCAAGGTTATTTTATTTTTGGTTTTGGAAGAAATCATAAAGAAAATTCTACTTTAAAAATTATACAAAAAAATAATAAAAAATATACTCACAATTTAAAAATAGCTAAAAGTATATATAAAATTGAAAAAATCGATGGGCTGCCACCAAAGATGGTACAACCGGGTCCTGAATTTTATAAAAAAATTAATGAAGATAGGGCGTTAATTAAAAATAGTATGCTTGAAAATTATTCAAATTCAATATTACCTCTTAACTTTATTAAGCCGACAGATGGAAGAATTTCTGGTATATATGGAAGTCAAAGAATACTAAATGGCGTTAAAAAAAATCCTCACGGCGGTATGGATATCGCGGCACCGATAGGAACCGAAATAAAAGCAACGGCCGCTGGGAAGGTTCTTTTAGCTGCAAAAGGTTTATTTTATACAGGCAATATTGTAATTATCGGGCATGGCTTTAACTTAAAATCAATGTATATTCATATGCAAGACATAAATGTTAAAAAAGGAGATATTATAAAACAAGGAGATATTATTGGTACAGTAGGAATGACAGGTAGAGCCACCGGTCCGCATTTACATTGGAATATTTATTGGAATAAAATAAAAGTTAACCCTGAACATTTATTATCCTTATCAAAATGAAAATCTTATTAACAATTTTATTAATTCTTTCTTCATATATAAGCTTTGCTGATGATGAAATTGACATTATTATAATTAAAAAATCTGAAAGAAAATTATATGCAATTAAAGATGATAAAATTTTAAGGAAGTATGATATTGCATTAGGACAAAATCCTATAGGACATAAAAAATTTGAAGGAGATAAAAAAACTCCAGAAGGATATTATTTTATTGATGGTAAGAATGCCAAAAGTAAATACTTCTTATCACTCCATATTTCTTATCCAAATTATCATGATGAGCAAGTTGCTTTAAAGAAAAAAAGAAATCCAGGAAAACATATCGCTATACATGGACTTCCACCAACTAAACTGTTGTCACAATATTTATACAATGGATCAGATTGGACAGAAGGCTGCATAGCTCTTAGTAACTCTGATATGCAAGATTTATGGGGTTTGGCTACAGAAGGGACTCAGATTCTTATTAAACCTTAATATTATTCTTTAAATAGTAAGAAAGAATAATTGCTGGAATTCCTAAAGATGCAGAAACTAAAAATAACTCTACGTACCCATAATTATCTACAACTAGACCTGAAAACCCTGATAGAAATTTTCCAGGCACAAGCATCAATGAACTAAAAAGAGCATATTGCGTTGCCGTATACTTTGGATCAGTCAAGCTAGATAAATATGCTATAAAAACAGTTCCAGCAAAGCCACCTGTAAAATTATCCAATGCTATTGTTAATATAAATAAATAAATATCATTACCAAATATAGATTGAATAACAAACATTAAGGTCGTGGATGCTATCATTATCGAACCGTAAAAAAGTGGCTTTAGAACTCCATATCTTAAAACAATAATACCTCCAACAAATGCTCCAATCAGCGTCATCACGATACCAAAAACTTTTGTTACAGATGCTATTTGCGAAAGCGTAAATCCTATGTCTAAATAAAATGGGTTTGCCATAACGGCCATGGATAAATCACTCAATCTATAAACACCTATAAAAATTAAAATTAAAAAAGCATTTTTATATCTTGAAAAGAAATCTCTTATAGGCGCCCAAAATACTGCTGAAATTAAATTTTCAGAATTATTAAGTTTAAATTTATGTTCTCTTGGCTCAGAAGATAATAGAGTTGTGATAATACCTACAAGCATTAAAAGAGACATAACTTTATATGAAATTTCCCAAGAATAACTATCTGCTATATAAAGAGCTCCTGCGCCAGATACTAAAATTGCTACTCTATAGCCAAATTGATAGCCAGCTGTTAACAATCCTTGTGACTCGGTAGGAGCAATTTCTATACGATATGCATCAACAACAATATCTTGTGAAGCGGAAAAAAAAGAAACAAATAATGCGCACATTGCAAATAGAAATAAACTATCACTACTTGGCGATACTGTCGCCAAGAGATAAAGAAAAATTCCAATAGCTACTTGGGTTAATAATAACCAGCTTCTTCTTTTACCCAAAAAATTATGTAAAAGCGGTAATTTAATACTATCTATTAAAGGTGCCCACAAAAACTTTAGGCCATAAAAAATTGTTACCCACCCAAAAAAACCTATTGCTGATCTAACAATTTCTTCGTCTCTTAACCAAGCTGACAAAGTAGTAAACACTAATAATAATGGAAGCCCAGCAGAAAAACCGAATAAAAACATTGTTAATAGTTTTTTATTTTTAAGATGTAAAAATATATTAGTCCACACTTCTTTATTGAAAAAATCTCTCATTATATTTTATACGTAAAAATTAAAGGGGCATGATCTGAAAAGATAGTATCTCTATATATTTTTTGTTTTTCTATTTTATTTGCAAGGTTACCTGACACAATTTGGTAATCTATTCTCCAACCTACATTTTTTTCTCTCGCATTACCTCTATTTGACCACCATGTGTACTCATCAGCATTTTTATTAATCTCCCTAAAAGCATCAATATATTTCTTTTCCTTAAACAAATCATCAAGCCATGCTCTTTCCTCGGGCAAAAATCCAGAATTTTTCTTATTACCTTTCCAATTTTTTAAGTCAATTTCCTTATGTGCTATATTCCAATCACCGCATATAATATATTTTCTTTTTGTTCTTAAAATTTTTATCAAATGCTTTTTAAAAGATTTTAAAAATCTAAACTTTGCCTCTTGTCTTGCTTCGCCAGACGAGCCCGATGGTGCATATAATGATATTACTGATAAATTTCCAAATTGTGCCTCAATATATCTTCCTTCTTTATCAAACTCTTTATCACCATATTCATAAATGACTTTATCAGGCTTTACTTTTGAATGAATTGAGACGCCACTATAACCCTTTTTTTCTGCACATTTAAAGAATGAATGTGTGTGTTTAGAAAACATTATATTTGTATCAATCTGGTCTTCTTGAGCCTTCAATTCTTGTATACATAATACGTCAGATTTCTGCTTTTTATACCAATCAAAGAAACCTTTGCGATGAGCACTTCTAATTCCATTAAGATTACAAGATACTATTTTCATATAATTTGCTTTTTTAATATATAATATAGTTAGTCTATTATAACTTCGATAAAAAACAATGGATTATAAAAAAACATTCATAAAACTAGCCATTGATAAAGATGCACTAAAATTTGGTAGTTTTAAGCTTAAATCTGAACGAATGAGTCCCTACTTTTTTAATAGCGGAGTATTTTCTGATGGAAAATCGCTATCTATTATCAGTAATTTATTTATAGAATTAATCAAAGAAAAAAACATTAAATTCGCAAACATTCTTGGACCTGCTTATAAAGGCATTCCATTGGCCGCAACTCTATCTTCTTTTATAGCAGAAAAAAATGGTTATGAAACTAATTTTATATATGACAGAAAGGATCAAAAAATGCATGGCGAGAAAGGAGATATTGTTGGAACTTTTAATGATGGAAAAACTTTGATTATTGATGATGTCATAACAGCTGGTACAGCTATAAAAAATACTTTAAAAAAGTTAGATAAATATAATATAGAAGTAGACACCTTATTAGTACTACTTGATAGACAAGAAAAAGGTAGTAAAGATATATCAGCGTCAGAAGAAATTCAAAAAGATTTTGGCATTAAAGTTCATAGTCTAATAAGTATTTCGGATATTATAGAGTTTGTAGCACGCACTAAAGAATTTGAAAAATACAAAGATAGCATAATTACTTACAAGGAAAAATACGGCTCATAATTTATTTCTTATTAATTTTTGAAGCTCATCTGAAATTAAAGGTCTTTTTGATTCCCAGATATAAAATGATTCGGCCGCCTGTTCTATTAACATTCCAAGACCATCGTAAAACTTCAAATTATTTTTTTTTGCCCACTCCATAAAACTATAAGAAGCTTTTCCATAAGACATGTCATAACACACTGTGCCAATATTAAAAAAATCTTGAGACAATTCAAAACTAGAGTTATTAATACCAATAGAAGTGGCATTTATAATTAAATCAAAATCATCTTTATTTGATAAATCTTTTTTTACAGCCTCTATTTTTCCTATATCCTTAAATTTTTCACAAAGATTTTTAGCTTTATCATAAGTTCTATTATATATTTTTAATAACGAAGGTTCTTCATTTAAAATATTAGGTATGACGCCCATAGCTGCTCCGCCTGCGCCTACCAAAAGCACTTTCTTATCTTTCATTTCATAAAAATTATTTTTTTTAAGGTCTCTTATAAAACCCACTCCATCTGTATTATCGCCATGTATTTTTCCATCTTTAAATGAAATTGTGTTAACTGCTCCTGTGATTTGCGCAATATTAGATTTAGAATCTACAAAATTATATGCTTCTTGCTTAAAAGGAAGGGTTATATTAAATCCTAAACCGCCACCTTGTAGAAATTTTTTCGCTTCTTCTTCAAATTTACCAAGATTTACTAAAATAGGCTTATAACTTAAATCAATTTTAAGACTATTCGCAAAATGAGAATGTATCAAAGGAGAAAGACTATGCTCAATCGGATTTCCAAATACAGCATATTTTTTTATCATTAATTATCACCTAACCATTCTATTATTTCAGGAGTGTAATATGTCAATACAGCATTACAGCCTGCTCTTTTAAAACAATACATAGCTTCTAAAACAAAAGATTTTTCATCAATATAATTATTTAAAGCAGCACTTTTTATCATAGAATATTCGCCACTCACATGATAAGAAAAAACAGGCACAGAAAATTTACTTTTTATTTTTGCAACTATGTCAAGGTAAGGTAAACCTGGTTTTATAATTATCATGTCTGCACCTTCATTAATATCCAATTTGATTTCCAATGATGCCTCTGTAATATTTGCAAAATCCATTTGGTATGTTTCTTTTGAAGAACCTTTCAAGTTGTCAGACGAATCAACTGCATTTCTAAATGGCCCGTATAAATTTGAAGCATATTTTGCTGCATAAGATAATATTTTTGTATTATGAAACTTATTTTTTTCTAAAATATTCCGAATTTCCATTACTCTACCATCCATCATGTCAGAAGGAGCAACAATATCCGCTCCTGCTTCAGCATGCGACAATGCCTGTTTTGTTAAAATGTTCACAGTTTGATCATTTATTACATAACCATTATCGTCAATTAATCCATCATGCCCGCTAATAGTATAAGGATCCAAAGCCACATCAGTTATTACTCCTAAATCTGGTAATTCTTTTTTAATAATTTTTACAGCATTCTGGACCAAACCATTTGGATTATATGACTCTTTAGCATCTTCTGATTTTTTTGTTAATTCTACAACCGGGAAAATTGCAATTGCATTAAGGCCTTTCTTATGAAGTTTTGTCAAATCAGGGAGAAGCTTATCAATCGTACATCTTTTTCTCCCAGGCATAGAATCTATAGGTTCTTCTTTGTTCTTGCCTGATAAAATAAAAATTGGATATATTAAATCATCTGCTGAAAATGAAGTCTCGCGAACAAGATTTCGAATAAATTTAGCAGACCTATTTCTTCTCATTCTAGTAGTTGGATAACTCTTACTCATAAGTGTTTAAGCTGAAATTATTAATTAATAAGCCTATAATATAGATATGTTCAAACTAATCAAATTAGAAACTATTGGCTTAATTATATGCATTTTATCTTTATTTGTAGCATATATTTATTTTGACTTAATTGAAGGACTTGTTGCATGCACGCTTTGCGTTTTAGATAGATTGATAATTTTTATTATTGCCTCAATCTTTTTAATTTCGCTATTGACAAAAAATAAGTACTTTTTTAAAACACTTTTCTTTTTTAATTTACTTTTATGTTCCTTTGGAATTATAAGTACTATAAGACATATTTGGCTTCAATACTTTTACGACGAGACAGCTATGGAGGGTTTTGGATGCGGAGGTGGATTCTTTTATTATATTACTACACTACCATTGTTAGATGCTTTGAAAAATATTTTTGATAACCCAACTCCTTGCAATGATATTAAATGGCAGCTTTTTGGCCTGTCGATACCAATATACACATTTATTTTATTTTTGATATTAACTATAATAACCGTGAAAATTTTATTAAGAGGAAAAAATGATTAGTATAAAAAAATTTATTTATATTTTTATTTTATTCACTATTTCAGGAATAGCTATAAGTGGTAATCATTCAAAACCATCTATAGAGTTGCTAGGCATTGAGGATGGTAAAAAATACACATCTCCAATAAAGCTAGATTTCGTTGTAAAAAATATGAAAGTTAATAAAGCTGGTGTAAAAGAAAAAAATAGTGGACATCACCATTTATTAATTAATTTAGAGAAACTACCAGATCTCACAAAACCTCTTCCTATGAATGAATATATTATCCATTACGGAAAAGGGCAAACATCTGCAACAATTGAACTCAAGAAAGGAAAAAATACCATACAGCTTTTATTTGCAGACTACAGTCATACTCCACATAAAATACCATTAATAACAAAAAAATTTACTATTTTTATAGACTAGTAAATTTAATTATTTTATAAAATATTTATGATTTATAGAGTTCTATTAATTTTTTTTTTACTTAACAATGCAAGCGCATCAGAGTTCTTAGTTGTCCAATCAACAACCTCTACTTCTGATTCAGGTTTTTATGAATTTTTACTTCCGAAATATGAAGAGAAATTTGGTGTTGATGTTCGTGTGGTTGCTGTCGGGACCGGTCAGGCTATAAAGAATGCTATGAATGGTGATGGTGATTTGTTAATAGTTCATTCAGAAGACGATGAAAAAGAGTTTATTAAAAAAGGTTATGGACTTGAAAGAAAACTCTTAATGTACAATGACTTTATTATCATTGGACCAAAAAAAGACCCAGAAAAAATTAAAGAAAAAAAAACTATAAAAGATGTATTCAAGACAATACAAGAAAAAGAATTATCTTTTTTAACAAGAGGAGACAATAGCGGAACCCATAAACGTGAAGTTCTACTATGGAAAAAATCAGGTATAAATCCAAAAAATCTTAATAGAGAATTTTATATAGATGCTGGAAGAGGAATGGGTGCAACTCTAAATATGGCGGCAAGTATGGATGCTTACACAATTACTGATAGGGGTACATGGTTAAGTTTTAATAACAAACAAGATTTAGATGTTTTGTACTCAGGAGTGCCCCCACTTCACAACCAATATAGCGTAATAGTTATTAACCCAAAAAAACACCCGCATGTGAAGAGTAAATTAGCTAATCACTTTTCATCATGGTTAATAGGAGAAGAGGGTCAAAAATTAATTTCTGAATTTAAAATTTCTGGTAGTCAATTATTTTTTCCAAATCACAAAAAATAGATTAAACCCAATTTTTTTGAATTAAAAATTTATTATATAATTCTTGTTCCAAACTATTTTCTTCTATCTTGTAATTATATTCCCATTTTACTAATGGTGGCATAGACATTAAAATTGATTCTGTTCTGCCATTTGATTGTAGTCCAAACAAGGTGCCTCTGTCGTATACTAAGTTAAATTCAGCATACCTTCCTCTTCTAAATAACTGAAAATCTTTTTGCTTTTCAGAATATTCTTCAGAAAAACGTTTTATAATAATTGGCTCATACGCTTTAATAAATCCATTACCCACAGATTGAATAAACTTAAAACAACTATCAAAACCCCATTGATTTAAATCATCAAAAAACAGCCCTCCAATTCCTCTTGGCTCTTTTCTATGTTTAATATAAAAATATTTATCACAATTTGATTTATAATCTTTATATACTTCTTTCCCATATGGGTCGCATATATCTTTTGCTGTTTTATGCCAATGAATAGCATCCTCTTCATAACCATAATATGGTGTCATATCAAAACCTCCTCCAAACCACCATATTGGCGCGTTATTATCTAAAGATGCTATAAATAATCTTACATTTAAGTGTGTGGTAGGCATATGAGGATTTTTTGGGTGACATACAACAGATACACCCATAGCCTGATATTTTCTCCCTTTAAGCTCAGGTCTTAAATTTGTTGCTGCTGATGGCAAACTTTCGCCAGCAATATCTGAAAAATTCACTCCTACTTTATCAAAGGTTTCCCCACCCTGGAGAATACAAGTTATTCCTCCACCACCTTCTTCTCTAGACCATTTATCTTTATAAAATTCATGATCTTCATATTTACAAATCATAGAAATGATATTACTTTGCAAGTTTAATAAATAACTTTTAACTCCTTCAATTTTTTCATCTGTGATATTTGACACTTACCCTCCTTCTCTAATAACTTCTTTTGAGATCAGGTCAATAATTCTAGAAGGCTTTTTATTATTACCCACTTCACCATCTACAGTATAATCTATATCATCAAAAAAAGATTTTAAGCCATCTTGTTTTGTAACAGGTTTCTCGCCAGCAATATTTGCGCTTGTTGATATTATTGGCATATCTAACAACTTGCATATTGCCTTTGAAATATCATGCTTTGTTATTCTTATTGCGATTTTTTTACTATCTCCTGTTATTTCTGGTAAGACTAAATTACTAGCTGGACAAAGCCATGTTGTAGGGGTTGATGCGCTATTCTCCTCAACAAAAATCTTGAAATAATTATCATCAATGAGATTTCTAACCTTTTCAAGATTGTCAGAAATTACTATTAATCCTTTTGATATGTCTCTTTTCTTTATATTTAATATTTTTTGTATTGCATATTTATTATTAATATCACAACCAAGACCAAAAACTGCTTCAGTAGGATAAGCAAAAATAGCTCCCTTCTTGACCGACTCGATAAATTCAGAGATTTCATTATTATTTTGTAAATTAATAATCTTTGACATAAGAATATTCAAAATTAATTAGATTGCATCTTGTTTTTTCGTAGTAGATTTAGATGACTTTTTAGTTACTTTCTTTTTAACCACTTTCTTTTTAACCACTTTCTTTTTAGCTGTAAATCTCCCTCTTTTAATTGGGGCATTTGCTATCATTTCCTCACACTCAGCTAATGATAATTCTTTTGGATCTTGATCTTTTGGAACCTTAACATTTTTGTTTCCATCGGTGACATACGGCCCCCATCTACCATTTAACACTTGAATGTCATTTTCTTTAAAATCCTGTATTACTTTGTTAGCCTCTATAATTTTTTTCTGCTCAACTAATGGCAATGCTTCCTCATAAGTTATTGTGTAAGGATCATAAGGGTCTTGCCCTTTCTCTTCTAGACCTTTTAAAGATAAATTTTTCTTTTCACCATAATTTAGGTATGGCCCAAATCTGCCTAAACATGCTGTTATATGTTCTCCATCTGGAGTTTCTCCAAGTAATCTTGGTAATACAAATAAATCCAGAGCCTCGTCTAAAGTTATTGTTGTGATATCTTGTCCTTTTTTTAAAGACGCCGATTTTGGTTTGCCGGCTTCCTTTGGATCATCCTTTGAACCAATCATAGCGTGTGGACCGAATGGACCATGTCTTACGCTAACTTTCCTGCCAGTTTTTGGGTCTGTTCCTAAAATTCGCTCTTGTTTTCTTTCTTCTGGCGACAACTTCTCTGTTTGTCCAACCATTTTAGTTAAATATTTATAAAACGAATCTGTTGTAGGAACCCATTCAACTTCACCTCTTGCAATTTTATCCAAAGTTTCCTCAAGTTCAGCCGTATAGCTATACTTTATAAAATCATTAAAATTTTTATCTAAAAATGCACAAGCCGATGCCCCCTTACCTGTTGGTGTTAAAGTTCTGTTTTCAATCTCAACATATTCTTTAAATCTAAGTGTCTCTATAATTGCAGCATACGTAGAAGGTCTTCCAATTCCTTCTTTTTCTAAGTTTTTAATTAAACTTGCTTCTGTATATCTTCCGGGAGGTTGCGTGAAATGTTGTATAGCATCAAGTTTTTCAAGCTTAACCTTATCCCCCTCACTCATCGTTGGAAGTATTTTTGATTCTGTCTCTACTTCTTCTTCATCATTTCCTTCTAAATATACCTGCATAAACCCAGGATATTTTATTGATTGTCCAGTTGATCTAAAAATTTTATCGCCGACTCCTAAATCTATTGAAACAGAATCTAAAATTGCATCATTCATTTGTGAAGCAACTGTTCGTTTCCAAATCAAAGAATAAAGATCATATTGATCCTTGTTTAAATATTTTTTTACTTCATCTGGTATGCGAGAAAAAGCAGTTGGCCTAATCGCTTCATGGGCTTCCTGAGCATTTTTTGATGTATTCGTATATTCTCTTATTTTATCTGGCAATGCATCATCACCAAATAATTTTGGAATTATTTGTCTAATTTCATCGGTTGCTTCTTTAGCCAGATTTATAGAATCTGTTCTCATATATGTTATTAAACCGACAGGTCCTTCTCCTAGATCTATACCTGTATATAATTCTTGTGCAATTCCCATTGTTCTTCTGGCTGCAAACCTAAGCTTTCTTGAAGCTTCTTGCTGAAGTGTGGATGTTATAAATGGCTTTGCTGGCTGTCTTTTCCTCTCTTTTTTTACAACTTTTAAAACTTCAAAACCATTTGTAGATAAACTTGTTATTTCATCTTTAAGACGAGTAGCATCTTTTTCATTATCAATATCAAATTTTAAAAGTTTCTTATTATCATTACTATGCAAAAAACCATCAAAAGAATTATTGTCTTTAGTAAAATTTGCATTTAATGTCCAATATTCTTGAGGAATAAATTTTCGTATAGCCTCTTCTCTTTCAACAATCATTTTTAAAGCAGGGCTTTGAACTCTCCCGGCAGAACCTTTTCTAATACCTATTCCCCATAACAGAGGTGATATTCCCATGCCAAATAAATAATCAATTGACCTTCTTGCAAATTGAGCGTTAATAAGATCATACGAAAGTTCTCTTGGATTCTCTATAGATTCTAATATAGCCTTCTTTGTTATTTCGTTGAAAACAATACGTACTATTTCAATTCCCGATAACGAATCTTCTTTTTCTAAAATATCTATTAAATGCCAAGCAATAACCTCGCCTTCTCTATCTTGGTCAGTTGCCAGATATAGTTTCTTCGCACTTTTTAATGCTTTCTTTATATCATTAATTATCTGTTTTGGTTTATTATGATCTCTTTCAATTAATTCATAATTCATATGATAATTATTATCAACATCGATACCATGTTTTGAGGGTAAATTACGAAGATGACCAACGGTAGAAATTACACGATAATCACTGCCTAAATATTTTTCAATTGTTTTTGATTTTGCTGGGGATTCAACAATTACTAGATTTTCACTCATAATTAAATAAAGATCTTATAAATATTCTTTTTTACTAATGTATATAGGGTAAAGCTTTGTCAGAGTTTAGATTTTGCAGCCATGTATAACTGCTTTCATTTCCAGGTGTATTAAATAATATCATTAACACAACCCACCTGATTTGACTTAAATCTACATTTTGAGTATCCAATGCCATTATTCTATCAATAACATGTTCTCTAATTTCTCCGTGAAATATTCCAAGCCTTTCTAAGAACATCAAGAAACTTAATCCCTCTTCTCCAATTTTTCTATGCTCGGCATCACTATATAATCTAAAACTATTTTTTGTGGGCTTATTAAGCAAGGAACTATCATCAACGCCTGGGAGGCCCTCTAGCCACTCAAATGCTTTTTCAATATTATGATCAGCAAATCCTGCCTCAGACAGGTTTTTGTGAAGCGATTCTTTATCAAGCTCCACTTCATCATTATCTTCAACATAGCTTTGAAACATGAACATCAAGACATCTAGTATGGTTTCTTTCATGAGTTATTCCTTAAGTATTTGATTTATAATAAAAAAAATAATTTATTTATCGTAAAAATAATATCAACTTTTTAACATTAATACATTGTTATAGTTTAGTCAAAAGTAGAAATATTCAAATTAAAGAAATTTACTAAATTTCATATATTAAAATTTAGAGAATAGTATAATTAAACTAATTTAAAAAACAAAAAATTTGCCATGAAAAGCTTAGAAGTACTGCATTTTCCTGACCCAAGACTAAGAAAAATAGCTGAGCCAGTTAAAAGTGTTGATAAAAATATAAAAAAAATTGTAGACCAAATGTTTTTTACAATGTATGAGGAAAAAGGAATTGGCCTTGCAGCAACTCAAGTTAATATTCATAAAAGAATAATTGTTATAGATGTGTCAGAAAATAAAGATGATAAAGTATGTCTTATTAATCCGGAAATATTATTTTTATCTGAAGATAATGAAACTATGGAAGAAGGATGTTTGTCAGTTCCAGGTTTTTATGAGTCTGTATCTAGACCATCACGTATAAAATTATCAACACTTGACTTAAATGGAAAGTTAATTGAAATAGAGGCTGATGGACTTTTATCAACCTGCATTCAACATGAAATAGACCACCTAAATGGAAAACTTTTTGTAGATCACATATCATCTTTAAAAAGAAATAGAATAGAAAAAAAGATTACAAAACTAAAAAAAGAAGGTGCTTTAATTTCAAGAAAGAAAACACCTGATTATAAATCAGCAACATAATAAATCACATATAAAATGAAAAATTTAAAAATCGTGTTCGCGGGAACACCACAGTTTGCAGAAAATTATCTCTCGGCTTTAATAAGTTCAAAGCATAATGTTGCTGCTGTTTTTACTCAACCTAGCAAGAGATCAGGGAGAGGTTTAAAATTTACTCACAGTCCCGTAAGAAATACTGCAGAAAAAAATAATATTATAATTAGACAACCTGAAAAAATAACTATAAAAGAAACTGATGCTCTTGCTGAACTTAACCCTGACATAGTCATTGTTGTTGCATATGGATTGCTCTTAACAAAGGAATTTATTTCTATTCCTAAGTATGGATGTATTAATGTTCATCCATCTTTATTGCCCAGATGGAGAGGAGCAGCACCTATTCAAAGATCTATAGAAGCTGGGGATAAACTTTCTGGTATTTCTATTATGAAAATGTCAGAGGGTCTTGATAAAGGAGATATAATTTATCAGGAACCAATTAAAATTGAAGAAAATGATTCTTCAACAAAGTTACATGAAAAATTTATAAACATAGGAATAGACTCATTGCTAACAACTCTTGATTCTATTCTAGAAAATAATTATATGCTCCATCCTCAAGATGATAACTTAGCTACATATGCAAAAAAAATTAAAAAAGATGAAGCTAAAATTAATTGGAATACCTCTGCAGAAAAAATTCATAAAAAAATTATGGCTTTTAATTCTTGGCCTGTCGCTGAAACAAGTTTATCTGGAGAAAGAGTTAGAATACATGATAGTGAATTTAGAGAATTAAAAATAAATGGCTTTCCAGGAAATATTAAATCAACAAAAAATAAATTTATTGAGGTATTCACAAAAGATGGATTACTTCTAATAAAAAAAATACAAAAAGATAATTCTAAAATACTAACTGCCGAAGAATTCTCACGCTCTACTGATTTTAAAGGAAAAAAATTTGAATAAACAAATATTTAAAAAATTATCAAATTTCATTTATAATACAGATCAATTATGAAAATTATAATCGTTGGGGCTGGGCAAGTCGGCAGCTCATTATCCATAAATCTTGTTAAAGAAGGCAATGACGTAACCTTAATTGATAAAAGCGCAGAGCTTTTAGAAAATATTGCGGAAAAGATTGATCTTCAAACTATACACGGAAATGGTGCTCACCCTAGAATTTTAGATGCAGCAGGTGCCCACAAGGCCGATATGATAGTTGCTGTCTCAAAAAGCGACGAAACAAATATGATTGCATGCCAGGTAGCATACACAGTTTTTGGCGTAAATAAGAAAATTGCTCGAATAAGAGATTTAGAATATTTAAATTATGAAAATTTATTTGCAGATGAATCTACGCCAATTGATTTTACAATAAGCCCAGATCTCATTGCATCGAATTACATTAAAAAATTAATTTCTTTTCAAGGCATTCATCAAGTTTTTAGTTTTTCAAATAAAGAGAGCTGCTGCATAAATATTATATATAAAGAACAAAATGATGTAGAAAATACAATAAAACATTACCAACAAGCTTGTGAAAAGTATAATGCTAAGATATGTGCTTTTATAAGAAAAGATAAATTATATTCAATAGAAGATGGAGATATATTAGAGAATGGAGACGAACTATTATTTATCTGCAAAGAAGAAAATATTGAAGATATAACAAAAATTTTTAGAAAAATAAAAAATAATAAAAGAATTATGATTGCTGGGGGAGGCAATATTGGAAAACATTTGTGTCAGAGTATTAGTGATAGCCATCAAGTAAAAGTTATTGAATCAAATGAAGAAAGAGCAGATTATTTGTCTGAAATAATAGATGATGCAACTATAATAAATGCTGACTCATCAAATGAAGATGTACTTCTAGAAGAAAATATAGAACATATGGATATATTCTGTGCTCTTACTAATGATGATGAAGCTAATATTCTTTCAGCAATGCTTGCTAAGAAACTAGGAACAAAAAATGTCATATCTATTATCAATAAAATAAGTTATTCAGATCTTGTTGAAAAACAAGAAATTGATATAACTATATCTCCTGAAGATTTAACTATGGGGGCTCTTTTAACACATATCAGAAAAGGTGGTGTACTTAAAGCCCATTCTATAATGCATGGCTCTCATGAACTACTAGAAATAGAAGTAAAGGACAAGAATGACTCAAAAATTTTAGATAAAAATACCGAGCAAATAAATCTACCTGAAAATACTATTATTTGTTGTATTATTAGAAATGATAGTTTTTTATTTGACACATCAAATATGCTTTTTGAAAAAAATGACCGATTGATATGTCTTGTAAATAAAAAAGACGTTAAACAAATAGAAAATCTATTTGAGTAAAAATAATGCAAATTAAATCTGTAATTAGAATACTTGGATTATTATTAATGCTGTTTAGTCTAGCTATAATACCTCCAATTATTGTAAGTGTTTTGTATGAAGACAATGAAACTTGGTCATTTTTTTATGCTTTAATATTAATTTTTGTATCAGGACTTTTACTTTGGCTTCCAGCAATGCAAGCAAAGTCTGATTTAAAATTAAGAGATGGATTTATTATTGTTGTTTTATTTTGGTTTGTTCTAAGTTCATTTGCTTCTTTGCCAATGATACTTAGCGAGTCACTTAATATTTCAATAACAAATGCAATATTTGAATCAATTTCTGGATTGACCACTACTGGCGCAACAATCTTAAATGAATTTGATAATTTGCCGAAATCCATATTATTTTATAGACAATACCTTCAGTGGCTTGGTGGGCTTGGTATTATTGTTCTTGCAGTTGCTGTTCTTCCAATGCTTGGCGTAGGTGGTATGCAATTATATAAGGCGGAAGTTGCTGGTCCAATAAAAAATAAAATTACTCCAAGAATAACTGAAACAGCTAAGTGGCTCTGGTTAGTATATTTAATAATGACATTATTTTGTGGCATAAGTTATTACATTGCCGGAATGACTATTTTTGATTCTATTTGCCACAGTTTTTCAACTATCGCAATTGGAGGCTTTTCAACGCATACAGAAAGTTTTGCTTTCTTTGACAATCAATGGATTGAGATGGTCGCAATATTTTTTATGATAGCTGCGTGTTTGAACTTTAGTCTACATTACCTTGCTTTTAAAAATAAATCATTAGATCCATATAAAAATGATAATGAGGCATATTTTTTCATATTTTTAACAATTTTAGTATCAGCTCTGACAATATTGTATGCTTATAATCAATCTTTAGATTTAAATACAAGAGAAGTAATCCAGCATACTTTTTATGCTGTATCGATTTCTACTACCACTGGATTTACAAATTCAAATTATTATAACTATGTAGGGTTTTTACCATTATTATTAATTCTTTTTAGCTTTATAGGAGGATGTGCAGGCTCTACAGCCGGTGGAATGAAAGCAATAAGAGTTATTCTTTTATTAAAACAAGGGTATAGAGAACTTAGAAGGCTTGTGCACCCAAATTCTAAAATAAAAGTAAAAGTAGGTAATGCAGCTATAAACGAAAGAACTTTAGAAACAATTTGGGGATTCTTTGCTATATATGTATTTGTATTTATAACTGTAATGCTTTTATTAATGTTATCAGGTTTAGATTTTTTAACTTCGTTCTCTGCTGTAGCAGCAACAATTAATAATTTAGGCCCAGGCCAAGGGGAAGTCGCACTCAATTACGCTGGTTTAACAGATTTAAATAAATGGATCTTATCATTTAGTATGATTGTTGGAAGGCTAGAAATATTTACTCTATTAGTAATTTTTATACCAGATTTTTGGAAAAAATAATTTTTCTTAATTGTAGATATTTTCTTTAACCCCACTTCTATTCCTAAATCTCTCGTATGACCACAAATATTGAACAATATTCTTATTAACAAGTTCTTCAATTTTTTTATTTAAAAAAACAGCTGCATCTAATTCACTAAGATCATAAAAAGACTTATCAATAACGCCAAGATGAACATCAAATCCTTTGCTACTTGAGATACGCTCGGAGAAAATATAAACAATAGGAACTTTATTTTTTTTTCCTAACTTATATATAAGAGTTGATGTGTTTGCAGGTATACCATAAAAATCTGCCATTATTCCCTGATTAATTTTTGGTGTGTGGTCTGGCAAAATACCAATACCGTAATTATTTTTTAATGCTTTGAGTAATTTTTTTACACCGCTATTATCTGTTTCTACCATAGTGGCGCCCTGAGACATTCTCCCAGAGAAAACATAATCATTTAAAACTTTATTTCTTAATGGCTTAAACATTGTATATGTTTTTATTTTATTAGCCACAAACAACCCACTTAACTCCCAAGAACCATGGTGTGGGGTCATAAATATTATTCCATTATTATCTTTTGCGCATTCTTCTATTACATTTTTATTATGAACTTTATTTATTAAAGTATTAATATTATTTTTTGACACTCTATAAACGTATGGTGACTCTAGGAGACTTTTTAAATATTCTACTAAACTTTTTTTAGCATTTTTTTTTACCCAGTCCTCTGATTTATCAGGAAAACATATACTCAAATTTTTATAAGCTACTAAATACTTTTTGCTACTACTTGAAAACAGTATTTTCGCCAAAATAGCAGCAATACAATGAGTTATTGCTAACCCGCAATAACTCAGTAAAAATAGAAAAAATCTCTGTATTATGCTAATTATCATCATTTTAGTGTATATTGTATAAAATTTAATTATACTCAACTTTTAACATAAATTTTAAAATAATGAATAAAAGAGAAGCATCCATAAAAAGAAAAACAAATGAAACAGATATAGAGCTTTCATTGAATATTGATGGAACTGGCATTTGCAAAATTGATACTGGAATGCCTTTTTTTGAGCATATGCTGGAACAAATCTGTAAGCATGGTCATATAGATCTTAATATAAAAGCTAAGGGAGATTTAGAAGTTGATGCACACCACACTGTAGAAGATATCGGAATATGCTTTGGCCAAGCTTTTGATAAAGCTATTGGAGGCAAAGAAGGAATTAATAGATATGGGCATGCATATGTTCCTCTAGATGAAGCTTTATCTAGAGTTGTAATAGATTTTTCTGGGAGACCCGGAGTTGAGTATTCAGCTTCATACCCTAGACAATATATTAATGACTTCGATGTTGATCTAATACATGAATTTTTTCAAGGTTTTTGTAACCATGCAATGGTAACTTTGCATATTGATAATCTAAAAGGTGAAAATGGACATCATATTGCTGAAACAATATTTAAAGCTTTCGGTAGAGCATTCAGATGTGCAAAAGAAATTGATTTTATTAATAACGGAAATAAGCCGCCTTCAACAAAAGGCGTCCTCTAGCATTATAGGCGAAAAAAATTGAATACTATTGCTATTGTAGATTATGGAATGAGTAATTTAAGTTCTGTTGTAAAAGCTGTTGAATATGTTGCTCCTAATCAAAAAGTAATAATTTCTTCAAACCCAAAAGAAATAGATAATGCTGACAAAATAATTTTCCCAGGACAAGGGGCAGCAAGAAAATGTATTAACTCTATATTTGATAAGAATCTTGATAAGGTAATAAAAAAAATTTCAAGTGAAAAACCTTTCTTGGGGATATGCATGGGTATGCAAGTTTTAATGGATTATAGTGAAGAGAATAATGGTACAGATTGTCTAGGGTTAATAAAAGGCAAAGTAAAGAAATTTCAAAGTACACAAAAAAATCAAATGAAAATACCTCATATGGGATGGAATAAAATTTCAAAAAAAAACGAACATCCTATCTGGAATAAGATTGATAATGATTCATATTTTTACTTTGTACATAGTTATTTTATTGAACCTGAAGACAAAACTAACATAATAGGTGAAACAAAATACGGTGATAATTTCTGCTCTGTCATAGCCAAAAATAACATAATAGCAATTCAGGGGCACCCTGAAAAAAGCTCAAAAGCAGGATTGCAATTCTTAAAAAACTTTATAGAAATCAGATAAAAAATTATGATAATAATACCAGCAATTGATATACAAAATGGAAACTGTGTAAGACTTAAACAAGGTGATTTCTCCCAAGAAACGATATTTCATCACAATCCTATTGATATGGCTGATAAGTGGGTTAATGAAGGGGCCGAAAGACTTCATCTTGTCGACCTAGATGGTGCAAGACTTGGCAGCCCAATAAATATTAAAGTTGTATCAAACATATGTAAAAAATTTCCAAATATACCAATTCAAATTGGCGGTGGCATAAGAGATTTCGAGACTGCAAACAAATATCTTTCCTCAGGAGCAAGCTTTATAATTATTGGAACTATGGCTGTCGAAGATCCAACCTTCATTAAAAAATTATGCGATAAATTCCCTGATAAAGTTATAGTAGGTATTGATGCAAAAAAAGGAGAAGTAGCTACAGAAGGATGGAAATCTATAGCAGATAAAAATGCCTTAGAACTTGCGAAAGAATTTGAAAATCATGGCGTTGCTGAAATTGTTTATACTGATATTGAAAAAGATGGAATGATGAAGGGCCTTAATATTGAAGCAACTTTAGATTTAGCGAACAATATAAATATTCCCGTTATTGCATCTGGTGGAGTAAGTTGTATAGAAGATATTCATAAGATAAGTTCCTACAAAAATTCAAGAATTTCTGGAATTATCATTGGTAGAGCTCTTTACGAAAAAAAAATTAATATAATGAAAGCAAAAGAAATATTTAACAAATAAAATTATGGCGTTAACTAAAAGAATAATACCTTGCCTCGATGTAGACAATGGAAGAGTTGTCAAAGGCGTAAAATTTGTAGATATTAAAGATGCTGGAGACCCTGTTCATGTTGCCAAAAGATATAATGACCAAGGAGCTGACGAAATCACTTTTTTAGATATTACTGCAAGCTCTAGCAATAGAAATACTATTTTAGATGTTGTTGCAAATGTGGCTTCTCAGGTATTTATCCCATTAACAGTAGGTGGTGGAATAAGGTCTGTGAAAGATATTAGGCTATTACTTAATTCAGGTGCTGATAAAATTACAATAAATACTGCTGCCATCAATAACCCAAGACTTATTTCTGATGCGAGCGATGCTGTTGGCAATCAATGTATTGTTGTAGCTATTGACGCAAAGAGAAAAATTGATGGCGATGGAACACTTAAATGGGAAATATACACTCATGGTGGCAGAAACGCTACTGGAATTGACGCAATATCTTGGTCAGAAGAAATGCAAAAAAGAGGCGCTGGAGAACTATTAGTCACTAGTATGGATAAAGATGGAACAAAACAAGGTTTTGACCTAGAATTAATGCAAGCTATTAATAAAAAGGTAAATATTCCCATAATAGCTAGTGGCGGAGTAGGTACACTTGAAGATATGTACGATGGAATTAAAATAGGTGGGGCAGATGCAGTTCTTGCAGCAAGTATATTTCATTTTGGAACCTATACCGTCAAAGATGTCAAAAATTATTTACATAACAAAGGCATTGAGATGAGAACAACTAATGACTGATATACTTAGAAAATTAAATCTTATTCTAGAGGATAGAAAAAATAGATCTTCAAAAGAATCGTATGTTTCATCACTTTATGATAAAGGATTATCTCACGTCTGCGATAAAATAGATGAAGAGGCGGAAGAACTTATGATGGCCATAAAAAATGAAAGTAACAAGAGAATAATATCTGAAGCTGCTGATTTATGGTTTCACAGCCTAGTTGCATTATCAATGAAAAATCTCTCCTCTGATGATATATTAGAAGAATTAGAAAGAAGATTTGGTACATCTGGGCACGAAGAGAAAAAAAATAGAAACACTTAAAAATAGTAGGAGTTTAAAATATGGCTGGAATAAGTATATGGTCATTATTATTGATTTTTGCAATTGTGCTTTTACTTTTTGGCACAAAAAAACTGAAAAATATTGGTAGCGACCTTGGTGGCGCTATTAAAAATTTTAAAAAATCAGTAAATGATGATAAATCAGATAAAGATTAAATTAGGTGTAAATAATGTTTGATTTTGGGTTCTGGGAACTTGCTCTTATACTCATAATAAGCCTGATAGTTTTAGGCCCAGAAAGGCTTCCAGTATTTGCTTCACAACTTGGATCTTTTATAAAAAAAATTAAAGATTTTGCTAATAATATCAAAACAAATATTGAAAATGAGTCTAAATTAAATGATTTAAAAAAAATTATCGAAAAACAAAAAGACGAGCTTTCAGAATTTGAAAATAAGATTGATTCAGATGAAAAACAATAAAAACTCATTAGCAGATCATCTTTTAGAACTCAGAAATAGGTTACTTATAATTATTGCATCAATTATCATTTGTGCTTTGTTACTTACGCCATTTTCAAATTCATTATATAACTTTTTGTCTTTGCCTCTTTTAAATGCGCTACCTGAGGGATCAAATATGATAGCGGTAGACGTCGCATCACCATTTTTAGCGCCATTTAAACTAATTCTCTTGTTATCAGTCGCAATAACTTTTCCGATATCAATTTATCATTTTTGGGCTTTTATATCTCCTGGCCTATATAAAAATGAAAAAAAATTTATTGCGCCAATTCTTCTATCAAGTACTTTGCTTTTTTATGTTGGTATTGCTTTTGCTTATTTTATAGTTTTTCCATTAATATTTAATTTTTTTACAAGTATAGGCCCACAGGGTGTGCAAGTGGCAACAGATATTAGCAGTTTTTTGAATTTTGCCGTTAAAATATTTTTCGCTTTTGGCTTGGCTTTTGAAGTCCCTATTATCACTTTTTTAATTATTCTTCTTGGCATAAGTAGTGTTGATTCTTTAACAAAGAAAAGACCTTATATAATTGTCTTCTCTTTTATTTTGGGAATGATTCTTACTCCTCCTGATGTAATTTCTCAAATTTTGCTTGCAGTGCCAATATGGCTACTATTTGAACTTGGATTGTTTCTTGCTCGTTTTACCACGAAAAATAAAAGTAAATAAAAATTAACGAATTTGCTAAAATCTTAATTAATGTTGAAAAAATTGAAAACCGATGACCACTGAAAATACAAACAGAGCTCTTTTGATTATTCTTGATGGTGTGGGGATAGGCCCAAATAATGATAATAGCGGATGGTCACTAGCAAATACTCCAAATATAGATCTGCTGCTCAAAGACTATCCTTCTACCTCTATTGAAGCATCTGGTAAAAGTGTAGGACTTCCAGATGGCCAAATGGGCAATTCAGAGGTTGGCCACATGATCATAGGTTCTGGAACTATTTTTAAACAAGACTTGGTTGTTATTAATGAAGCGATAGAAAACGGAAGTTTTTACAGTAATGAAGCGTTACTTAATTCAATACTTTCAGTAAAAAATACTGATAATGATCTACACTTGCTGGGGTTAATTTCGCAAGGAGGAGTTCACTCTCACTCGGATCATTTAATTGCATTATTAAAAATGTGCAAATCATATGGCGTTTCTCCAAAACTTCATCTTTTCACTGACGGCAGAGATGATGATCCAAAATCTGCTCTGAAGATTTTTGAGGACTTACAACGTCATCTTGATGAATACGGAGGAGAAATTTATACAATTTGCGGAAGATACTATGCGATGGATAGAGATCAAAGGTGGGAAAGAACAGAACTTGCATGGGATGCAATCGTCAATAATAAAGGAGAGTCTGCTAAAGATTATAATCAATTAATTACCAATTCTTATAAAAAAAATATTACAGATGAATTTATACTTCCGACCTGTTTAGATAATTCAAAACCTTTAAAGAAAAACGACTCCCTCCTGTTCTTTAATTTTAGAAATGATAGAACAAGACAAATCGCAAGAGCTTTAAATGTCGAAAGATTTGAAAATTTTAGAAGAACAAATAATGATACTGCATATTCTATTACAACTATGACAGAGTATGATCCTTATTTATCATGCCCCGTTGCTTTTAGAACAAAATCACCAGACGTGACTTTGGGTAGCATTGTAGGCGACCTTGGTTTAAAACAATTTCATTGCGCAGAAACAGAGAAATATCCGCATGTAACATATTTTATTAATGGTGGAAGAGAAGACCCATACCCAGGAGAAAAAAGAGTTTTAATACCTTCGCCTAATGTAGCAACATATGACCTAAAACCCGAAATGAGTTGCAAGGAGGTTGCTGAAGAAGTTATTAGGGCAATAAAAAATCCAGAATATAAACTCATTGTCGTAAACTTTGCCAATGGTGATATGGTTGGGCATACTGCAGTTAAAGATGCAATTATTGAAGCTATGAATGAGCTTGATTCCGTTATTGGAGAGGTTGTATGTGAAGCTATTGGTGCAAATGTATCAACTTTGATAACTGCAGATCATGGAAATGTTGATGAAATTAATAATCCAAAAACTGGCAAACCAAATACTCAACACTCATTAAATCCTGTTCCTTGTATTATTGTAGATAATAATAAGAAGTGGAATATAATAAATGATAATGGCGGGTTATCTAATATTGCGCCTACAATGCTCACATTAATGGGTATTAAAAAACCAAAAGAAATGACTAGTGAAAGCCTTATAAAAGAACATTAATTTAATATATCATCTGGAATTTCATTAGTACTACTACTTGGCGATGAGGTATCCAAATCATCAAAGACCAATGTTCCATCAATAGTATCATTCTCATCATTTGATAGTTTTATTTTTTTCTTACCATCATCGATAATATATTCCTGTGTATTATCAAAGTCCTCTACTTCTAGCTCTCCACCCAAATCTCCACCTAATTTATTTTTATTAGTTTCTCCTTTATGAAAGGCTACAATTTCTTGAAATGATTCTAAAGCATAGCTAAAATTAAGACCCCTTTTTATTGGAACTAACACTTCGCCTTTGTTTTTACTCAGCCTAGCACTTATTTTGCTTTTTAAAACTTTTCTATCATAATCACTCAATCCCTCAAGACCGCCAATAATTTTAGAAACTACATCTCCTTTAACCAATATACTTTTTGTACCAAATACGACTTTTTCTTTAAACACTTTTTCTTCTACGGTAACATTTGCAAGATTTATTCTTACTAAGACAGTAGCACAACCCTTTACATTTAAATCAGAGCCAGGCTTTGCAAGTCCATCTCTTGAACATTCATATAGATGAAATGACAATATGTTTCTTCTGATCTTAATGTTTTGAGCATTTAAAGCTGACTTAAAAAATACTTGTCGTTCGATACGCATTTTTTTTACATATTCTGCATCTTGTTCATCTGCATACTCATCACTAAAAGTTTTATACTCTTGCTTTTTTGGAGTTGTTTTAACATCACCACTGCATAAAGCTGTAACTTGTTCAGTTGTAAATCCTTTTTCTAAATAATAATCAACATCTTCTTTTTTACATTCAGCATATACATTGTTATTAAGCAATATACAAACTACTAATAATAAAAATTTATTATGTATTTTTTTCTTGAATATGTTGACCATATTAAATATTCCTTTTTCACATTACGTTTTAAAAAAGATATTCTACCATTTTATTATTAATATCTTCAAAAAAAAACAGGCGCCATTACAGCGCCTGTTCTTATGATACATTGATCTAATAAATATTAGAACATTGTTAAAATACCAAATTGGATAATTTCAACTTGGTTATTTGTTGTACCAGATCCTATAGCACTAATACCTGTTCCATAAGCACCATATGTATCGTTAGATACATCGATGTATGAAATGTTTAGCTCTGTAGAATCACCTAATGCGTAGAACACACCAAATAATGTTGTGTCAGCACCAGTTTGATTAGAGTTATCTGTTGATAAGCTTGTAGCTTCAACATCTAGCTCGTCTGCTTCAGCATACATGAAACGGAAGTCAAAGTTTCCGCCTGGAGCAAATTTACCAGATACTAACCAAGCATCTCTATCAAATTTTACGTTTGTGTTTTGTGTACCACCAGCGAATACTGAACTTGCAAAACCAAATGCTTGTAATGCAGCACCAGGTGTTGTTACGTTGTCAAATTCGTACTCAACGTTTTCCCACATTGCTGATAATGTTAAGCTTCCGCCATTACCTAAGTCAGCGATGTAACGTCCAGCGATACGATATGATTCAGCTTCTGAATCATCCATTACAGATTTTGAACCACTTGCATGCAATGTTGTTGCAGCCCATGACTCATGTCTTTGGTATGTTACAGCACCCCAGAAAGGACCATCGCTATATGCGATACCTGCAGAGAAGATGTATGGATCTTTTTTACCACCACTTCTAGCATCTGCGTTTTCAGATTTCATGTCAGCAGTAATAGCAGCTCTATAAGAGAATTTTCCTGTAGAACCCATGTACTGAAGAATTTCTTCTTGACGTCTGTTGAAACCTTGGTTGTATAAACCGCTGTATGCGCTGTATGAAACGAATGTTTGTGAACCAAAATCACCTAAGTTATAGAAGATTGTGTATGCACCAACAGAACCCATGATGTTTGTATGAGATGCAGAACCTGCGTCATACCATGGATCTACCCAAGCTGCTACCATTTCGTTGTAAGGTAGTAACCAGTTAGCGAACATAACTTCACCAAATGATCCTGAAATACCTACTTTAGAGTTACGGTTACACCAACCACCTGTACCAGCGTAGTCGTTCATGTATGTGAACTGTTCACAACGCCATGTAACTTTTAAGCCTTCGATTCCTGTATCAACGAAACCAAGAAAACCAATGTTACCAGCATTACCGTTAATCATAGTTCTATCTGTTTGCGAACCTTCCGCACCAGATTCTACGATCTCATAAGTATGGTTTTGCCATCCGTAGATTGTAATTGGATCCCCGTAAGGTCCAACTCCACCGCCACCCCAGCCTGCGTTAGCAGTAACTGGAAGCATGGCCAATGCTCCGGCTAGCATACTTGCTAAGATTTTTATTTTCATTAGGACTCCTAATAATTGTCTTAATTATTTTAAGAGGAACATCAAGCAATAACTAAATACTCCCCCACTTAAATGCTATTTATACTTCTTGTTATAATATTTCTTTATTAAAAAAATAAAAGAAATAAGACTTCTCCTTGTCAATAGCACTTCCCGCATTACTGCAGGATTTGTCAATTTTGACCGTTCTTTACCGTCAAGTCAACATAAAATGCCTTTTTATAGTGCAATAAATCTAGCAAAATCAATTATATATAAGAATTTACTAATATAGCTTATAATTAATTTCTAAATTAATATATTTAAATAAAGATAATATACTATATAAAACAATAGTTTACATACAATACATAGCTTATATAAGAAAGGGTTATATTCATTTATGGTTCTTTATTTTATGATTTAAACATGTATTATTGCCTTTTTAAATTTTAATATAATTTCTATCAATGAATAATAGTATTTATAAAGCATTTGTTATGGGCTTAGTTTTTTTAGTGTCTGGCTGTACTTTATCTTTGCCAGATTTTGGCAGTGAGGACAATCTTGAGCTTGAGCCTTATTCATACAAACGAGTTTTAGATAATAATTATGACGGATATGAAGATGATGATGATCTAAGCAGCGCAGAAATAGATGAGGGGGCTGAAGATTTTGCCCAATGTTATGACGCTACTGAGTGTGCATTACTATGGGATACTGCGAAAAAATGGTTAACTGAAAAATCAACGTATAAATCAACCTTAAAAACAGATACAAATAATTTGATAGAGACTGCGATTAATCCCAGAAAAAAGAAAGCTGATAAAATTACATTCAAAGTTATAAAAATACCAAACGGAAAAACGAATATAATTAAAATTTCTGCAGATTGTCCAAAGAATTGTAATAGCTTTATAGATAAAGAATATTTTGCATTTAATAGTTATTTAAAAAATCATTTAGCAGCATACAAAAACGACATAATTGGTTTCGCGATAGCTGACAACAAAGAATTCATTGCCAGTAACAAGCAAACAGATGAATTAGATATAGATTTTGATGACGTTTCTAGTAAGCCACAAGAATCTGTTCTTAAAGAAAATTTATTAGAAAACAAAATAGAGATTACTAAGAAAAAGAAGAAGGTATATATTGGCAAAGTTGCTGAAAAACTTATTGACGAGTACTCGTGCCATAAAGCAACCGAAATAAATTTAGTTAAAAAAACAAAAAAAAGAGAGTTATACGAAGTTAATTGTATCAAAGAAATCAAAAGAATGATTTTTGACTGCAGCCCAAGCGGATGTGAGGTCCTTCAATAACATGATGAAAAAAATTTTATTATTAACTATCTTTACTTTTTTATTTTCAGGATGTTCCTCTACCACAGATATAAAAGATTGGTTAAAAGAGGGCACCAGAGAACACCAAGAAAATGAAAAGAAAAGTTTTAAAACAGGAAAAACTAAATTAAAAGATTATTTAGAAAAAAATGGATGCATTAGTGGTTCTAGTGCAAAACCAATAGAAACAAAAGACAAAAATATTTTATTATATGAAGTAACCTGTGTTACAAAATCTAAAAAGCTTGTTGTCAAATGTGACGAAAACCAATGTGCAGAATAAAATTATTACACATTACTTAATCAATTTTTTGAAAAGAAACCTTGTATACGCCCGCTAATAATACGCTGATTATCTACTTTTCTTACTATTTAGCCAATCAATAATTGGCTCAAAATAAGTTCTATCTACCTCAGTCATTGCGGGCCCCATTTCATAAATTCCAAGCCCTTTTTCTGCGCCTCTAATATAATTTTGACTGTCTCTCACCATTGTTAAAAAAGGTATCTTTTGGTTTTCTAGAAAATCATCAAGCTCCCAATAAATATTGGTATAATCTCTTCCCCTGTTAGCAACAAGGGCAATTTTTGATTTCTTTTTTACAACCCTAGAATGCTTTTTAATATTTTTTATAAATTCACCAGCCGCTCTCATATCAATGGGTGAAGGTAAAACCGGTATAATGACACTCTCTGCCATGTTTAAAACTTTTGTAAGTGCTGCGCCTTGCAAACCTGCAGGAGCATCAATTATTCTGTAATCTACGCCTCTTTTTACCTTTTCACCATAGCCTTTGATGCCAATAATTGGCGGTTTTGCAGATGATCTGGCCTTGAGCCAGCTGATAGAGCTCTCTTGGCTATCTAAATCTACCAACGCAACAGATTTTCCTATTGAAGCATAGAAGCTAGCCAAGTTCGTTGCTATTGTTGTTTTGCCTGACCCACCTTTTGAATTTAGAACTAATATTGATCTCATTGTTATAGATTTGAAATAATTAAGATTAGTAATATATTATCATTATTTTGTTTCATGTCTAATTCTCACAAATCAAAAACTGACACAACTGGAGCATGGTCTGAGGGGCGCTCGTTTTTCCTTGGGGCAAGATCAATATAGCTTGAAGAACACTTTTTTGATAAAGATTCATTAGTTAAAATCAAGTCAATTCTCAGCCCTCTGTTTCTTCTAAAAGCGCCTGTTCTATAATCCCACCAGCTATAAAGTTCTTTTTCTTGATCAAATAGTCTAAAGCTATCTTTAAAGCCCAAATTTAAAATATTTTTTAAAGAAGCTCTTTCTTTTTCGCTGCATAATATTTTTCCTTTCCATGCTGCTGGATCATAAATATCTTCGTCACTAGGTGCAATATTAAAATCTCCAAGAATCAAATAATATTTTGTTTTTTTCATATCTTTTTTTATAAAATTCATAACGTCTCTTAACCATGCGAGCTTATAATCGTACTTATCTGAACCCACTTCATGCCCATTAACGACATATAAATTTAGCACAGTTAAATCATTGCCATACCTAGTTACTAAAAATCTTTTTTGGTCTTGTTCTTTCCCATTTATCAACTTCACAGACTCATCTGGAGGAATTTTGCTAATTGTTGTAACACCATTATAAGTTTTTTGACCTATATACTCACAAAAAAAACCAGCTTCTTTTATTTCATTTATTGGGAAAAAGTCGTCTTCTACTTTTGTTTCTTGAATGCCTAAAATATCAACATTTGTTTCTTGAAGCCATGAAAGAACTTGCGGCAGTCTTACTCTAAGTGAATTTACATTCCATGAGGCTATTTTCATTTTAATCCAAGGCTTGTTAATAACGGATCTATTTTTGGTTCTCTTCCTCTAAAATCAACAAAGAGATCTAACGCAGACTTAGAGCCACCTGTCTCTAAAATTGTTTTCATAAAGTTTTTACCTACTTTTTTATCAACCAGATCTTTTTCTTTAAATGCCATAAAAGCATCTGCTGACAAAACTTCGGCCCACTTATAACTATAATAACCTGCAGCATAGCCGCCAGAAAATATATGCGCGAAACTATTTTGGAACATATTGCTTTTATGTATTGGCAACACAGATGTTTCTTTTCTGACATTTTTTAAAATAATGTTTGCCAAATTTTTCTTATCTTTTTTATCATTCATATGTAATAAAAAATCAAACAAAGAAAACTCGATTTGCCTTAATAATGCGAGACCAGAATTATAGTTTTTTGTTAATAATAATTTTTTAAATAACGAGGTAGGCAATTTTTCTTTTGTTTTGTAATGATAGGCAAATGTATCAAGAACTTCTTTTCCCCAACACCAATTTTCCATAAATTGACTTGGCAATTCAACGGCATCCCATTCAACTCCTGAGATCCCTGAGATTCCAGCGTAATCAACTTTTGTTAACATGTGTTGTAAACCGTGACCAAATTCATGAAACAAAGTTTCAACATCATAATGACTAAAAAAAGCCGGGCTTGTCTTTGTTGGGGGACTTGAATTACATGTAATAAAAGCGACTGGCGATTGAATGGACCCATTTGATTTTTTTCTTCGCTGAATACATTCGTCCATCCATGCCCCACCTCTTTTATTTGGTCTTGCATAAAGATCAAAATAAAATTTACCACGAAGATTTTTACTTTTATCATAAATTTCATATAGACGAACATCTGGATGCCATACATTTTTTGATTTTTTCAATACAACTTTTATGCCATAAAGGTTTTTAACTAACTTAAATAGACCCTCGATTACATTTTCCACTGGAAAATACTTTTTAAGCTCTTCCTGTGAAAAACCAAAATTTTCTTCTTTGTATTTTTCAGAAACATAAGCAAGATCCCAAGGATTTAATTTTTTTATATTTAGTTTTTCTTTGGCGAAGTTTTTTAATACATGAATTTCTTTTTTTGATTTTTTTATTGCCTTAATTTTCAAATTATTTAAAAAACTTATAACTTCATCTGGAGATTTTGCCATTTTAGTTGCCAGCGAATACTCCGCATAATTATTAAAGCTTAAAAGTTGTGACATTGTTTGCCTCAATACTAAAATTTCTTCAATATTTTTTGTGTTATCCCAATTTCCCTTTACTGGAAATTTACTTGATGCTCTGCTTGCATAAGCCATATAAAGTGTTTTTCTTAACTCTTGATTATCAGCATAGGTCATCACAGCTAAATAGCAAGGTTGATCTAAGGTTAAGGTATAGCCTTTTTGTTTTTTTGACGCTGCAACTTCAGATGCTATTTCCAAAGAATTTATTGGTATGCCTTTGAGCTGTTTATTTGTTTTAAAATTTTTTTCCCAGGAGTTTGTAGAGTCCAAAATATTTTGCTCAAACTTAGACTCTATATTTGCTAATTTTTCTTGGCACTCTCTATACAGCTTTCTTTTTTCTGAATCAAGATGAACGCCAGAAAGCCTAAAGTCATTTAAAATATTTGTTAATAATTTTTTTTGAGAGGGCTTCAATAATTTTTTGTTCTCGTTATAAAATTTTTCATATTGTTTGAAGAGTTTTTTATTTTGTCCAACTTTTCCATAGTGTGAAGTCAATAATGCTAAACTCTTTTCATATTGCTTTCTAATTTTTGAATCATTCATTACAGAATTTAGATGTCTTACTGGCGCCCATGCCTTTGAAATTTTATCGTCTGATTCTTCAATTTTATAAATAAAATTTGACCAAGTGAGTTTTTTTTTATTTTCTAAGGAACTTATTGTTTTCTTATTTTCACCCACAAGATACTTAATCGCTTTAAACATATCTTTAGTTTTTAAACTAGCAAAAGGGGGCAAAACATTATTATTAATTAGAGAATTACTTTTTCTTTCCATTCTTAACTTCTTTCCTTTGTCTTTGTTTTATATATCTATATTTTCAGCATAGTGAGCATTCTCGTTTATAAAAACTTTTCTTGGCGAAACATTATCGCCCATTAAGTCCTCGAAAATCTTTTCAGCCGCAGCTTCATCTTCTTCTGTAATTTGTATTAAGGTTCTCTTTTCTGGATCCATTGTTGTCTCCCAAAGTTGTTCTGGGTTCATTTCTCCTAATCCCTTATACCTTTGTATCGAGTATCCTTTTTTTGCCTCAGCGATAATCCATTCAAACGTATCTAAAAAATTATTTATCTTTATAACACGATCTTGTTTTACCAAATAAGCATCTTTTTTCAAAAGCTTTTTAGCCTCCTGAAGATAATCATAATAATTTTTGTAATCCTTGGAGGCAAAAACACTAAATTTTATATTTGTTGCTTTGTCTAATCCAACCTCATCAAAATGTATATCAAGAGAGCCTGCTTTATTTATTTTTACTTTATAGTCATTGGTCGAAATTCCTTTGCACCATTTTTCTATGGTTTTATCGTCAGAGCCAAAAGCTGGCAAATTATCGCTTGTTATCATATCCATAAAATATTTCCCGTAGTTTGCAATAATACTGCTTTTTGCTTTTGCAGCTTTTTCACAATATGCGATTAATGCATTTAAGTATTTGATATCTATAGGTTTTTTATCTTTTTTTGAAGAATAAATCTGAATTCCTTCTAAGCAGTCTTTTGTAATATAAGCCAATAATTCATCATCATCTTTTATATACTTTTCTGTTTTGCCTTTTTTAATTTTATAGAGTGGTGGTTGTGCAATATATATATTTCCTTTTTTTATTAGCTTTCTCATTTTGCTATGAAAGAAAGTCAGTAATAAAGTTTTTATATGCGAACCGTCCACATCAGCATCAGTCATTATTATTACCTTATGATATCGCAATGAGGCATAGTCTTCGTCCGACATCTCTTTAGAACTAAAACCACAACCGAGCGCTGTGGCAAGAGTTGCAATTTCTTCAGATGAAAATATTTTGTCGTCCCTTTGTTTTTGCACATTTAAAATTTTTCCCTTAAGTGGCAAAATCGCTTGAGTTTTTCTATCTCTGCCTTGTTTAGCAGAACCGCCAGCAGAATCACCCTCTACAAGAAAAATTTCAGAGAGCGCTGGGTCCTTTTCTTGACAATCAGAGAGTTTTCCAGGCAAGCCTGCGACATCCATAGCTTTTTTTCTCCTTGTCATTTCTCTTGCTTTTTTAGCTGCCTCTCTAGCTCTAGCTGCCTCGCTTGCTTTAGCTAAAATTTGTTTTGCATCTTTTGGATTTTCCTCTAAAAACCTTTTTAAGCTTTCAGTTGCTACAGACTCAACAATTCCTTTTACCTCGGAACTTACTAATTTTGCCTTTGTTTGAGAAGAAAACTTTGGGTCTGGCATTTTTATTGAAATAATTGCCGTAATTCCCTCTCTAGCGTCCTCACCGCCTATTGAAACCTTATTTTTTTTTGTCGTCAGATCATTTTCTAAATAATGATTGATTGCTCGTGTGAGGGCGCCTCTAAAGCCTGCTATGTGTGTCCCCCCGTCTGACTGTGGTATATTATTTGTATAACAATATATGTTTTCGCTGTAAGATCCGGTCCATTGAACAGCGACCTCGACTCCGATATCGTCTTTGGTTGACGAGAAATAAATTATATTATTGTTAATTTTTTCTTTCTTTTCATTTAAATTTTCCACAAAAGCTTTTATTCCGCCTTCATAATGAAATTCTTCTGTAGTATCTGTCCTATGGTCAGATAAAATTATTTTTATTCCTGAATTTAAAAAAGACAGCTCTCTAAGTCTTTTTGCGAGAATATTAAAATGAAATTCTGTGTCTGTGAATATTTCTTTGCTTGGCATAAATGTAACTTTAGTTCCGGTACTCTTTGTTTTAGCACCTTTGACTAATTTCGTTTTTGGCTCACCCATAGAATAAGTTTGTGTATACACATTTCCATCCCTAGAAATTTCTAAGTCTAACTTCTCAGACAAAGCATTTACAACCGAAACACCTACGCCGTGAAGTCCGCCTGATACCTTATATGAGTTATCATCAAATTTACCTCCAGCATGTAAGACGGTCATTATAACCTCTGCAGCTGGTTTTTTTTCGCCAGGGTGCAAATCAACAGGGATTCCTCTTCCATCATCAGAAACAGTTACAGAACTATCAACATTTATTTCAACACTTATCTCTTTACAATGGCCTGCTAAAGCCTCATCTATAGAGTTATCAACTACCTCAAAAACCATGTGATGTAATCCTGTGCCATCATCAGTATCACCTATATACATGCCGGGTCTTTTTCTTACAGCCTCTAAGCCCTTAAGAACTTTAATGTTGGAAGAATCATATTTTGTCATTGCGTTATTTCTCCATGTTCCACGTGAAACACATTTGCATCCATTTCACACAATATATCTGCCAAGACAGAATCGTTTAAAGCAGACAAAAATATTTGCGACTTTGTTTCAAATAGCCTTTCTAATACTTTTTCCTGCGTTTCAAGAGTTAATTCCGCAGACAAATCATCTACAATGATAATGCTTGGAAACCCTTTTTGTTCAAAAAAATTTTTAGACTGTGATAATAACATAATATTTGCTATTAGTTTTTGTTGTCCTCTAGAACAAACTCTTTGCGCCTCTTTATTATTTAATTCTATTTTTACATCTGCGTTCTGTGGCCCGCAGCTAGTATATCCTCTTTCAAAATCAATATTGTTTCTTTCTCTTAGAGCGCTAAGTAAGTCCTTTTCGCCGTCCCATCCTTTTTCATACTTAAAAATAAGGTCCACATCTGGCATAATTTTTTGCTGCATAGTCACAAAATGGTTTTGCAGAGAAGAGATATAGTTTTTTCTCATCTCAGAAATTTTTGAGCCGACTGGAGCGAGTTGCTCCATCCATATCTTTTCTTCCGGATTTTTCGCTTTAAGCGCCTCGTTTCTTTGCCTTAAAAGTTTTAAATATTTTGCATACTCTTTTTTAAAATTTTGTTCCACGTGAAACAATCCCCAATCTAAAAAGGCTCTTCTTTCTAAAGGAGAACCCTCTACAAGGGCGTGGCTATTGGGATGTATTGATTGTATTGCAAGGTTTTCTGTAATTTTGGATTGCTGTTTTTCCTCTTTTGAATCAACAAAAACTCTTGTTTTATTTTTGCTTTTTTTTATTTCGAGTTTCTTTTTATTGGGCCCTGCTAAAGCTCCAACATAGAGCTCGTTTTGTCCGGCCTGAACCAGGCTATCTAATTTGTTTGTTCTAAAGCTTCTCCCTCTAGAAAGTATGTCGATAGCCTCTAGGAAAGAAGTTTTGCCTGCCGCGTTCTCTCCAATAATCACGTTTGTTCTTTTGTTTAATTGCAAGTCTGCTTCTTTTATGTTTCTAAGCTTTTTTATAGAAATTTTTTCAAGAAACATTTTACAATCTAAGGGGCATTACTACATAACTTGAGGCGCTATCGTTTTCTGGGGCTAACAAAGCACTGCTGTTTGCGTCTTTAATTGCAATTTGAACATTTTTTGTTTTTATTACATTAAGCACATCAATAAGATAATTCACATTAAACCCGATCTCTATAGGCTCACCGGTGTACACAGACTTAATATTGTCCGATGCTTCTTCTTTCTCAGGGTTATTTGCAGAAACTTGTATTTCGTTTTCTACGAAATTTAACCTAACTCCTCTAAACCTATCGTTAGACAAAATAGAAACCCGCAAAAGAGCATCCTTAAATAACTTACAATCAACAACTATTAACTTGTCTAGGTTGGCAGGAATAACTTTTTCAAAATCAGGAAACTTGCCATCAATAAGCTTGGTAATAGCTTGACACCCGTCACTTGCTACTTGTAGATGATTTTTAGAAATGCTTATTTGAACGCTGTTTTTTTCTTCCTTAATTTGTTTTTCTATTTCTATAATTCCTTTTCTTGGGACAATTGCGCTAGTGGCCTCTTCTATGTTTTCTTCGGCCTCTGAGCCTGATTTAGCCAATCTATGCCCATCCGTTGCTACACCAAAAATCTCTTGGTTTGAAAAATTTAAAAATAAACCATTTAAATAATACCTAACATCTTGCTGAGCCATTGCAAAAGATGTTTTTTCTATAATTTCTGCTAGTTTGTTAGCCTTAACGTTTGCTTTTAAATTACCCTCGTCGTTTGTTTCCATTAGCGGAAAAGTTTTAGCGTCAAGTGCAGACAGAATGAACTTGCTGCGATTAGACTTAATTTGAAGCTTGCCTTCTTCTTTGTCTGTAATTTCAAGAATAGCTTCATCTGGCAAACCTTTGCATATATCAAATAGCTTTCTCCCTGGTACAGTAAATTCTTTAGTAAATTCAGAATCACTTTCTAGTAACACTGAAGAAGAAAGTTGCACCTCAAGATCAGAAGCATGAATTTCATAATCATTATCTTTCTTTATAAAAAGAATATGACTCAAAATTGGCATAGCTTGCCTTTTTTCAACTACGCCAATAACTTTTTGCATAGCTTTAATTAAATTTTCTTTAGTTATTATTAATTTCATAATTTTATATATATATTTATTATTAGTTAGCTTATTATTTGTTTATATCATTAAAAAACATATTAAATACAGTTGCTTATAATTATATTAAATTGTTAATATCTTTTTTAATTATGTTATTTTTATTTGTCTGCTTCAATGTATACCAGTTTGTTAAAGAACTATAAACAGGTTTACCACATGATTTGTTTATGTGCTTAAAGCCCTCCTTAAATTAATTAAATCTTCTTTTATCTTGTTGTCAGTTAGACTTATTTCAGAGATTTTCTTACAAGCATGTAAAACAGTTGTATGGTCTCTGCCGCCAAAAGCGTCTCCTATTTCAGGAAGACTGTGATTAGTTAGTTCTTTTGCTAATGACATTGCAAGCTGTCTGGGCCTTGCTAAAGACCTGTTCCTTTTTGCAGAAAGAAGGTCTGACATTCTTATTTTATAATAATTGGCTACAGTTTTTTGGATGTTATCTATAGATACCATTTTGTTTTGTAAAGATATAAGGTCTCTTAACGCTTCTTTTGTAAATGCTAAATTTATCTCTTTCCCAGTAAACTGAGAGTTGGCGACTACTCTACGCAAAGCGCCCTCAAGCTCTCTAACGTTTGATTGTATGCATTTTGCAATAAAAAAAGCCACGTCTGTGTCCAGCCTTGTTCCTATGGAGGCAGCCTTTTTTTGAAGTATTGCGACACGTGTTTCTAGTTCGGGCGGCTCTATAGATTGCGACAAACCCCAGCCAAATCTAGATTTAAGCCTTTCGTCTAGCCCGTTAACATCTTTTGGATATCTGTCACAAGTTAGAACTATTTGGCAATTTTCTTCTAGCAAAGCATTGAAGGTATGAAAGAATTCTTCTTGCGAACGCTCTTTACCAGCAAAAAACTGAATATCGTCTACTAACAAAGCATCAGCAGATCTATAGTACTCTTTGAAGTCATCCATTTTATTGTGTTGTAGAGCCCTAACCATGTCAGCAACAAATTTTTCTGAATGTAAGTATAAAATTTTTGCTTCTTTATTGTGTTTAAGAATGTTGTTTCCAATGGCGTTCATAAGATGGGTTTTGCCCAATCCCACACCACCATATATAAAAAATGGGTTGTTGGCAGACTTTCCTGGATTGTTTGATATTTGCAGGGCTGATGCTCTAGCGAACTCGTTAGATTTGCCTGTAACAAAGTTATCAAAAGTATAGCCCGACGAAAACTTAGGGTTATTATTAAAAGAATTTCTTTTATCTTCTTCTATAATATGGTTATTTGTATCTAAATTCTGCGATATTCCCCCAACTTCAAAATTAAAACTATAATCAGAGTTTTGAAGCCGTTTTATAAAATATTCTTTTAAATTTTCATTGGCCCAATCAACAGCGTACTGGTTTGGCGCTGTAATCATAATCATCTTATTTTTTGTAATGGCTTGAAGTGGCCTTACCCAAGTATTAAATTGCTGTTCGTCAAAATTATTTTGAAGATCTATAAGACATTCTTCCCAGAAACCAGGCTGCATTATTTTTATCCCTCGTTTTTTTATGAATTATTGTTATTTTTAGATTATATTATACTTATCCACAGAAGAAATAAATCAACAAATCTGTGTAAAAATTGTGGATAAGTTATGTAAAAATATGTGATAAAGTATTTATTGACAAACATGGCCTATAGAAGTAATGTCGCGAGCAGAATATACAAAGGATTAACAAAATGAAAAGAACATATCAGCCAAGCAAAATAAAAAGAAAGAGAACTCATGGTTTTAGATCAAGAATGAGCACAAGTGGCGGCAGAGCAGTAATAAACGCAAGAAGAGCAAAAGGCAGAAAGCGCCTTTCTGCATAAACATATAAACAAAATGCTTTATAAACTCAATCAATGCGATTAACTAATCCGCTAGACTTTAAAAGATGTTTTTCAAAAGGCAAAAGAGTAAAAAATGCAGCATTTGTTTTACATTACATAGATAATGGCGAGCATCCTGCTAGACTGGGTGTAAATATTGCTAAAAAAAAATTAAAGAAAGCAGTAGATAGGAATAAAATTAAAAGAGTTGCTAGAGAAATTTTTAGAAAGGGAAAGTTTGAGGGTATAGACATTATTCTAATTCTGAAAAACGAAAAAAATTATGAAAAATCTCGCTGCAATATGTTAATTAACGAAGTATTTAGCCAATTAAATAAAAAATGACTTATTTGTTAACTAAATTTATTAAGATATATCAAGTTTTTTTAAGTTCTTTTGTTGGGCAACACTGCAGGTTCACACCAACATGCTCAAATTATGCACTTGAAGCGATAAAAACTTATGGCCCAGCCAAAGGCACGTTGTTGGCTTCAAAAAGAATTTGCAAGTGCCACCCGTGGTCAGAAGGCGGCATTGACGAGGTCCCAAAAAATTATGAATAATAGATTTTTGTTATATATAGCATTTTCACTCGTGTTGTTTATGATATGGCAGCAATGGAAAATAGAACAAACGCCTTTAGATTCAGCGGAAATACAGGCGCAAAAAAATAACTCCCCAGGTGAAACCAATCAATCCGAAGATCTTCCAGATCATGCAGAAATGGATTTAAATGTTAAGTCGGGCCAAGCTTTTAATAAGGAAGCTTCTCATAACAAAGAAATTAAAAATGGCAAAGAAGTTGTTCTGCAAAATAGTGATGTAGAGGTCACGATAGATACAATTGGAGCTACAGTAAAAAAAGTTAAATTATTAAAATATTTTGAAACGATAAGCCCTGGCAGCAAAAATATTAATTTATTTGATTACAAAGATGAGTTTTATGTTGGTCAGTCCGGTTTGTTACATGATAAAGATGCTTCAAAGAAAAACCAAAAAAAGCTCGCGCCAAACCATCATGATCTGTTTGTAGTTATAGAAGAGGATGGTAAAAATGTAACCCTAGAGTGGAAAGATAAAAGCGGGCAGATAAAAGTTTTGAAGAAAATATCTTTAGACGACTCAGGATATAAAATAAATGTTGAAAATGTTGTTATAAATCAATCAAGTAGAGCCTGGGCCGGAAGACAGTATAGACAAATTAGAAGAAGTAGTGACGGAGAAGGAAGGTCCTGGGTTACTCCAACTTTTACTGGAAGCGCCTATTATGATGGGAAATATAATAAACTTTCATATGGAGACATAGCAGATTCAAAACCAAAATTTAATGTTCAAGGCGGCTGGATAGCTATGATGGAGCATTATTTTGTCTCGTCATGGTATTTTCCAAAAAATGAAAACAATTTGTTTTATACGAAAGAAATATTGGTTAATGATAAAAGGTCAGACTATATAATAGGCTCAAGGTCTGAAGCAGTTATAATTCAGCCAAACGAGAGGGGCTCCTTAAGCTCTTCTTTGTACGTCGGGCCAAAAACTCAAAAAGAGTTAGAAAACATTTCAGAAGGTTTAGAGTTAACAATTGATTATGGTGTTTTAACTTTTATTTCTAAACCACTTTTTTGGTTGCTAGATAAAATACACTCTTTCACAGGAAATTGGGGCTGGGCAATTATATTCCTAACAATTTTAATAAAATTAGCTTTTTATAAATTATCAGAAACCAGTTATCGTTCAATGGCAAAAATGAAGCAGTTTTCTCCAAAAATACAATCAATTAGAGAAAGATATGGAAGTGATAGACAAAAAATGAATCAAGCAATGATGGACATGTATAGGCAAGAGAAAATTAACCCGCTTGGAGGTTGTTGGCCAATTCTTATACAAATACCAGTTTTTATTGCTCTATACTGGGTTTTGTTAGAGAGCGTAGAGTTGAGACAGGCAGATTTTATTTTTTGGTTAAATGATCTTTCAGCCAAAGACCCTTACTATGTTTTGCCTTTAATCATGGGCGCGTCTATGTATTTTCAGCAAAAACTGAATCCAGCTCCGCCAGACCCCATGCAAGCAAGAGTTATGCAAATGTTGCCGATAATTTTTACTGCATTTTTTGCATTTTTCCCTTCTGGCTTAGTTTTATATTGGGTCGTTAACAACTTGCTATCTATTGCGCAGCAATGGAAAATAACTAAGTCGATAACATCTAACTAGTAAAAGGTGAATAATAATATTGATACTATTGTAAGTATTGCTACTCCTATGGGCACCGGCGCAATGTCTGTTATTAGATGTTCTGGTATAAATGTATTAAAAATTATAGACACTTTCTTTAATAAAAAATTATCTCCAAGATATGCTTACTATTTAAATTTTAAAAATAAAGAAAGAGTTATAGATGATGTAATCGCAGTTTACTATGCTTCGCCCAAGTCATTTACTGGGGAAGATATGTTAGAAATAACTTGTCACGGCGGCCCTGTAATGTATCAGCTTATAATAAGTGAAATATTAAAAATTAACGGCTGTCGTCTAGCTAAAGCTGGAGAATATAGCGAAAGAGCTTTTTTGAATAATAAGATGAGTATCGTGCAGGCCGAGTCTATTTGTGCATTGATTAATGCAAAAACTAAGGAAGCAGCAATTGCAGCCAGGGAGTCTTTATCTGGAAATATTTCTCAGGATATTATCAAAATTGATAATGTAATTTTAAATGCAAGAATACAAGTAGAAGCTCTTCTAGATTTCTCAGAAGAAGATATAGAAACTGAGGGGCTAAAGTCTATAGAAGAGCAATTAAATGGCTGTAAAAAAGAAATCTTGGAGATAGCAAATAGACTTGAAAAAAACAGGCTTTTATTTGAAACAAGCAAGGTAGCTGTAATCGGAAAACCTAATACTGGAAAGTCTTCTTTAATTAATTATTTTGCAAAAGAGGACGTCTCAATAGTAAATGCCAAAGCCGGAACAACAAGAGATGTGGTTTCTAAAATGATAAATTTTAATGGCATTCCAATTACAATATTTGATACTGCCGGCATCAGGGAAACAAAGGATTTGATAGAAATAGAAGGAAAAGAAAAAGCTATTAAACAAGCTGCAGAAGCCAACTTGGTTTTATATTTATATGATGTTAAAAGTGATATAGATAACGAGGATGAAAAGATACTAGATAATTTAAAAGCAATAAATTCAAACATAATTGTTATAGCAAATAAAATAGATCTTATAAGAAAAGAGCAGCTTAATATTTTTAAAAAGAACAATAATGATTTTATATTTGTTTCTATAAAGGAAGATCACAATATGGCAGCAGTAAAAGAGGAAATAATAAAGTACCTTAAAATATGCATGCAAAATTCATCTCCCGGGGTTTATAAATTAGAAAATTCTAAGCATTTAAAAAGAGCTTATGAAATAATTAATAAAATCCATTTGGGTTTGAGCGAGCTTGAGCTAGTTGCTGAAGATTTAAAAAAGGCTCAGGAAAGTATCTCCATGGTTTTAAATAATGATAATGACGATAGGGTTTTAAGTGGTATATTTTCAAATTTTTGTATTGGAAAGTAATATAATAGTGATATGAAACAGTATGATGTGATAATTATTGGCGGAGGACACGCAGGCACAGAAGCCTCATTAGCAAGCGCGAGATGCGGTAGTAAGACCCTATTGGTTACTCAAAATTTCAGCACAGTAGGGCAAATGAGCTGTAATCCATCCATAGGCGGAATAGGCAAAGGACATTTGACCAAAGAAGTCGATGCTCTTGGCGGTGTTATGGCACAGGCGGCGGATGCGGCTGGTATACATTTTAGAACTTTAAATAAAAAGAAAGGCCCTGCTGTGTGGGCAACTCGTTCTCAAGCAGATAGAGATTTATATAAAGAATTTATTCAAAAACAAATTAAAGGGCAAGAAAATCTTGAAGTTTTGGAAGGAGAGGTCACAGATATTATTATTAATCAAAATAAAATAACTGGCATTGAATTAGATGATGGTGAAAAGCTTAGAACAAAAAATATAATTTTAACTGCAGGCACTTTTTTGTCTGGAATCATTCATCTAGGAAATAAGTCTTTTCCTGCGGGCAGGATTGGAGAAGCAGCTTCTACAAAATTAGCTAAAAGATTGAAGCAGTATGATTTAATGATGGGTCGGTTGAAGACAGGAACCCCTCCAAGACTAAATGGAGATACGATAAATTATGATAAGCTTATAAAGCAGCCTGGAGATGACCCAAGACCAGTATTTTCATTTGTAGGTAAATTATCTGATCACCCAAAACAAATTAATTGTTTTATAGCTAGAACAAATGAAAAAACTCATGACAGCATAAGGCAATCTCTAAAAAACTCCCCTTTATTTAACGGTGTAATCACTAGTAAGGGTCCAAGGTATTGCCCTTCTATAGAAGATAAGGTTACTAGATTTTCAGAAAAAACATCTCATCAAATATTTTTAGAACCAGAGGGATTAAATACAAACCTTGTTTATCCAAATGGAATATCAACAAGTCTTCCGGAAAAAGATCAAGAGAAATTTATAAAAACTATCTCAGGTTTGGAGAAAGTTGAAATAATAAAATTTGGTTATGCAATTGAATATGATTTTTTTGACCCAAGAGGCTTAACTTCTTTTTTAGAAAATAAAAAGATCGCTGGTTTTTTTATGGCTGGACAGATTAACGGCACTACAGGATATGAAGAAGCCGCATCACAAGGAATAGTGGCTGGAATTAATGCATCATTGAAATCACAAGGGAAGGACATGTGGTCGCCATCTAGAGAAAATTCATATATAGGAGTGATGATTGATGATTTAATAACACAAGGAGCTCCAGAGCCTTATAGGATGTTTACAAGCCGAGCAGAACATAGACTTTATTTGCGCGAGGATAATGCTGATGAGAGATTAACAAAAATAGGTTGGCAGCTTGGGTCAGTTAGTAAAAAAAGGTTTGATATTTTTAGTAAGAAAGAACAACAAATAAATAATGAGATTGAGAAATTGAGAAACTTAAAATTTGTTGAAAATGACAAAACATATTTAGCTAGTGACTATTTAAAAAGACCTAACAAATCTTATGAGGAATTAAAAAAAATTATAAAAGATTATGATTTTACATCTTTGGAAATCGGTGAAAATTGCGCGATTAGAATTAAATATGAAGGTTATATTGAAAGACAAAATAATGAAATTGCAAGAAGCAAAAAAGACGAGGAGATGGAATTGCCATCAGTAATTGATTATTCATTAATAACAGCGTTATCTATAGAAGCACGGGAAAATTTAGCAATAGCCAGACCGCAAAACCTTAGACAAGCATCACGAGTTCCAGGAGTAACGCCAGCTGCTATTTCGATATTGAAAGTTCAGATAAAAGCTATAAAAAGCCGCGGAAAGAAAATGGCTCATGAAGCAAAATAACAATATAAAAGAATTATTTTTAAGTGAGCTTAAAAAATTTACAAAAGACGAAGAAGTTGGCCTAAAACTAATAAAATTTTGTGAGTATATAGATAAGTCTAATAAATTATATAATTTAACCTCAATTAAAAAATTAGACGATATGTTGATAAAGCATGTGTTGGACAGCCTATCAATAAAATATCTTATTAATGGGGAAAATATATTGGATATAGGTTCTGGTGCCGGACTTCCAGGAATACCACTTGCCTTGACATTGCCCAAAAAAAATTTCCTATTATTAGATTCTAATAATAAAAAAATAATTTTTTTGAATCATGTAAAAATAAATTTGGATATTATGAATGCGAGCGCACTGCATGAAACAATAGAAAGCTTAAAAACTGATACTTCTTTTGATACGGTTATATGCAGGTCTTTTGCTAAATTAACAAAAATATATTCTAATTCTATAAAGCATTTAGTTAAAGATGGTACTATTATTGCAATGAAGGGAAAATATCCAAAACAAGAGCTAGATGAACTTGTTGAGTTTGATAAAAATGTTGTTTTTGAAGTAGAAAAATTAAAAGTACCAGAACTTTCTGCTGAAAGGCATGCGGTTATTATCTATAAAAAATAAAGGTGGGGTTTTGAGTAAAATTTTTTCCATTTGTAATCAAAAAGGGGGTGTTGGCAAAACAACCACAAGCGTTAATTTGGCTGCGGCTCTTTCATTAAACAATAAAAAAGTTTTGTTAATCGATATGGATCCCCAGGGAAATGCTACAATGGGCTCGGGTGTAAACAAGTATGATCTAGAATATTCTTTGGCAGACTTGCTCTTAGAAGACAATCAAAATGTTAAGGAGATTATTTGTTCTGCTAACGAGGGCTTTGACTTGTTGCCAGCTAACCAAGCTTTAACTTTAGCAGAAGTTAAGCTTTTAGAGTTTAAAAATAGAGAATTAGTATTAAAAGAAATCATAAAAAGAAATAATATAGAATATGATTTTGTAATAATAGATTGCCCGCCATCTTTAAATATTTTAACTGTTAATGCTTTAGCAGTATCGGATGCAGTGATTATCCCTACTCAATGTGAATATTATGCGCTTGAAGGTTTAACAGCGTTGCTCGAGACTATTGATAAGATTAAAATGTCAGTAAATCAAAATTTAAAAATTGGCGGAATTTTACGAACAATGTATGACCCAAGAAATAATTTGGCGCAAGACGTTTCTTCAGAATTAGAAAGCCACTTTGGAAAAGAAGTTTTAAATACAGTTATTCCAAGAAACGTGAGTCTTGCTGAAGCCCCAAGTCATGGTTCATCAATTATAAGTTATGACAGGGGCTCAAAAGGCTCAATGTCATATTTGGCGTTAGCTGGTGAAATTGTAAAAATATCAAAATAGGAATTTTAAATGGCTAAAAAAAAAGGTGGATTAGGTAGCAAAGGAGTAGAAGTTCTTCTAAGCTCTTCTAGTGTTAATAAGTCAGATTCATCAGAAAAATTATCACTCAACATAGAAACATCAGCAATTATTACAAGTCCTTTCCAGCCAAGAACAAATTTTGATGAAGAAAATCTCAAGTCACTTGTAGAATCTATAAGAGAACAAGGAGTCATACAGCCAATATTAGTAAGAAAAAGTGATAAAAATAAATACGAACTTATTGCAGGAGAAAGAAGATTAAGAGCTGTCAAAATTTTAGGGATGAAAAAAATTCCTGCTATTTTAAAATCAATATCTGATGAATCAGCTGCTATTTATGCATTGTTAGAGAATGTTCAAAGAGAAAACCTCAATCCGGTTGAAGAAGCAATAGGTTTAGAAAAGCTTATAAAAAAATTTAAATTTACACAAGAAGCACTTGCAAAAAAAACTGGAAAATCAAGGTCACATATCGCAAATTTAATTAGGTTGTTATCACTAGATAACTATGTAATAGGCTTATTAGAGCAAAAAAAAATAGATATGGGGCATGCCAGGGCGTTACTGACCTTAAGCAAATCTTCACAAAAAATTTATGCAGATAAAGTAGTCTCATTAAAACTTTCTGTAAGAGATATAGAAAAAATGGTTTTTGAGGGCAGCAAAAATAAGATAAAAAGACAGGGAAAAAATAAAAAAGATAAGCATATAGACGAAATAGAAAATCAGTTGAGAGAAAAACTAGGTATACAGGTAGACATTAGCCATTCTACATTGAAAAATAATGGTAAAATTACATTAAAATATAGTAATTTAGATGTTTTAGAGGGGCTTTTAAAAAAACTTGGCTATAAAAAATAATTTTTTATAGAAAATAGGCTAATAATTGGTCAAAATTGCAATATATATATTAAATTTATCGATATCATCATTAAATATATTGATAAATTTTTACACTCTTAATATACTTCATACCCGAAGAGATTATGTTTCTTAGAAAGCTGGTAATTGAACTTTGTTTATACTTATCAATAGCTTCAGTTATGTGGTTTTTCTCTGATATTGATTTAGCGACCTCTTTTTTTTGCGGAGTAAGCGTTGGTTTTTTATCTAATGCGTACTCAGCCTATATGCTGCTTATTTATCAAGCGCGAACGATTAAAGAAGAGGCTAGACGATTTTATATAGCAGAATTTGGAAAATGGTCTATTGCAGTAACAATGTTTGCTCTAATATTCCTATATGTAGATGTGTTAAAACCATTAGTTTTTTTTGGTTCATTTATTTTTTCAAATATAATTACAATTTTTTTTACAAAAATAAATATTAGTAAATAATTATGGCGGCTGGCGCACAAACGGGATCAGAATATATAAAACATCATTTGACAAATTTAACGTTTGGCAAAGACCCAACCGATGGTGTCTGGAAATTTGCACACACTGCCCAAGAAGCAAAAGAAATGGGTTTTTATGCAGTACACGTTGATTCAATGGGATGGGCAATTGGTTTAGGAATAATATTTATTATGCTTTTCAGTATGGTTGCAAGAAAAGCAACTACTGGCGTGCCTAGCGGACTACAAAATGCTGTTGAAATAGTAATTGAATTTATTGATTCAAATGTGAAGGATACTTTTTCACATAAAAATAAATTGATAGCTCCAATGGCTTTAACAGCTTTTGTTTGGATATTATTAATGAATTTAATGGATCTAGTCCCAGTTGACTGGGTCCCACAATTATTTCATTTAAGCGGTGTTGAATATATGAAAATTGTGCCAACAACTGACCCCAATGTAACAATGGGCATGTCATTATCCGTATTTTTTTTAGCACTTTTCTACAGTATAAAGAATAAAGGTGTTGGAGGATTTGTTGGTGAATTAACTTTACATCCTTTCACTTCAAAGAATTTATTAATAAAGCTTATTTTGATTCCAATAAATTTATTTTTGGAAGGGGTATCTTTATTGGCAAAACCAATCTCTCATGGTTTGAGATTGTTTGGTAACTTGTATGCTGGCGAAATGATTTTCATTTTAATTGCGTTGTTACCATTATACGCTCAATGGACGCTTTCTGTTCCTTGGGCAATTTTTCATATTTTAGTAATCGTTCTTCAAGCATTCATTTTCATGGTTTTAATGGTGGTTTACATGAATATGGCACATGATACTGGAGATCATTAGGTATTTTTTTTAATGACAATATAAAAGTAGAGGTTAATTATGGAAGCAAGTGGATTAATATATATAGCGGGAGCATTAATGATGGGTTTAGGTGCTCTAGGAGCTGCAATCGGAATTGGTAATCTAGGCGGTAAATATATGGAAGGTATTGCAAGACAGCCTGAGTTAATACCAATGTTAAGAACACAAATGTTTATCGTGCTTGGTCTTGTGGATGCAGTTCCAATGATATCTGTAGGTATAGCATTCTATTTATTATTTGCAGTAGCGTAATTTTTAAAAGCTATAGGAGCTAAAATTGAATATAAATTTAACTTTAATTGGTCAAGCAATATCTTTTGCTATATTTGTTTGGTTCTGCATGAAATATGTATGGCCACCAATTACATCAGCTTTAGAACAAAGAAAAAAAACTATTTCTGATGGTTTGTCTGCCGCAGAACTTGGTCAACAAGCTTTAGAAAAAGCTAAGTTAGAAGTAGAATCTAAAATTGCCGAGGCTAAGACCGAAGCAAAAAATATCGTTTCTATGGCAGAAAAAAGACAAGGCGATATATTAGATGAAGCTAATACCAAAGCATCTGAAGAGGCATCAAAAAAATTAAAGCTTGCAGAACAAGAAGTTGATCAGTTAGCTATGAGATTAAAAGAGTCTTTAAAGCAAGATGTATCGAAGTTAGTTGTTGAAGGCGCAGAAATGATATTAAAAAAAGAAATTGATAAAAAAGTTCATGATAAAGCAATACAAGATTTGGTAACTAAAATATAAAACATATGTCAGAATTATTAACAACCGCAAGACCTTACGCTAAAGCTCTTTTTAAAAGCGCCAAAGAAAAGAATATGCTTGAAAAATATTATGACATGTTGCGAAATTTAGATTTAGCTGTAAATGATAAAGATGTTAAGCAAATTCTTACAAATGATTCTTTTGATGATAAATATAAATCAAATCTTTTGTTGGAGATTTTAAAAGATAGCATAGACGAAAATTTCACAAGGTTCATTGACTTGCTAGCCAAGAACAATAGATTGCTGGTAGTTTCTGAGGTTACAGGACTTTTTAATAAATATTTGCAAGAAGAAAAAAATTTAAAAAAAGCAGTAATTGATACTGCATTTGAGTTAAGCAATGAGCAAATTGAAGAAATTAAAACTTCCCTTGAAAATAGATTTAATAAAAAAATTGAAGTTGAGCAAAATATTAATACAGAACTTTTAGCAGGCGCTGTTGTTAAGGTAGATGATTTGGTAATAGACGGTTCACTTAGAGAGCAGTTGAGAAAATTAGAATCTCAATTAAATTGAAACAATAGAGGTAAAGAATAATGCAACTTAGTCCAACAGAAATTAGTGATTTAATAAAAAAAAGAATTGAAGGTTCAGACCTTTCCGCTGAAGCAAAAACAGAAGGTACCATTGTAGCTGTTACTGATGGAATTGTTAGAATCCATGGCTTGTCAGACGTAATGGCTGGAGAAATGATAGAATTCCCTAACAATACTTATGGCTTAGCACTTAACTTAGAGAGAGATTCTGTTGGGGCAGTTATTTTAGGTGATTATCAGCATTTGTCTGAAGGCGATAAAGCAAAATGTACAGGTAAAATTTTAGAGGTTCCTGTTGGGGAATCATTAATGGGTAGAGTTGTGAATTCATTGGGCGCTCCGATTGATGGAAAAGGAGAAATTGAAGCTAAAGAATTTTCTCCTATAGAAAAAATTGCTCCAGGTGTTATTCAAAGACAATCAGTTGATCAACCTGTTCAAACAGGATTAAAATCAATTGATGCTATGGTTCCTATCGGAAGAGGCCAAAGGGAGTTGATTATTGGTGACAGACAAACCGGTAAAACTGCAATTGCCATTGATACAATAATTAATCAAAAAGGTACAGGCGTAAAGTGTATTTATGTTGCTATAGGTCAAAAAGCGTCCTCAGTATCTAATGTAGTAAAAAAATTAGAAGAACATGGGGCTCTTGACCACACTATTGTTGTCGCATCAACTGCATCAGAATCTGCAGCAATGCAATACATTGCGCCATATGCTGGTTGTTCTATGGGAGAATATTTTAGGGATAAAGGGGAAGACGCACTAATTATTTATGATGATTTAAGTAAGCAAGCTGTTGCATATAGACAAGTTTCGCTTTTATTAAAAAGACCTCCAGGAAGAGAAGCATACCCAGGTGATGTGTTCTACTTGCACTCAAGGTTGCTAGAGAGATCATCAAGAGTTAATGCCGAACATATAGAAAAAATTACAAATGGAGAAGTAAAAGGAAAAACAGGCTCATTAACTGCTATGCCAATAATCGAAACTCAAGCAGGAGATGTTTCCGCATTCGTACCAACAAATGTAATTTCTATTACTGATGGACAAATATTTTTAGAAACAAATTTATTTAATTCTGGCCTAAGGCCAGCAGTTGACGCCGGACTATCCGTATCGAGGGTAGGTGGCGCAGCACAAACAAAATTAATTAAAAAACTTGGTGGTGGAGTTCGTTTAGCCTTAGCTCAGTATAGAGAGCTTGCTGCGTTCTCACAATTTGCTTCTGATTTAGATGAACAAACAAGAAAACAACTTGAACGTGGTGAACGTGTTATGGAGCTAATGAAACAAACCCAGTACTCTCCATTGAACATATCATCTATGGGATTAGTTTTGTATGCAGCTAATGAAGGATATTTAGATAATATTGAAGTTAGTAAAATTAAAGATTTTGAAAAGGCTTTGTTAGGGTTTGCTGTTTCTGAATACGCTGATTTTATGAAGGGTATTGAAGATTCTGGTGACTATACTGATGAAATTGGAAATACTCTTAAAGAGTTATTAGATAAATTTGTATCAACACAAACATGGTAATTTAAATGTCAGGCGGAAAAGAAATAAAAGGGCAAATTTCTAGTATTAAAAATACTCAGAAAATTACAAAAGCTATGGAAATGGTTGCGGCAAGCAAAATGAAGAAAGCTCAAAGCAGGATGGCTGCCGCTAGACCTTATGCAAAAATGATTAAAAATGTAGTTGGGCATCTTGCTAGTGCCCACCCAGAATACAAACATCCCTTTTTGGTAAAAAGAGAAAAGGTTAAAAGAGTAGGCTTAATCATAATAAGCACTGATAGGGGATTATGCGGAGGACTGAACACAAATTTATTCAAGCAGGCTCTTAAACAAATTAACGAATGGAATAAAAATTCAATAGAAGTTGATGTATGTGCAATTGGTTCTAAAGCTGAAAAATTCTTTAAAAGATTAAATGTTAATTTAGTTGCGCAAGTTTCTCATCTAGGCGATAGTCCAGAAATAAATGATGTAATTGGTTCAATAAAAATAATGCTAGATAATTTCACAGATGAAAAAATAGACGAACTTCATTTGGCTGAAAATAAATTTATAAATACTATGTCACAAGAACCCGGTTTAATTAATTTGTTACCTACAGAGCCAGATCTTGAGAGTGATCTTTCTCATCATTGGGATTATATATATGAACCGGATTCGAAAAGCGTAATAGATAACTTATTAATTAGGTATATTGAATCATTAGTTTATCAAGGTATTGTTGAAAATGTTGCATGTGAAATGTCAGCTAGAATGGTTGCTATGAAAAGCGCATCGGACAATGCTAGTAATTTGATAGATGAATTACAATTAATTTATAACAAAGCAAGACAGGCATCTATAACACAAGAACTTTCAGAAATCGTAGCTGGAGCAGCTGCAGTTTAGTTATTAACGGAGACTAAATAAAATGAGCACAGGAAAAATAGTACAAGTAATTGGAGCGGTAGTTGACGTAGAATTTTCAAAAGATTCTATCCCGCAAGTTTATGACGCATTAAAAGTTGATGAGGCAGGCTTAACTCTTGAAGTGCAACAGCAATTAGGTGATGGAATAGTTAGAACAATTGCAATGGGAACTTCTGATGGAATAAAAAGAGGTTTTGATGTCACAAATACAGGAGCACCAATATCTGTACCTGTTGGAGAGAAAACACTAGGAAGAATTATGAATGTGTTAGGTGAGCCAGTTGATGAAGCAGGTCCAATTGACGCACCAAAAGTAATGCCAATTCATAGAAAACCTCCATCATATGAAGAGCAAGCAGGTGGTAATGAGTTATTAGAAACAGGCATAAAAGTTATCGATCTTTTATGTCCATTTGCTAAAGGTGGAAAAGTTGGTTTATTTGGTGGTGCTGGCGTCGGAAAAACAGTAAACATGATGGAGCTTATAAGAAATATTGCAACTGAACATAGTGGCTACTCAGTTTTTGCGGGAGTAGGTGAAAGAACAAGAGAGGGTAATGATTTCTTCCATGAAATGAAGGAATCACAAGTTTTAGATAAGGTGTCACTAGTTTATGGGCAAATGAACGAGCCCCCAGGCAACAGATTAAGGGTAGCTTTAACAGGCTTAACTATGGCAGAAGACTTTCGTGACGAAGGTAAAGATGTATTAATGTTTATAGATAATATTTATAGATACACTTTGGCAGGAACAGAAGTTTCTGCTTTACTAGGTAGAATGCCTTCAGCTGTTGGATACCAACCAACTTTGGCAGAAGAAATGGGTGCACTTCAAGAAAGAATAACATCTACGCAATCAGGATCTATTACATCTATACAAGCTGTATACGTTCCAGCTGATGATTTGACAGATCCATCGCCAGCTACAACATTTGCTCATTTAGATGCAACAGTAGTATTGTCAAGGCAAGTCGCAGAGCTTGGTATTTATCCTGCAGTAGACCCACTTGATTCAACAAGTAGACAACTTGACCCGTTAGTTGTTGGTAATGATCATTATGATGTGGCTAGACAAGTACAAAATACTTTGCAGAAATATAAAGAATTGAAAGATATTATTGCAATTCTTGGTATGGATGAACTTTCTGAAGAAGATAAATTAGTGGTAGCAAGAGCAAGAAAAATTCAAAGATTCTTATCACAACCATTCTTTGTGGCAGAAGTATTTACAGGAAGCCCAGGAAAATATGTTTCTTTAAAAGATACTATTAAAGGTTTTAAAAGTATTATCGATGGTGAGTATGACCATCTTCCAGAGCAAGCATTTTATATGATAGGAAGTATCGAAGAAGCGGAGGAAAGAGCAAAAGCTCTATAGAAAGTAAATGACAACAATGCATCTAGATATAGTTAGTGCCGAGGAAGAGATATTTTCTGGTGAGGTTAAAAATATTATTGCGGCAGCAACTATGGGTGAAGTAGGTATATATCCTAAGCATACACCTATGATCACGCCATTAAAGCCTGGCGAAATAAAAATAATTACAGAAGAAGATACTGAACATTTATTTTTTATATCAGGCGGAGTTCTAGAAGTACAGCCAAATGTTGTGACTGTCCTTGCAGATACAGCAATTAGAGGTGAAGATTTAGATGAAGCAAAAGCAGCTGAAGCTAAGAAAAGAGCAGAAGAAGCGCTAGCTGATAAAAGCGATAATATAGATGCTGCAAAGGCATTAGCGGAGCTTGCCCAAGCGGCCGCGCAGCTCAAAATGATAGAAAATTTAAGAAAAAAAGTTAAATAAACCTCAGATTACAGTTTTTGTGCATAATTTCTAATCTCATAGTAGAATGTTGCAATAAAAACAAATTCATAAAAATTAAATGAGCTTAAATATAATAATCCTTGCAGCTGGAAATGGTAAGAGAATGCATAGTAATTTACCAAAAGTCATGCATAAGGTCGGTGGCAAGACAATGCTTGAGCATGTGCTTACCACAGCGCAAAAATTAAAACCAAAAACAATAAATGTAGTTGTAAATCCAAAAATAGAACATATAAAAGAATCCTTTAAAAATTATAATATAAATTGGCATACCCAAATTGAGCAAAAGGGTACAGCAGATGCAGTAAAAATTGTTTTACCTTCTTTAAATAAAAAAGATGAAGTACTAATATTGTATGCTGATACTCCTCTAATAGAATCTAAGTTATTAGGAAAATTTATAAATTACATGCCAAAAAGTCAGGTTAAAGTTTTAACTGTCGAACTGGAAAACCCTTTTGGTTATGGAAGAATTATAAGAGAGCAGGCTGAGGATGAAATAATTTCAAAAATTATTGAAGAAATTGAAGCTGACCCGAAACAAAAAAATATAAAAGAATGTAATACTGGAATAATATTCAGTAACGTATCAACTTTAATAGAATTAATTTCTGAAGTTAAAAATGATAATACAAAACAAGAGTTTTACTTAACAGATATTGTAAGTATAGCAAATAAAAAAAATATGACAGTAGCTCCACTTTTATCTAAAGAATTTAATAGTTTGCTGGGAGTTAATGACAAAAGTCAGTTAGAAAAAACTGAACAAATTTTTCAAGAAAATTATAGACGATACTTTTTAGAAAAGGGTGTAACAATGCTAGACTCAAAATCAGTATATTTTAGAGGTAATGTAGAGATCGGGGCTGATGTTGAAGTTGACGCAAATGTAATTTTTGAGGGAAATATTAAAATTGGAAATAATGTAAAAATAAATTCTAATGTAATCATTAACAACTCTAGTATTGATAATCAAACAGAAATAAAACCATATTCTATAGTTGAAGATTCAAAAATTGGAAAAAGTTGTAGTATTGGGCCTTATGCCAGAATAAGACCAAGTTGCTCCCTTGAGGATAAAGTTAGAATTGGAAATTTTGTTGAAGTTAAAGCTTCTTTAATAAAAAAGAATACAAAAGCTAATCATTTAACATACATAGGAGACTCTGAGATAGGCCAAAATGTAAATATTGGCGCAGGCGTTATCACATGTAACTATGATGGAAAAAATAAGCATAAAACAATAATAAAAGATAATGTGTTTATTGGTTCTGATTCTCAGTTAATAGCCCCAATAATTGTAGAAGAGGGAGTTACCATTGCTGCAGGATCAACAATAACAGACGAATCTGAAAAGGATAGTTTATTGATTGCAAGATCAAGACAACAAGAAAAGAAAAATTGGAAAAAATAAATGTGCGGAATTGTAGCTGTAGCAGCAAAGAAAAACATAATAAGTGTTCTATCAGACGGCCTAAAGCATCTTGAGTATAGAGGTTATGATTCTGCTGGTATTGCAATAATACAAAACGAAAATATTGATATTTTTAAAAAAGAAGGAAATGTTTCTGAACTTACAAATAGTTTAGATAAAACATTAAGTTCAACTATTGGTATCGCTCATACTAGGTGGGCGACACATGGCAAACCATCGCAAATCAACGCACACCCACACATATCAGAAAATAATATAGCAATTGTACATAACGGGATTATTGAAAATTATTCTGAATTAAGAAAAAAGTTTTTTAATGGCTTGTCATTCTCGTCTGAAACAGACTCAGAAGTATTAGCTCATTTAATAAATTATTACATGAAAGATAACGAATTACTGGATGCAGTTTACATGGCTGTTAAAGAAGTTAAGGGTTCTTATGCAATCGCTGTATTAAATAAAAAGGAGCCAAATAATCTTGTTGTCGCTAGAAATGGAAGCCCATTAATTATTGGTTTGGGCGAAAAAATAAATTATGTAGCATCTGACATCCAGGCTTTAATTCAACATACTAATAAATTCGTATATTTAGAGGACGGTGATATTGCAACTTTAAGTTCGGACGAAGTAAAAATATATGACAGCAATAAAAAAAATATTCGCAGGGAAACAAAAAAAAGTAATTTATCTTTAAAAAGTAATTCTAAAGAAGGTTATGAACATTTTATGCTTAAGGAAATCTTTGAGCAGCCAGATGCAGTAAGGGCAACTGTACAAGATAGAATCATTAATAATAAAGTGCCAAAACAAATATTAGGACCAAATTCTGAAATATTATTATCAAAATTTAAGGTAGTACAAATTATAGCCTGTGGCACAAGTTATCATGCTGCACTAGTGGCAAAACATTGGCTAGAAAGATTAGCAGGAATACCTTGTCATGCTGAAATTGCCAGTGAGTTCAGATATCGAAGACATGCTGTTCAAAAAGATACTTTATTAGTATGTATTTCACAATCTGGAGAGACTGCAGACACACTTTCTGCGTTAAGAGAAATTAAAAATGAAGATTATTATGTAGGTTCAGTCGCTATCTGCAATGTTCCGGAAAGTTCTTTAGCAAGAGAATGTGATTCAACATTAATAACTCATGCAGGTCCTGAAATTGGAGTAGCATCAACAAAAGCATTTACAACTCAATTAGCCTGTCTCATGTTATTAGTAATAGTTCTTGGAAAAAGATATGAAATTACTGATGACTTAGAAGAATCTTTATGCTTGCAGCTGAAAGGGCTGCCTGAAAAAATAAAAAGTACATTGGCTCTCGACGAGAAAATTGCTGAGTTATCTAAAATATTTTCTGATAAAGAGCATGCTTTATTTTTAGGAAGAGGATCACATTTTCCTATAGCACGAGAGGGTGCTTTAAAACTTAAAGAAATATCATACATTCATGCAGAAGCTTATGCAGCTGGAGAATTAAAACATGGCCCACTTGCCATTGTAGATGAGAATATGCCAGTTGTTGCAGTAGCCCCAAACAATGTTGTCTTAGAAAAGTTAAAATCAAACTTGGAAGAAGTAAAGGCACGTGGCGGAAGACTTTACATATTTGCAGATAAAAAAGCAGGTTTTAAAAGCGACGATATTTCTAAAGTTTTTGAAATAGATGCCCCAATGAATCCTGTCGCCCCTATATTGTTTACTATTCCCCTTCAGCTTTTAGCATATCATTGTGCAATTGCTAAAGGCACAAATGT
>JAYNQN010000007.1:0-1265 GCA_038114285.1 Gammaproteobacteria bacterium | reverse complement strand
CTATTCCCCTTCAGCTTTTAGCATATCATTGTGCAATTGCTAAAGGCACAAATGTCGATATGCCAAGGAACCTAGCAAAATCAGTCACGGTGGAGTAGTTCCCAGAGTTGATTCTGTAGAATATATCTCCTTTGTAATCTCTGTTAGAACCCATAAGTTAATTTATTTCCAAAATAGGTACACCAAAGAGCAAGAAGACCTCTTTCAACTGGTTGATTACTTGCATCAACAAGGTCTAAGTTATCCTAAAATTGCAGATTATTTGAATGAGAGAGAATACCTGACTTACTCTGGAAAACCCTATAGGAAAACCAATATATCTTCATTAATAATCAGAAATAAACAGAGAAAGGAAAGAATAAAATTAAGAAATACGGTCTATCCATTCATGATTAGCAATTTCGTTGTCAAATTATTAGACAAGAAGTATGATTGAATTATGAAAACTAAATTAACCTGGGATGAATGGATTGTAAAACAAGCAGAAATCCTTGAGAAAGAAAACGAATTTAAAATTAAAAATTCAAGCAAAGAAGGTTGGCATCATAAAACAGAAATATCTCCGGGAGTATTTTATTCAGGTTCATGGGAAAATGGTAAAATGTGTGGTGAAGGACGAATGACTTTTCCTGATGGTACCGAAGTTAGTGCAATATGGGTAAATGATAACCCTAAAAATGTTTCTTACATTATTAATCCCAAACAAGCAAAAAAAAATAAGGCAAAAGAAGAGTATTTAAAAAACTTTGAACCATCTATTTTTAAGTATGTAATTTATTCCTTATTTTTTATCTCAATAATTCCAATAATGATGTTTACAAATGATTTTTTAGAAAGTAATGACGTTCATATTTTTTTTATTGGGATTACTTTATTAGCAGAGGGAATAATTTATATGTGGTTAACAGTAACTCATATAAACTGGAGATTATTGGGTAGTGATTAATAATAAAAAATTAATAGTACTTATATCAGGATTAATTTTTACACCAGTATTTATTGCAGGGATAATCTTAGGAACCTTACTTTTAGGTTGGGTAGTACAAGTGCAAAATTCTTTGATTATTTGGTTAATCGCACCTTTTTTTGCTGGTGCTTTCGCTGGTTCTTTTACAGGATGGTGCTTAATAAAAGTAATAGGAAGTAACAAGAATTTTTTGAGTATCATAATTGCACCGATAATGATAACAATCATTCTTTCCTTAAGATATTTCTATCCCATTAACATAACTGACGATTGGAAATTAATATACATGGTATATACC
>JAYNQN010000006.1:66738-87185 GCA_038114285.1 Gammaproteobacteria bacterium | reverse complement strand
AATTACAGAATATTTATCATAGTCAAAATATATAATATTATTTCCTAATGTATACCCCTTCGTTTCTACAGAATCGAGATCAATGTCATCTGCGGACTTAATTTTATCCACTGTGCCTTCAGATTCACCGTCGCCTTTAGTTAGCATTGGTTCTGTTGTAACAATAACATCAGGATCTTTTTGATTAAGCATGTTACAACCAGAAGTCAAAATGATAATTGGTATTAAAATATAATTTTTTAGCTGTCTTTTGATCACTATTGTCTCCGTTGAAAGTTATTTAATGAGACCAGATAGGTTCTCTTACATCTTCTCCATCTAGTTCTAATTCTGTTCTTATTCTACCATCATTACTCGTAGCAACAAGGATACCTTTGTTTTGTTTTTTTGAAGCAAAGAGAATCATTTTGTTATTAGGTGCAAAACTAGGCGCTTCATCTAATTTTCCTGTAGAAATAATTTTAAAATATTTATCTTTAAGAGAATATATCGCTATATTGTGACCACTTCCACCATTATGAACTAAAGACAAATAATGCCCATTTGGTGATAAATTTGCATCTGCATTGTAGTTGCCTTGAAAAGTTATTCTTTTGGCCTTTCCTCTTTTAATTGATTTAGAATATATATGTGGCTTGCCATTTCTATCAGAAGTAAAAAATATCTTCTCACCATCTAAGTCCCATTCAGCTTCTGTGTCAATACCAATACTATTTGTTACTCTTTTAATTGATTTAGTGTAAAAATTGTAAACAAAAATTTCCAAGTTACCTTTGATTGATGATGTAAAAGCCATATATTTTTCGTTTGGAGACCATGCTGGTGCACTTGATGAATAGTTATTATTAGGTAATTTCTCTCTTAAGCCTGTTTCTAGAGTCTGTATAAAAATTTCTGGCTTATTATTTTCAAATGATACATATGCTATTTTTTTGTTGTTTGGAGACCATGTTGGAGACATAATTTGTTTTGATGACTTGTATATAGCAATAGGATTATAACCGTCAATATCCGCAACATTTAGTTTGTATATTTTTCTTTTTTTTACTACTTCAGTACTAATATAAGCGATTTTTGTATCAAAGATACCTTTTATTCCGGTGATTTTCTCAAAAATAACATTACTTATAGTGTGAGATATTTTTCTAATATTATTATTACCCAAATTAATCTTGTATGAAATAATAATTTCTTTTTTAATGACATTGTGCAAATCAAACCTTATATATTTTTTAGAGTTTTCTGTATAAATCTTAGATTTCAAAAAATAGTTTGCACCCGCAAGAGTCCATAAAGCGTACTGAGTTTTTGAATTAGATATGTTATTTTTTACACTACTAGAACTTAGAACATTAAAATAACCACTGTTGTATAAATCAGTTTCAATAATTTTTTTGATTTTTGAACCAAGACTTTCGTCATTGCTATCTAAATAAATCATAATTGGTAAAGCACCAATTTCAGCTCTATTAATTTTCACTATTAAATCAGCATTAGCATTTGACAAACAAAATGCACATAATATTAAACTTAAAAAAATCTTTATCATTTATTGGGCCCCACAAATTGTAAAACAATATTTTCTTGAAATACTTCTATATCTGGAGCAACAGGTAAAGGGCTTGATCTCCAAACAGCATTAATCAAAGAATCTATATATAAAATATCAGCTTTACAGCCATGAACTTTTACATCTGTAACTTTTCCGCTAGGAATTTGGTTTACTATAACAGTACATATCTTATCATATTTTGTGTCATGAGGAATCAACCAATTATTCTCAATTTTAGATTTAATAGTAAGAATATACTTCTCTTCGGCATCTGTTAATTGCGCATTTCTCAACATTTGTTGTTTAATTAATTCTTCGTTCCTTTCTAGTGCAAGAAGCTCTTTCTCAATTTTTTCTAATTCATAATTAGCAAGTTCAGATTCTTCATCTTTTTTTAATTTTTCTAGAGTTTTTCTTCTTTTTTCTTCAGCTAATTTTTTTTTCTTTTCTTCTGCTATTTTCTTTTTTCTTTTTTCTTCAGCTATTTTCTTTTTTCTTTTTTCTTCAGCTAATTTTTTTTTTCTTAATCTTTCTAATCTTTTTTTTTCTTCTTCAATTATCTTTCTTTTGTTTTCTATTTCTTCCATACTCATACTTTTCAAATTTAAAAATTTCGCATTATCAATTTGATTTATATTTTTTGGTTTATTAGAGATTATTGAAGATATATTTAGATCTAATAAAAATATTATAAATATGTGAGCAAATAATACTTTAATTAGAGTTGCTAATTTTTTTTTTCTATTTCTATTCATTAACAGGTAATGTAATCAATCCAATATTTTCCACGCCGCCTTTATTAAGGATAGATATTAATCTTATTACTTTTTCATACTCAATTTTTTTATCGCCTTTAACATATACCTTGTCTATTTTTTTATTTTTATAAATTGATATTATTGTATCTGCAAGATCTTCCTCACTTACTATCTCATTAAAGCTATCTTTTTGAATAACCCTTATTAATCCTTTTGAATTAATTTCTACAATTAATGGTTCTTGAAACTCGCTTATATCTACATCGCTTGCCTCAGTTTCTGGCAAATCAACTTCTAATCCTTGATAAAGCAATGGTGTTGTAATCATAAAGACTAAGAGTAAAACTAGCATAACATCAATATATGGAACTATATTTATTTCAGCTAATAGTTTATTTTTATGTTGACGTCTCATTATCTTCATCGTGTATAGGAATATTATCTCTTTGAAGTATTTCTGTTAATTCTTCTGCAAAATTTTCATATCGAGACAAAATCATAGATATATCACGATTAAACTTGTTGTATGCTATAACAGCTGGTATTGCTGCAATAAGTCCTAATGCAGTAGCGATTAAAGCCTCAGAAATACCTGGTGCAACTGTTGCAATTGTAGTCTGTGTAGTTTGGCTAAGAGACTGAAAAGAATTCATGATTCCCCAAACTGTTCCAAGCAAACCAATATAAGGACTGACAGATGCAATTGTCGCTAAAGTTTGTAAATCTGTCTCTAATGATTCACTTTCTGTAGAAATTGCAACTTGCATAGCCCTTAAAGATGTTTGAGGAATTGCTTCAGGAGTAATTATTTTTTGTTCAAGATGTAATGTTTCATACCTATTCCAACCAGCACAAAATACTTCTTCTATAGGAGCCTTTGTTCTTTTATCTTTAATTTGCATATAGTATTGATGCATATCAATACCAGACCATATTTTTTTATTAAATTTTATTGTATTTTTTAAAATAACCTTTAATTCTTTTCTTTTATTTAAAATTATTATCCAGCTCCATACTGACAAAATAATTAGCGTTAACATCACTAGCTGAACAAGAAAACTTGCGTTTAATGCTAAATGAATGATACCGTTCATTTTTCCCCCAAAAGCTTTTTTGAAATTATATCTGGCATAGCAATTATTTTATGATTTGAATCAATACATACTATTTTACATTTAGAATCAATTATATCAATTTTATTATTCTTAATAACTTTATATATTTTCTGATCAAATACAATCGATGTTTTTTTGAAATTTTCAATATTTGTTTCAACGATTAGATTGTCATCTAGATAAGAGGGATTTATATAATTCATAGAAACGCTATGGACTATAAATTTTATATCATAATTTTTTAATAATTCAGTCTGCGATAATCCTGATTCTCTTAATAATTCTGTCCTACATCTTTCGGTGAATTTAAAATAATTTGCATAATATACTATCCCGCCGGAATCAGTGTCTTCATAGTAAACTCTTATATTAATTTTTTTTGACAACATATATTAATGTATTTAAAAATCGCCTTTAATATAATCCTCTAAAGAAATAACAACTAGCACAGGCTTTCTATCCTGTTTAATAAATAATATATCAGCGTTATCTTGCTCTTTAGCATCGTATATTAACTTAAAGCCACCAGCTCTACTTTTGCATTCGCCAAGAAGCTGTTTTGATGTCTCTTTTCTTTTTAAAAGAATATCTCCTTTAAAGCCTTCTTGCAGACCTGATAATGGAATTCGTTTTGCATCAAAAAAACCTGATTCTTTTAAGGTATTAACAACTTCTCTTTCAAAACGTTTTCCCTTGTCTCTTTGCATTTTTGACATAATGGTATCTCCAGGTTCAATAAGTTATTAATGCTTTTACTTTAGCTTCATTCCTCCTGGTAATCAGCATTTGTATAAACATTTTGCACATCATCTAATTCTTCTAAGGCATCTAAAAATTTTACAAATGATTCTAAATTTTCTCCACCTAATTCTATTTTAGTGTCTGCATGCATTTCCAATTCTGCATTATCAAATGTATAGTTATTTTCTTTTAGAATCTCAGTAATTTTTAAAAAATCCGACTTATCTGTATGAATTTCAACATATTTATCTTCCTGTATAACATCAATAGCATTATTTTCAATTGCAAGATCAACTATTTCATCTGCATTGTCTGTTTTATCGTAAGAAATTACTCCTATTTTATTAAATAGATAAGATACTGAGCCAGAACTTCCTAAATTACCTGAATACTTTGAAAATGCATGTCTTACTTCTGCAACGGTTCTGTTTTTATTATCAGTAACACATGACACTATTAATGCTACACCAGATGAGCTATAACCTTCGTAGCTTAATTCCTCGTAATTTACACCTTCGAGATTGCCCGTACCTCTATTGATAGCTTTTTCAATTGTGTCTTTATTCATGTTTCCAGCAAATGCTTTATCAAGAGCTAAACGCAATCTTGGATTTGAGTCAGCATCTCCGCCGCCCTCTCTTGCCGCAACCGTTATCTCCTTAATAAGTTTGGTAAATAATTTTCCACGTTTTGCATCTTGCCTTTTTTTTCTATGCTGTATATTAGCCCATTTACTATGTCCCGCCATAAAACCTCTTTAATCACTTAATTAAATTAAATCAAAAATTGCCTGTCTGTTTGTATGAGAAAAAACTTTTTCAGCAGCCTTGACTCTAGATGTCCATTCATATGAAACATGCTCCTCTTTATCAATTACAATATCTTTTCTTTCGTCAAGCTCAAGTAAAAATACATGCTCTGTATTATGAGTAACATTATCATCATACTTATATCTCCACATTTCATAAATTTCAAAAATGTATTGCTTGTTACAATTTATGATATTATCGGCGTTTAATCCTGTTTCCTCATAAACTTCTCTTTTGGCAGCATCATCAACACTTTCACCATCATTTATACTACCAGTAACTGATTGCCACATATCTTTATCATTATTTTTTTTTAAAATTAATATATCTTTATTTTTTGTATATATTAATACTAATACTGATATTGGTATTTTTTTCATTTATCTATATTCTTATCATTTATCTTTAAACCAAGTTCATTCACTTGGTCTTTACTAATTTTAGCTGGAGCTCCTGTTAATGAACACGATGCAGTTTGTGTTTTTGGAAAAGCAATAACTTCTCTTATTGATTTTGATTTTGTCAATAACATTATTATTCTATCTAGACCAAACGCAATGCCACCATGTGGTGGGCAACCGTATTTCATTGAGTCAACAAAAAAACCAAACTGCTCTTTAATCTCTTTATCTTTAAGTCCAAGGACTTTAAAAATAGAACTTTGTATTTCTGTATTATTAATTCTTATTGATCCACCGCCTAACTCAATTCCATTCAAAACTAAATCATATGATTCTGACAATAGGGACTCAGGATTATTTTCTATATCTTTAATATTATTGAAAACTGGCATTGTGAAAGGATGATGCAAACATTTCCATTTTTTTGTTTCTATATCATGCTCAAACATTGGAAAGTCAGTAATCCATACAAATTTCCATTTATCTTGAATTAAATTTTTATCTTCAGCAATTTTGCATCTTAATGATCCAAGTATATTATTTACAAGATTATTAGGTCCTGCGCTAAAAAAAATAATATCCCCATTTGTTGCATTAACATCTTTTAATATATTTTTAATAGTTAAGGAATCAAGAAATTTAATAATCGGTGATTGTAATCCGTTTTCTATATCATCTATGTCATTACACTTTATGTAAGCAAGACCTTGAGAACCTCTTGAGATGGCAATATCTGTATATATATCAATATCTTTTCTTGATAGTTGCGCTTCTGAGGGTATACAAAGAGCACTCACTTTTTGTCCGTCTTGAGAAGCTGGTTTAGAAAAAACTTTAAATTCAGAATTTTTTACAATATCACTTATATTTTTTATCTCAAATGGTATTCTTAGATCAGGTCTATCAGAACCAAATCGATCCATTGATTCATTATAGGTAATACGATGTATTGGCAAATCAATTTTTACTTTTAAAATATCCTGAAATATTTCTGAAAACAATTTTTCTATGATAGAAATTATATGGTCTTGATCTATAAATGACATTTCTATATCGAGTTGTGTAAACTCTGGTTGTCTATCAGCTCTCAAATCTTCATCTCTAAAACATTTAGCAATTTGATAATATTTTTCGTAACCAGACATCATCAACATTTGTTTAAACAATTGTGGTGATTGAGGTAACGCATAAAACTGCCCAATATTTATTCTGCTGGGAACCAAGTAATCTCTTGCTCCTTCTGGAGTAGCTTTTGTTAGAATAGGTGTTTCAATTTCTAGAAAATCTAACTGAGATAAATAATTTCTTATGATTTTTACAACATTACTTCTCACAATTAAATTATTTTGCATTTTATTACTTTTAAGATCATGAATACGATACTTTAGTCGATTATCTTCATTGACTTCATCATCAAATTGAAAAGGTGGTGTATCTGCTTTTGACAAAAGTTCTATTTTTGAACTTACGACCTCTACTTTTCCAGAAGCAATTTTCATATTCTATGATCCAGAGGGTCTCAATCTCGGCTTTCCTGTAACTGAAATAATATACTCGCTTCTTAGTGATTCCGCTAAATTGAAAAGACTTGTGTTGTTAGGGTTAACAACAATTTGAACTAATCCTTTGATATCGCGTAAATCTATAAAAATCACTCCTCCGTGATCTCTTATTTTATTTACCCAGCCACAAACTTGTATTTCTTTATCAATTTTTGATTCATTTATTTGATTACAGTAATATGTTCTCATTATTCACTTTCCAAATTTAAACTATCATTAATTTTTATTGTTCCGGATTTTACAACTGTAGCAGTTATGCCACCCATACCTTGCATAGCATCCAACATCTTTTTACCAAGTAAATTCTCAATTTTTTTACATGGCTTACAATCACCTGTTCCAAAAAATTTTGCTTCTCCAATACTAAAAAAATTACCTTTAAGGTTTAGAATATTATACTTAGAGATTAGTAAATTTCTTTTAAAATAATATTGAATTTTATTTATTTTATCCTGATCTTCTTCTTTTGCTAGCGACAAGATAACAGAGATATGTTCTTTTTGCATCAAAGTTACTTGTCTTTTTTTAGAACTTTTTTTTGTAATTTTATCACCTTCAAGGCCTAAACCCTCAATAGCATAGCTCGTATCTAAACTTTTAATATCTCCTTCTTTTTGTCTTACGCCTATCCACTCAACTCTTCCTGAAAAACTATAATTTTTAGTCATTATTATTTTTTTTAATACATTTTAAGTTATTCATATAAGGTCTTAATACCTCCGGAATTTCTATATTTCCACTACTATCCTGATAATTTTCTATAATTGCAGCAAGAGTTCTTCCAACAGCTAAGCCAGAGCCATTTAAAGTATGAATATATTGTTTTTTCTTAGAATTTTTTTCTTTAAATTTAATATTAAGCCTTCTAGATTGAAAGTCTTTAAAATTACTACATGATGAGATTTCTCTATATTTGTTTTGCGACGGCATCCAAACCTCAAGGTCATAGGTCTTTGATGAAGAAAAACCTGTATCACCAGAGCAAAGAAGAACTTTTCTATACGGCAAGCCCAATAATACTAATATCTTTTCTGCATGGTTAGTTAACTGCTCTAAATAATCTTCAGATTTACTAGGGCTAACGGCATTCACTAATTCAACTTTTTCAAACTGATGCTGCCTTATAAGACCTTTTGTATCTTTGCCATATGAGCCTGCTTCTGATCTAAAACAACATGATAATGCCGCGTATTTTATTGGCAAATCATCTTCACTCAAAACAGAATCTCTTAAAATATTAGTTAAAGGTACTTCTGCAGTAGGTATTAGAAAAAAATTATCTTTATTTTTAATTTCAAAAAGATCATCTTTGAATTTTGGTAGCTGACCAGTTCCTAAAAGCGAATCAGAATTAACAATTAAAGGGACATTTACCTCTGTATATCCATGCTTATTAATATGTTCATCAATCATGAATGAAGATAAAGCCCTATGAAGTACAGCCAAATCACCAAAAAGTAAACTAAATCTTGAGCTGGAGATTTTAGATGCAATTTCATGATCATATAAGTTTAAAGATTTTCCAATATCGCTATGGTCTCTTAAAACTTCTTTTGAATTATTTTCTAAATTTTCATCATTAGAATATTTTATAACTTTGTTGTTGCTTTCTGATTTACCTGTCGGAACAGATTCATCTAAAACATTTGGTATATTTAATAAAAAATTTTTAAATTCTTGCTCAGTAGACGTCAGTCTTCCGTCAATACTAGATAATTCATCATTAATAATTTGTACTTTTTCAACCAAGTGTTCTGAATTTTCGTTATTTGATTTAAGAATTCCTATTTCTTTGGAAAGTGAGTTTCTTTTATTTTTTAAATCTTCAGCTTCGGCGATAATATTTTTTCTATTTTTTTAAATCTTAAAAAAAATATCTTTTTTAAGAACAAAGTTTCTTTTTTTTAAGTTTTCGCTTATTTGATCAATATTTTCTCTTAATATTTTTGGATCAATCATATTATTTTCCTAAGTGATATCCTACGAAACAAAAAATTATAGTCAAAGTAACAGAGATTAAACAGTATACAATCATTTTCATATACATTTCATTATGAATTAAAGTAAGCGCTTCCCAAGCAAAAGTTGAAAATGTTGTAAATGCAGCAATGAAACCAAAAATTAAAAAGTTTTTAATGTTATTTGAAACCACAATATTGCTTTCAACAAGTCCCATTAAAATTCCAAATGCAAATGAACCAATTATATTTATTATTAATATTGCTAATGGCACCTCCATATAAATGAAGTTTTTTAGAGTGCTATTAGATAAATAATACCTTGCTAACGACCCTAATGCTCCGCCAATAGCTATTGATATAAATTTTAACATTTATCTATTCAGGTTTCCAAATTCCAAAAGCATCTTCAGATGATGGTCCCGCATTCTGTGATTGCGCACCTCTGAGATCATCTACAACATATCTTATAAATGATGAAAGCTCATTGATTACTTCATTTCTCTGTTCATCACTAAAGTTTTCTTTAGAAACTACAAAACCTATAATTGCTGCTAAATACTGACTAGCTACAAGCTGGTCTGATGCAGATTCATCGTGTTTTTGTAATACTTCAAGAACGTTATTTACAATCTCTGTTGACAAACTTAGTTCAGCCATAATTACTCCTTTTTTACTTATCTATTATTACATCAAAATTATCTGGGATATCAAGCTTAAATGACCCATTTAGAATTTTAATGTTCCTTTTAAAATCTAGAAATTCCATTGTAACACTTTGATCTAATTCGTTCATGAAAGATATTTTTTTTATTTTATTATCTCTCACAATAAGTAAAAAAATATTATTTTCTAAATCACTAATAAGTGGTTTAAATTTTATATGATTATCGCCATTTAAGAATGAAGTGCTTAAAATAAATTTTTCCTTAATCAATTCCTTGTTAATTAGTATATCAATTATATTGTTTCTATTTTTATCTAAGTTACTTTGAATTATTACTTGCTCCAAATCATCATCGTATGTTGTTGAGAATTGACCGTCTGAGATAAATTTTATTATATTTGGCGAACTGTACTCTAAAATATACTTTGATTTTTTCTTATATAAAAGCCTCCCCTTACTTGTTCTGATAAGCACTCCATTTTCATTATATGTATATTGCACAAATGATGTTGAAAATGAATTTAGGTTATTTATAAAACTATAATAATCAAAGTTAGAAGAGGAGTATGAATTATTATAAAAAAATAATAATGTTAAGAATATAAAATATTTCTTTTTTAAAAAAATGCTAATTATTCTTAATAACATTTCTGGTTCCATTTTTTTGTATTGAAGAAACTATTCCCATTTCTTCCATTTTTTCTATAATTCTTGCTGCTCTGTTATAGCCAATTTTTAGTCTTCTTTGCAAATATGATATTGATGCTTTATCACTTTCTATAACAATTTGTATAGCTTGATCATATAATTCATCATCATCACTATCACTATTGTTACTTGAGTATAATGACTTAAGATCGTTTTCATTATTTTCCTCTATAATTTCTTCAATATATTCGTTTTCTATTCCATCTTTTAAATAATTAATAACATCTTTCACTTCTTTATCAGATACGAATGCTCCATGAATTCTTTCTGGAATCATTTTTCCACCCTCTAAATAAAGCATATCTCCATTACCTAATAAATTTTCTGCGCCAGCTTGATCTAATATAACTCTTGCATCAGTTTTAGATGAAACTTGAAAAGCAATTCTTGATGGTATATTGGCTTTTATTAAACCGGTTATAACATCTACTGATGGTCTTTGTGTTGCCAATATTAAATGTATACCTGCAGCTCTTGCTTTCTGAGCTAATCTTGCTATTAATTCTTCAATCTTTTTTCCCACTACAAAAAATAAATCAGCAAATTCATCAACAACAATAACAATTTGTGGTAAATATTCTTCATCTATTGTCGAGTCTTTTGTAATTTTTAAATTGAAACCATCGATATTTCTAACACTATATTTTGCCAACAACTTATATCTTCTCTCCATCTCTTTTACGCACCACATTAAAGCATTTGCAGCTAAATTCATATCAGTTACAACAGGAGTTAAAAGATGCGGTATACCATCATATATACCTAGCTCTAACATTTTTGGATCTATCATAATCATTCTTACATGCTCAGGACTAGATTTATAAATTAAACTTAATATCATTGAATTTATTGCAACAGATTTTCCTGATCCAGTAGTTCCTGCTACTAACAAGTGAGGCATTTTTGCTAAGTCAGCCATCATTGGTTCGCCTGATATATCTTTTCCTAACCCTATAGTTAGTTTTGATGGATAACTATCAAATTGTGAAGATTTTAATATTTCTGACAATCTTACAATTTGTTTATTTTCATTTGGAATTTCAATACCAATTACATTTTTACCAGGAATAACTTCAACTACACGAACATTTGTTACAGATAGTGCTCTTGCTAAATCTTTTGACAAATTAGTAATTTTACCAGCCTTTACTCCAGCCTCTGGCTCTAATTCAAACCTTGTTATTACAGGACCTTGATGTACAGCAACTACGCTAGCTCTAACACCATAATCCTCAAGTTTAATTTCAACAAGTTTTGATAATGTTTTTAAAGCTTCTTCTGAATACGAATGAACTTCATCATTTGGATCAACAAGTAAATCCAAAGGGGGCAATTTAGAAGAACTTTTGTTTTCAAATAAAGGTATTTGCTTTTCTTTTTCTACTCTATTGGAAAACTTAGTTACTTTAACTTCAGGTTCAATTTTTATATCATCTACTTTTTTTAACTTTTCAAGTTTTTTCTTAAATTCTATATCTTTTTTTAAATTAATTGTATCTTTGTCTTTTAGAATATACGAAGGAAGATTCTTTAAAAAAATAAATATAATATCTATAATCTTAAATCCATAACCTCCAAGAGCTTCTAAAATATAAATCCATGAAAGTTTTAACCATAATGTAATTCCTATAATAAAAAATGTAACTAGTAATATAGTAGACCCTACTACACTAAAATTATTAACTAAAATTGAAGCTGTAAAATCCCCAATTAAACCTCCTGGTCCTGCATTAAGCGCGCTTGATAAATTATGAATACTTAATAATGCACAAGTCGATAATAAAAAGAATATATACCCAACGTACCTGAAAAAAGTATTACTTTCATCAGAATTTTGAACTTTATTATAAAATATTACTGAGGCAAATATTATTATTAATGGTATTAAAAATGCACCTAACCCAAATATAAAATACAAAGTCTCACTTAGATAGGATCCAAATAATCCTCCAAGATTTTTAATTTCTAAAGATGAAGTGTTTATCCAGCTACTGTCATCATAATTGTAAGTCGTTAATGTTAAATATATATATAATGAAATTGAAAATGATAGAAGAAGGATGGCCTCTCTTGCTGCTTGAGATATAAATTTCTTACCAGGAGTTTTATTTGTTTTTTTCATTGAGCTATTTTTCAATTTATTATACCTTTAAGTCAAAACCCTAGCGATTTTTGGTCTAAAACAAAATCAAAGAAATAAGTTTTTTATACCTTCCTTTTTTTTAATGATTATACTATATTTAACCTAAATATTAACTTAATAGATTACACCCCATTAATCTTAAATCGTACATAATAAAGGAATTATATTGGACACAAAAAATCACTCAAAACTTATCATTTTAGGATCTGGGCCTGCTGGATACACTGCTGCAGTTTATGCAGCTAGAGCAAATCTTAACCCCACATTAATCACAGGATTAAGTAAAGGTGGCCAGTTAATGACTACAACAGATGTTGACAATTGGCCTGGAGATCACGATGGTTTGCAAGGACCTGATTTAATGGCAAGAATGGAAAAACATGCGCTAAAATATAATGTTAATATTATTTTTGATCACATAAATAAAGTTGATTTTAAAAACAAACCTCTATCACTAGAAGGCGATGATGGAAAGTATACGGCAGATGCAGTAATTATCACTACAGGTGCTAGCGCAATGTACTTAGGACTTGATAGTGAACAAGAATATCTAGGTAAAGGAGTTTCTGCTTGTGCTACATGTGATGGGTTTTTTTATAAAAATAAAAAAGTTTGTGTTGTTGGCGGAGGAAATACTGCGGTTGAAGAAGCTTTATATTTATCAAATATAGCTTCATCAGTCACTTTAATTCATAGGAGAGATAGCTTGCGAGCAGAAAAAATATTACAAGACAAATTATTTAAAAAAGAAAATATTGAAATTATGTGGGATTCTGAATTAGCTGAAGTTAAAGGTGACAATATGGGTGTAACCTCTGCTGTTATAAAATCAAAAAAAGATAATAGCGAAGAAGACATTGGTTTTGATGGTGTATTTATTGCGATCGGACATAAACCAAATACAGATATATTTATTGTTCAACTAGATATGGATGAAGGTTATATAATTGTCAAAAATGACTCTAGTTATGCTACACAATCTAATGTTCCTGGCGTATTTGCAGCTGGTGATGTCACTGATAAAATTTATCGTCAAGCCATTACTTCTGCAGGCTCAGGATGTATGGCTGCATTAGATGCGGAAAAATTTATTGATTCTTTAGAATAAGTTATTCTACGCAATAACTTTTAATATTTTCATATACAGAGTTAGGTATTACAAACAATGGCAGTTCTGTTGCTAACATTAAATAAGCCGTATGTTTGTATTTCCACACTTCTAAATTATATAGCATCTTATTAAACTCTTTAGAACCAGTTTTAGTTTTTTTGTTCGCATCCTCTATATGAACGGTATAAAACATCTCGTTATCATCTTCAACTGCGTCTCTTTTTAATAACTTTACGTCAGCTGCATACAAATCAAAAAAAGTATTACGCAAATTTGAAAATTTCATATCAGAAATAAGATTTATATGAGAGATATTTGCGCAAGGATTCCTTTCATCCCTTTTTTTGTATATCTTTATATGAAATTCATCATTTTCTGTTAAATTTAATATAGGTTTTGATTTATCTATCCATAATTTTGTTGACGTTTCAAGTATACTTGAATAGTAATCAACCTTATAAATCTTATTAGCTACCAGAATATATATTTCGTTGTACTGATTTAATTTACCAAATATTAAAGTTACTCTTTCGTCTAAAATAATTAAGCTATTTTTTTTTGTATTATTAAAACCTAGTCTATCAAGATTTTCTTTATTATTATCATAAATATCTTTTACCTTATTACTTAAAAATTTTTTTAAAAAATTAACCTTTTTGGTATCAGCACAATAATTTATACTTTTAATATTATAGCAATTATTACTTTTTATTAACTGAATTTTATTATCATTTGTAATTATTTCAAATGATGTTAGAGGCAATTTAATATTAATTGCTTCTGAAAAAGATAATGTGTTTTTTTCTGTTAGCGTTTTATCATTATTTATTAAAATATTTGCCACTATAAGAAACATTAATACAATAGTTATAATGATTAGCTTTTTCATTTACTTTTTTGTTTCTTTCTATATGAGGAAAAAGATATAATAAAAACTGTTAGCAATATTGGCATTAAGAAAATATTAATAAATTTTAGTAAAGACCCTAGATTATCTATATCTTTATTCAAATTTCTTCTGACATCTCGTAATTCTTTCCTAACTTTCAACAACTCTTGCTGAAATGCACTATAATCAACACTATTTTTATCAGTAAGTTCACTATTTTTGCTTTGAAGTTTTGCTAATTTAGCTTGCAACCTAGCTTCCTCTTGATTAAATATTTTTTCTGCTGTAAGTTTTAAATCTTCAACAACTGTAAAAGGTCTTGAAAAAGATTCTCTACTAGTAATACTTGCAAGTGTATTACCTCCTGATAGATAATCTAATGAATTTATTATTAAATCACCATTACTTGCCCATGGAACTAAAACTTGTTCGCCATAGAAATCCTGAACTCTAACCCATAAATAATTTGCTGTAATATCTGCATCAGCAACTACTATTGCTTGCTTGCCCTCATTTTCTATTAATCCCGCAAATATTTCTGTTTCTTTTGTTGGCTCGTATTCATCTAAAAGAATAGATGGGTCTGGAAGATATCTAAAAACATTTTTTTCAGTAATAGACGAATCATTACTAGATGAAATTAATGGCGTAAAACTATTACTCATATTTGTATTTACAATTGAACCTGAAAAAGCAGCTGTAAGAGAATTAAGTTTCTTTGTCATATCTAATTTTTTATTAAAAGAATTTTTAGGAAAACTTAATATGGCTGCATGCTTTATTGGTCTATCAGATGCAGCTGATGTTACAGGTATAGCATACTTTCTATCTAAAAGTACTTTTGACATATCTATTGAAATGCCAATTCTATCGAGAAGTTCCTTAAAATCAGAAGATTGAATACCACCACCAGCTGGTGGAAGACTTGGATCTTGAAACTCAGGATCTGCTTCGGAATAAACATCATACAGCAATAAAATCTTACCTTTGTTGTCGTAAAAATTAATTACTTTTTTCTTATCTTCAGCTGATATCTTTTTTGGATGAACTAGAAATAAAATATCAAAACTTTCAAGGCTTTTTGTTTTTTTATCAATAAGTTCCACATCAAAAAGTGGTTTTAATTTTTGAATTATAGCCCACTCAGGAGTAGGTTCATTTTTAGTGAAATTATATCCACCAAACATTGATAATGAAGTCATTACTCCAACTTTTGGTTTTTTTAAATTTAGAAGGCTATATAAAACTTTTGTGATTTCATATTCAATGACTGCTTCTTTTCCTGGGTCAAAAAATTTGATTATTTTATAACTATCGTATCTGTTTGCGGCAACCAGTCCAAAAAATATGTTTTCTTCTTTAGTTTTAGATGGAACTCCTTGTAATCCATATTTCATTGCATCATCTTCTTCGTCAGAAAAGGGAACAGGATCAATGATATTTAATTTAATTTTTCCTTTTGATCTTAGTTGATATTCCTCAAGAAGTTCTTTAATTCTTTTTGCATATGCTCTCAGGTATGTATCGTCTTGTGTTAAACTATCTGAAAAGTAATAATTAAGAGTCACTTCATCTTTTAATTCATTTATTATATTAAGAGTACCATTACCTAATGTATATAATTTATTTTCAGTTAAATCAAATCTAAATCCTTTAAAAATATTATTAGCAAGCATTATAAATAGTACGAACACTATTAATAAAAGAAGGATTTGTGCTTTTGACTTGTTTCTCTCTGTTAGCACCCTATTCACCTTTTTTTAAGTTAACAAGCTCAATATTTATATAAATAAATACAGCAATTAATGAAAAATAATATATAAAATCTCTTAAATCAATTACACCTTTACTTAATGAAGAAAAATGCGAAAGAAAGCTTAATGATGCTATTGCGTCAACTGCGCCTTGCGGAAGCCATGCATTAAAAAAATCTAAAACTAAGCTTGTTCCACTAAGCAAAAAAATAAAACAAACAACAACAGATATAATAAATGCAATTACTTGGTTTTGCGTTACTGAAGACATGCAAGAGCCAATAGCAAGGAAACCTCCTGACATTAATAAACTTCCTAAGTAACCTGATAAAATTGCCCCATTATCTGGATCCCCCAAATAATTCACAGTAATCCAAATTGGAAAAGTAAGGAATAATGCCAAAGCAATAAAGAACCATGCGGCTAAGTATTTACCAATAACTACTTCTTGAACTTTTACTGGAAGTGTCAATATCAGCTCTATAGTTCCTGATTTTCTCTCTTCAGCCCACAATTTCATTGTAATTGCAGGAACTAAAAATAAATATAGCCATGGGTGAAATCCAAAAAAAGGTAATAAATCTGCTTGTCCTCTTTCATAAAAGTTACCCATATAAAAAGTGAACGACCCTGACAATAAAAGAAAAATAACTAAAAAAACATATGCTATAGGTGTAGAGAAATATGATGCTAGCTCACGATTAAAAATAATTGAGATATTTTTCATTAGTGATTTTCTCCCATGGTTATTTTTCTAAAAGTATCATCTAATGATCCATTGCCAGCTTCACTAAATTTTTCAGGAGTATCGTCAAATAATAATTTCCCTTTTGCTATTATAGCTGCTCTTGTGCACACAGCCTCCACCTCTTCTAAAATATGTGTTGAGATAATAATAGTCTTATCTTTTGAAATTTTTTTTATTAATTCTCTTACATCATATTTTTGATTTGGATCAAGACCGTCTGTAGGTTCATCCATAATTAATATTTCTGGATCATGAATAATTGCTTGCGCTATTCCCACCCTTCTTTTATATCCTTTTGATAAATGTTCTATTCTTTTATTTAAAACATCATTTAATGATAAACTATGTATTACTTGCTCTAAGGAATTATTAATATTATTTTTTTCAATACCTCTAATTTTTGCTATAAATGTTAAAAAATCTTTAGTTATCATTTCTCCGTATTGAGGTGCACCCTCTGGCAAATAACCTATAGATTTCTTAATCTCGTAAGCTGCATCTCTTACATATAAATCTTTTATTTTTATATCCCCACTAGTTGGCTCTATAAAACCTGTAACCATTTTCATAGTTGTAGATTTACCAGCTCCATTTGGACCAAGAAAACCCAAGACTTCACCTTTGCCAACTTTTAAAGACAAATTATTTACTACAGTAGTATCATCATACTTTTTATGTAAATTTTTTATTTCAATCATATTTTATTAAAAAGATAGTAGAATCTATAACAGAGATATCATCTTGTTTGTTTATTTATTTATTGTTTTATCAACACCAATGCTTACGACTTTATCAATTAACCAAAAAGCTGCACCTACAGGATTCATAAGAACTGCTGCTCCGGTTCTTACTTTTTCAGAAGGAGTAGTTTCTTTTGGCGCTTTTACTACTTTTTTTGAAATATCTAAACAATTATAATAATTTGCATTGGTTCTTGATTGTGGGAAGTTTTTACTACGAGATTGACTTAAATGTACTTTTTTTGCTGATTTAAGACAATTAATATTTACATTATTACTGCCATGCGACGAATCAAATGCAAAGGCACTAAAAGAAAAAATCAAAGTAACTAATAATAATATATATTTCATATAAAAATAATACTTACATATAAGCGCATTATCAAGGTATAAATAGGAATAAAAGCCTGCTAAATGAAATATTTATTTGCAAAAAATGCAATAGATGATGCTGAAAATGCAACAAACATTCCATATGCTATATCAACTAAGCTCACAATGAGGGGCCACTCTTTTATTGTAGCTAAATTCGTGAGATCGTATGTTGCGAATGTCACAAGGCCATATAAAAGAGAATAAAACACTAATATTGCATAGGAACCTTTTTCAATTGCTGGCAAAATCACAAAAACCAAAAGGCCGATATTAAAAATGATGTAAAAAATCAATGCTGATGACCAAATAACATCATCCGTAAGATACATAGCAAGTTGTTTTGCATAAAATCCTTTGGCAATTAATCCAAGCCATATAGCATCAAGAATTAAAAATGTTAAAAATGACGTAAGAAATAATTTGATGTATATCATGTAAGTTATTGAAAAATATAATTTTTTTTATAAATTTTTGTATTTAATTAAAGTTAATGTTTATTTTATATGGTTTTTCAAAAAATTAAATATATACATATCTATAATATATATAGCATTTTATACATTTTGGGAGCCATGGTATAAATTTACAACATGCTTTGCTTGAGCAAAAAATAGCCATCTTTCAGCAATCATACCTAAAAATGCTAGGATAAAAGCAAAGAAGCACAGTAAAACATCTTCATACAAATAACAATAAATACAAATAAGGATTAATGGGGCAAAAAAGCCACAAAAAATAGAAAATAATTTTATTCTGAGCAATTTTTTTTCTTCAACTTTAAAACCAAATTCATCAGTCAAAAATGTTCCTCCCGTATGACCCACATCAAGCAGCCTGACGCTTGTATTTTTAAGTTTAATTGCGGCATTTGTTGCTTGACCAATATTATGTTTTGGCGACCTTATATTAAAATAATAAATTAATTTTGTTGTTAGCGCCGTTATTATTATTACTATCAGATGCAACTTATATTGTTCTACATTGTAGTTATTTAAAATAAGCAATAAAAACAATAAAAGGCTGCCTAGAAATAAACCAATGGTTATATAGTTTACAGGCGTCCAAAATGTATTCCACTGAGGTATGGTTTTGAGACATGCATAAATCATTCCAGTGCAATAGATTATTAATAATGATAAAAATAAAATAAAGCAACTATACATCTGCATAAACATAAAATTTTCTATTTGATAATCTATGAAAACAAAATATAAATATAAAAAAAGTATAGGATAAAATATTATTGCAAGTAATCCTTCTCTAGCTAACCATGATGTTCTAAACCTCATAAAAGCTCTCCATGCATTTTTTGGATTTGCCAAATGAAAAGTTGATGAAACTAAGCCAATAGTGAATAAAATTACAGATATGCTAGATATAATAAAAAAAGTACTTTTATCAATAAGCATTCCTAAATATAAAAAATTTAATAAAGCTAATAACCCCATTAACGCATATCCTGCTCCTGAAGTTACTGTAAAGAAAATTACTGAAAATGCTGGGTGCACAATATCTCCTTATAACTCAACTACTTTATTAACCCAGTCTTTTACTTTTTTCACAAGATCTGGCTCTTTAACTTCATGTTGCTTTATTTCAACTTTTTTTCTTGGTGACAAGTATTTATTAACAGGTTTATATCCTAACTCTGAAAACAATTCCTGTCCCTCTCTTTGGCTTGAAATTTTAGAAACTTCAGAGTTTGGATCATCAAAATCTCCGAAGTACCTTGCTGTTGTTGGACAAGTCATAACACACGCTGGCTTTCTTTCTGATTCTGGAAGATTTTCGTCATAGATTCTATCTACGCATAATGTGCATTTTTTCATAACACCCTCTTCTCTGTCTAACTCTCTTGCGCCATAAGGGCACGCCCATGCACAGTAATTGCAACCCATACATTTTTCAGGGTCAACCAAAACGATACCGTCCTCTTCTCTTTTATATGAAGCTCCTGTTGGACAGACTGTTACACATGCAGCTTCCTCACAATGCATACATGACATTGGAAAGTGAACCGTTTTATTATTAGGATAACTATCAACTTCATAGTGTCTAATTCTATTAAAAAATACGCCGCTTGGGTCAGGACCATAAGGTCTATAATCAGATAACGACCCAGATGTACCCGATGTATTCCATTGTTTGCAAGCTATAGCGCAAGCATTACAACCAACACATTTATCTAAATCAACTACTAACCCGAGTTTCATTTGTCAAACCCACCTTTTGTTAATACATCTATAAGCGACCTAGATAGCTTTACTGGTTTTTTTGTATTATATCTCAAGACATCTTTTGTCTGAGGGCTGCCTGGTAATTTTGAAGCGGCCTCAAAATTTGGATAAACCCCAAATTGCTCGTCATCACCGGCTGGATAAATATTAACTTTTAAGTCATACCAAGCAGCTTGACC
>JAYNQN010000006.1:45651-66728 GCA_038114285.1 Gammaproteobacteria bacterium | reverse complement strand
TGTGACAGGACTTCCAGTATCTGCACAAGGTAAATGCTCGTTTATTAAATGATTCAATAGAAACCCTTTTGTAGATTCATTCGCGTCTTCTTCTAATCCCCATTTTCCTTTTTGTTTTCCAATTGCGTTCCAAGTCCATATAGTATCGCTTTGACAACCTTCCATTAATTTAACCTGTACCTTAATTTTTCCTGTATTTGATTCAACCCAAACCCAAGATAAATCTTTTATACCTAACTCCTCACCCTTTTGCTTATTCATGTGCATATAATTGTGCGCCTGGAGTTGTCTTAGCCAAGCGTTTTGAGAATCCCATGAATGGTACATAAACATTGGTCTTTGTGTAATTGCATAAAATGGAAATGCTTGTGAAAATGTACACCTGTGTTCCAAAGGAATATAATATTCAGGTATTGGATCAAAAAATCTTGATAATCTAAACTGATCTCTTTCTTTTTTTGGTTGAGGACCGTCATAAAGACCCATGCCTGCAAGTTTAAATTTTTGCAACTTCTCCGAATATAACTCAATAATAATTGGCTCACTTGAATCAATAAATCCAGCTTTCTTTGCAAATTCTAAATAATCTTTATTTGCTCCTCTAAAATACTTATGGTTATCAGCTAATTTATATTCAAAGAAACATTTATTATCAATATATTTTTCCCATTGTTTAGGGTTTGGTTTTCCTTTTAAACTATTCTCTCCTGACTCGCCACGCCAACCTGATAAAAAACCAACGCCAGGTGTTTTCTCATAATTTATTATAAAATCTTTATAATCTTTAAATTTTCTATTTCCGTCATCAGTTGTAAATTCTGGAAACTTTAATCTACTTGCTAATTCAACTAAAACTGTTTGCCATGGTCTTACATCGCGGTCTGGCTCTAATATGGGTGCTCTTATAGAGTCACATATTGCATGAGGTTCAGATATTGGTCTATCTAATATAGAAATTGTGTCATACCTTTCTAAATAAGTGGTGTCAGGAAGGACCATGTCAGCATAACCAACCGTTTCTGAATCAAAAGCATCACAAACAACGAGAAAAGGAATCTTGTATTCTCCATTATCTTTTTTAGCGCAAAGTAATTCTCTAATTTTTGAAGTATTCATTGTGGAGTTCCATGCCATATTAGCCATGAAAAAAATCATAGTATCAATTTCATATGGATCACCAGCAACTGCATTTGTAATCGCCATATGCATTAAGCCATGATTAGCAATGGGTGCCTCCCACGAATAAGCTTTATCAATTCTCAAGGGGTTTCCATTTTCATCTATTGCAAGATCTTCTGGCTTTGTTGGAAAACCTAGCGGGAAACTCTCCAAAGGTTTGCCTGGAACAACATTTTTCCCAGGCTTAATTTTAGGGGCCACATGCTTAGGATATGGTGGCTTAGCTAGGTGACCTCCAGGGCAATCAACTGATCCTAATAAAACTTGTAAAAAATGTATAGCTCTACATGCCTGAAATCCATTTGAGTGAGCTGATATTCCTCTCATAGCATGCATTGAAACAGGTCTTCCTATAAATTTATCATGTTTTCTTCCTGTCCAATCCACCCATTTGGTTTCTATTTCAATTGACTCCTTGAATGCTACGTGAGCTAGTTCAAGAGCAATTTTTTCTATTTGTTTAGCTGGAACACCACATATTTTACTTGCATTTTCAGGCGCATATTCATCGCTTAAATATCTTTCAGTCATTATGGTAAAAACTGTTTTCAAAGGTGTTCCATCTGGTGCTTTATATTTTCCTAGTAGAGCTGGCTTGATTTTTGGATTTTTAGCATTAACTAAACATTGTTTCTCAATGTCCCATGACTGCGGCTTATCATCATCATTTCTATAAAACAGTCCATCACCCTTCTGCCTCGGGGTGTCCACAACAAGATAATGTGCGTTTGTATATCTAACTAAAAATTCCCAATCAAATAACTCGTTTTTCAAAAGAACGTGAACCAATGAAAGAGCTAACATTGCGTCAGTACCTGGTTTAATTGGAACCCATTCATCGGCAACTGCCTGATAACCTGTTCTTACAGGGTTAATTGCAACAAATTTTCCGCCTCTTTCTTTTAACTTATTAATTCCCATCTTCATTGGATTTGAAGCATGATCTTCTGCTACACCCCATAACATAAAGTACTTAGTCTTATCCCAATCAGGGTCACCAAATTCCCAAAAAGAAAAGCCAGTAGTGTAAAGACCTGCTGCAGCCATATTCACAGAACAAAATCCTCCGTGTGCTGCCCAGTTAATTGTTCCAAATTGTTGGGCCCACAAACCAGTAAGAGCTTGCATTTGGTCTCTACCAGTAAAAAAAGCTAATTTTTTAGGATCAGTTTCTCTAATTTTTTTAAGTCTTTCGGTAAGTATATCTAGCGCCTCATCCCAGCTTATTGGCACAAATTCACTTGTTCCTCTCTCCGCGCCAGGTTTTCTCACCATTGGCTGCCTTAGTCTCGCTGGTGAAATCTGCTTCATAATTCCTGCATTTCCTTTGGCGCACAAAACACCTTTATTTACAGGATGTGTTGGCTCACCTTGAATATATCGAATTTTATTATTTTCCAGTGTTACCTTAATGCCACACCTACATGCACACATATAACATGTTGTGTTTTTTTGTGTTTGCTTCTCGTGATTCTCAAATTTAGGCAATTTGCTAGCGTTTCTACTAAAAGCATCTTTTTTAAAGACCATTTTGTCTTGTTTTACTGCCATACTATTCCCATAATCTTTTATTACATAAACTGGACTAATTAAAGGTATTATAATAGAAATAATTTATTTATCTTATAAAAATAATCTATAAATATATTTGTGTATCTTATTATGATTATTTTATTAAATACTTATACATATATACAAACTTCTAAACCATTGAAATTTCAATGTTTTAGAAGATACACTTAATATACATTATTTTAAGTCTTTAAAGTACTCTTGAGACTTTTCTGGGTCTGGATTCATGGTTTTATCACCAGGAGTCCAATTCATAGGACAAACTTCATTTGGATTAGCTTGTACATGTTTAAAGGCTGATATTAATCTAAGGGTTTCATCTACGTTTCTTCCGACTGGCAAGTTATTTATAGTTACATGCTGAATTACGCCTTCACCATCTATTATAAATAAACCTCGTGTTGATATAGCATCATCCATCAAAACACCAAATTTATAACTAATTTCCTTAGTCAAATCAGATACTAATGGATAATCTAATTTGCCTAAACCGCCTTCATTTCTAGGTGTTTGTATCCATTTTAAATGTGAAAATTGACTATCGACAGAGATACCTAAAATTTCTGTATCCAAGGATTTAAAATCAGAATATCTATCATTAAAACCTGTAATTTCTGTTGGGCAAACAAATGTAAAATCAAGTGGATAAAAGAATAATACAACATATTTTCCTTTATAATCAGAAAGTCTGATCTCTTTAAATTGACCATCAACAACAGCAGTAGCAGTAAAATCTGGCACTTGTTGTCCAATAACTGCTTCATCAATTATGTTATTTTCATTTTGCTCAATACTCATCACTCACCTCCTGTGTGATTAAAATTTTTCCACTCATTGAAATGTAATATCTAGAATTTTAATTATATAGTAATCTATAAAAAAAATTCAATTAAATATTATTTAAGAACTAAATTATTTGGCTTTAGAATTAAAAATTTTTTTTGGAGCACAAAATATAAAATAAATAATATAGGTGTGTAAAATAATGTTCCGTATAATGTGCCTTTGTAAAAAGGTATTGCAGCAACATAACAGTTAAAAAATCCTTGAATTGTATGTTCATATAAACCTGAGGTTAACCAATAACCAAAATTAGATAATATAAAAAATAACATACTTGAAGATAATATTAAGAATAAGACCTTAAAAAACTTGTTTTTAACACCATTAAAATTTGTGCACATAGAAATTATAATTAAGTAAGAAATGTACTGCCAATAAAAACCTTCATAAAACCATATTATATTACCTGAAAAATTGTAAATATAATTATTTATGATTAAATCACTCAACCATAATGATATGATTAAAACAAAATATAATAATTCTTTATTGCGAAAATTTAATGCACCAAAAATTGCTAAAGCAAGTATAGGGCTGAAATTATGCATTTGAGGTATTAATCTAAATAAGGACACACCTAAAATTACAAAAGAGACAAAAAATGTTTGAAAATCTATTGATATAATATGTTTATCAAACATTATCGTCTCTTTTGAAAACTTAAAAAATAAAAATTTATTTATTCAGTTCTTTACTAAAATTCCCTAAAAGTTTTAAAGCACCTTGTACATCAGGATCGCCCATTACCTTTAACATACCTCCAATACCACCAGATGTTCTAGGCGATTCTTTATAAGAATCGTATGCTACTGACAATGCATCAAGCATTTTAGCAAAGTCTTTGCTTTCTGACATTTCTAAGAGCTTCATAATGTTTTTATTTCTAGTTACTCTATCTGCTATGATCAAAAGCTCATTCATCATAAAACCAAGTCTTGCTACTGTGTCATCAGTAAGCGCATCCCCTGCACCTTGCATAAATCTATCAACTTGTTGTTGTATACTTATTTCGCTACTCATAATTTTACCCTTTTAATTGTTATATTATTCCTCTAGCACTTGCCCAATACATTCTGTTATAAGCTGTTTTAAACCAGTGTAAACCAGATGTAGGTGCTTGAGGGTTTGGTGGATTATTATAATCAAACATTGCATATGTTGCTTTTCCAGCGCCGGCTTCGATAAAGCAAAAAACTTTACCGTCATAATCTCTTACCGGCTCACCTTGCTGAACTAATGCTGCAATGTTTTCACCGAGAGCTTCTGCCTCAAAATGCGCTGTTGATCCTGCCTTACTAATTGGAAGGTTTGTTGTATCGCCAAGCACAAATACATTATCTCTTCCTTCCATATTTAATTTTTTCTTATCAGTTGGAATAAAACCACCTGCCCCAAGTTCGTTATCCTCAATAACTTGCATTCCTTTGTGTGGAGGAACTGTTACTAACAAATCAAACTCTGCCGAACTATCTTCTTCGCTAATAACTTTTCCTGGAACAACTTCTTTCATATTAAATAAAGTTTCGTAAGTAACACCTTCTTTATCAAACTGAGGTGCAGCCCAATTAGCAACAGGCTCTAAACTATGAACCCTACCAATTGGATATGTGTAATGAAGATCAACTTTATCCCAGATACCACGTTTTTTGAAATAATCAATTAAGAAAAAAGTAATTTCTAGAGGTGACATTGGGCATTTATGAGGAACACCAGTTGCAACTACAACCTTTCCGCCTTCAAACTTTTGTAATTTTTTATACATCGCCAACGCATCAGCTTCTGTGTAGAACTGACATGCATTTTCTGCGAGACCAGGAATACCTGCAGCATTTCCTCTAGAGCCAGTTGCAATACAAATTATATCGTAAGATATCTTCTTACCACTCTTTGTTGTGACATTATTATTATCCAAATCAAACTTCTCAACTGGGTCAACATGGAAATCAATTGATGGTTCTAATAAACTTTTTTGATCACGATATAATTCACTTGTAGACATTTTTCCTACAGCAACATAAAGTAATCCAGGCTGATACATATGCTTGTCAGATGCTGAAAGCATTGTAATTTTTGAAGAGCCTTGCTCTAACTCACCGGAAAGTCTTCTCGCGAGGTTATTTGCAAGAATTGTTCCGCCCATTCCTCCACCAACTACTAATATATGCATTACGTACTCCTATCTTTTAAAATTTACTTAATTTTCTTTACAACTATATGTAAAACGTCATCCTCTGTAAAACTATCAATTATTTCATGACCAACTTTATTAACCCACTCCGGGATATCTGCTGCTGAACCCTCGTCTGTTGATAACAATTCTAATTCAGCACCAACTTCTGCCATCTTCATGTTTGAGATTAACTCCATTAGTGGTCCTGGGCAAAATGTATTTTTTGCATCAACTAATATTCTATCTGACATAATATTTCCTTTATTTTAAAAAGACCAAACTTGTCCTTGATTAACATCACTGATGAATTTAGTTAATCCCATAGGTTCTCCTACGTAATCAAATAAATCTTCAGACTTAATTTCTAACATATCCATAGCCATTGAACACGGATAAATTTTTGCATCACCTAATTCTACAGCTTGCTCAAATAGTTCTAAAAATGGAGGAACATTTTTTTCTAACATAATGTTTCCCATTTCACCCTCAACTGGAGCACTCTGCTCATTACCCTTCATAAAATACTTTAAAGCATTCATTGAAAGAAATACAGATACATCGTTACCACTAACTGCGCCTACAGAAGCAACCATAGCAGCCATTTGTAATTTCTCCATATTCTCTGTTGTTAGCATTACATTTATTTTCTCTGACATTTTACTTCCTTATAATTAATTATTAACCTATGCATTATTTTTATGCTTATTCTTGAGAGTATAAGACATATTTGTTAATTAATTTAACAAATTTTTATCTAATTATAAACTATTCGTAAACTAAAAATCTTTTGTAAAAAAAATTACTAGATATATTATCAATAAAATATTATAAATTATTGATCTACATAGAATTTTATATATTTTTATGTTGAGTGGTGCCCAGGGCCGGAGTCGAACCGGCACGGTATTTCTACCGAGGGATTTTAAGTCCCTTGCGTCTACCAATTTCGCCACCTGGGCAACAAGCGGACATTATAAACATTTTCGCAAACTAGTATAGTAAGTTGTTCTATTTTAGCTAATATAATTTAATAAACACCATAAATATATTAGAAAATAATTATATACCAATTTAGAGATATTTTTTTTTGCAATAAAGTTAATAATATAGATATATGAGCAATTATTGTTTAATTCATGGAGTGGTAAAATGTTTGATAAAATAAGTATACCTTATAACTCAGTTATGTTGTTTAATATTGTAAAGCTAAAAAAGAATGTGACAATAGAAGATGTTGAAGAGTTAATTGGCGAAATGTGTTATGTAGTAAAAAACAACTACCCAGGGTTTAAAGCTGGCCAGGTTTTTAAATATTCTGGCTTTATAAGTGATGAGGGAAGTGTTGGAGATATTGGTGAAGAAGGAAATCATATTGCAATAGTAACTTACTGGGATTCATTTAAAGAGCACGAAAAAAGCCACTCGCATAAAATTTTTAAGGATTTATTTAGCGAATTAGTAGAATTTTGTGATGAGGCCAAAGAATTAGGCTATGAACTACTATGGCAGGGAGAACAAGAAACACATAATATTTATAAAGCAACGACTTAAAATCAATAAAAATATATTTACTTCTTATAATTATTGTGTGACTCAGTTATAAGCATTTTTGTTTCCTCAAGGTCATACCACTTATCAATTTCTACAAATTTGTTCTCAAGATCTTTGTAAATTTTAAAAAAATGCTCAATTTCAAGCAGAACATGTTTTCTAACATCAGCTAAAGATCTTCTCTCATTAAATCTAGGGTCATCTACTGGAACAGCTAATATTTTTTCATCCTGACCCTTATCATCTGTCATTTTTAAAAAACCAACTGGTCTAGCGTTTAAAACTGTTCCAGTTATCACAGGCTCTCCCGTCAATACAACAACATCTAACGGATCGCCATCACCGCCAAGAGTCTGAGGTATAAAACCATAGCAACCAGGGTAATGAACTGAGCTATATAAAACTCTGTCTAACTGAAATACATCGTATTTAGAGTTGTATTCGTATTTATTGTTACTTCCTTGTGGAACTTCTATTATCACATTGAATTCTTCTGGAGAATTTTTTCCTATTGGGTAGTCATATAAATTTCTCATAATTCCAAATCCATAAAATCGTTAATGGAGGCTGAGGTCGGAATTGAACCGGCGTAAACGGTTTTGCAGACCGCAGCATAACCACTCTGCCACTCAGCCACTATCAAAAAATGGAGCGGGAAACGAGGCTCGAACTCGCTACCTCAACCTTGGCAAGGTTGCGCTCTACCAGATGAGCTATTCCCGCACACTTATTCTATGACCTAATAACATTTTTAAAGTATATTATCATAGAAACTAACGATAAAAAGGCTGCTATATAAATTCCATACAAGCCAATAACATAAGTATCGATTGTAAAGATAGTGCCATTAAAAAGCAAAAAACCTATAGAAAACATTTGAAACATAGTTTTAAGTTTTCCATATATATTTACATTTAAAGGTTTCTTTGAATTTTCTAAGACAACCCATTCTCTTAAAGAAGATATTATCATCTCCCTTAAAATAATTATACATATAGGTATAAAAATTATTAAACTATTATTGTCAATTAGAAGTAACAACAAAGTTGTTATTACCAATAATTTATCGGCAACAGGATCGAGAAACTTGCCAAGTTTTGAAACCTCATTCATTTTTCTTGCCAAATAACCATCTAGATAATCAGTAATGGCAGCTAGAGAAAAAATTGTTATTAAAAAATATCTTGGTTCTTCCTGACACAGGAAAAATATTAACACAACAATAGGTGTTAATATTATCCTAATAAAGCTAAGTAAATTTGCGTAAGTCATATTCTAATTATTATGAAATCTATAGTAAATTGCTTCAGCTAATGTTTTATTTATCCCAGGTATTTTTTTTATTTCGTCTTGACCTGCATTTTTTAAGCCTTGTAAACCCCCAAAATGTTTTAACAAAACTTGCTTTCTTTTTGGACCTAAGCCCGGAATTTCTTCAAGCACAGACTTAAATCTACTTTTATCTCTTTTTTTTCTATGTCCAGTTATAGCAAATCTATGCGCTTCGTCTCTGATTTGCTGAATAAGATGTAATGCTGGAGAATTTTTTTCTAAATTGATTTGTTTTCTTCCAAAATCATAAATTATAGTTTCATCTCCAGACTTTCTTTCTCTGCCCTTTGAAACACCAACTATTTGCACAGTTGAGATTTGAAGATCTTCCATTACCTTTAAAGCAATATTCACTTGACCGATACCACCATCTATAAAACATATATCGGGAAGTTGTAATTCACTTTTTTTTAATCTTAAAAAATGTCTGTTTAATGCTTCTTTCATGGCTGCATAATCATCACCTTTATTGGTACATCTAATATTAAATTTCCTATAATCTTTTTTTATCGGACCTTCAACAGAAAATGTCACGCAAGAAGCAACGGTTTGCTCGCCAAATGTATGGCTAATGTCAAAACATTCTAGTTTCTTTGGAACCTCATCTAACTCAAATAAATTTTGCAAAGATTGAAATCTATTAAACATATTTTTTTTGCTTAGTATCTTTGTATTTATAGAAGCCAAAGTATTTTTCTCAGACATCTCGACCCACTTCTGTCTTATGCCTCTTACATTATTACAGATTGAAACCTTGGATGATTTTTTTTTGGTTAAAATTGATTCAAGAATTTTTTTATCTTTCGTATTTTTATTAATTATAATTTCTTTTGGAATTTGTTTTGTCATATAGTATTGTCCAATAAAAATACTAATTAACGAACTTTCATTTATATCATCATATATTTCTGGGAAAAAAGTTTCACTTCCAAAACTTACACCGTTACGTATATTAAAAACTTGAATGCATGCTGTTTGAGCCACAATAAACACTGATATTATGTCAACATCTCCCTTTTCCCCACTTACAATACTTTGTTCACTTGTATGTTTTAGCGATTCAATTTGATCTCTATAACTTGCTGCAAGTTCGTATTTTTGATTATTAGAAGCATTCTCCATTTTTTTTATTAAAAGTTCAATAATTTCGTTATTTTTTCCATCTAAAAATTTCATTGACATATTTATATCTGACATATAGTTATCCTGATTGATTAGATCTACACAAGGTGCTGAACAGCGTTCTATTTGATATTGAAGACAAGGCCTAGATCTATTGCTAAAAAAAGAATCACTACATTGTCTTACTTTAAAAAGTTTTTGTAATGTATTTAATGCATCTCTTACTGAATATACATTTGCATATGGTCCAAAAAATTTCCCAGTTTTCTTTCGTTTTCCTCTATAAAAACTTAATCTTGGAAAATCATGCTGGGTATCAATAAATATATACGGGTATGACTTGTCATCTCTAAGTAATATATTGAATTTAGGCTTATGTTTTTTTATTTGAATATTTTCTAAGAGTAAGGCATCAGCTTCAGTTTTTGTAATAGTGATATCTAAACTTTTTATCAAGCTAATCATTCTTTTAATTCTTACAGAATGATTTCCTTTTCTAAAATATGAAGAGACTCTATTTTTTAAGTTTTTTGCTTTACCGACATATATGACTTGCTTTTCACTATCATACATTTTGTAAACACCTGGGTTTGGTGTCATATTTTTTAAACTGTGTTTAATATCACCTAATTCTATCAATTTTAATACCTAAGTAATACTGATCCCCATGTAAATCCACTTCCAAATGCTTCTAATAATATTACTTGATCTCTTTCTATTCTTCCATCTTTAACCGCAACATTCAATGCCAGGGGAATTGAGGCTGCTGAAGTATTAGCATGCTTATCAACTGTCACCACTACTTGATCTAAAGACATGGATAATTTTTTTGCGGCAGCTCTAATAATTCTTAAATTTGCCTGATGTGGTACTAGCCAATCTATATCTGTCTTTTTCATATTATTTTTTTCTAAGGTTTCATCAACTAACTTACTTAAGGTGTTAACAGCAACTTTAAATACTTCATTGCCTTTCATTCTTATATGATTATCTTTAACATCTAATAATTCGTTGTATTGTCCATCTGCATGAATATGAGAGGAGATTATTCCTTCGTTCGTGTTTGATGAAATTACAATTGCACCAGCACCATCACCAAACAGCACACAAGTTTGTCTATCACTCCAATCTAATAAATTTGAATATTTTTCAGCACCAATAACTAAAACATTTTTACTAGAACCATTTTTAATAAAATTGTCAGCAATAGTCATTGCATATATAAATCCTGTGCATGCTGCCTGAACATCAAAAGCGGGAGCTTTAATATTTAGATTATTTTGTACTATATTTGCTGTACTCGGAAATATCATGTCTGGGGTGGTTGTAGCAACAATTATTAAATCAATATCCGAATTTTTAATATTTGCGCTGTTAATAGCGTCTAATGCAGCTTTTGTGGCCATTGATGAAGTGGTCTCATTTTTTTCGCAGATATGTCGCTGTTTAATTCCAGTTCTTTCCACTATCCATTCATCACTTGTATCCACAATAGATTCTAGATCCTTGTTTGAAAGAATTTTAGCTGGTAAATAACCACCTGTTCCAATAATTTTTGAATGCATATATTACCCTAGTATTTCTTTTAACTTTTTATCAATACATTTTGGCACATCTTTTTTAACTTCTTTTAAAGCTATTTCCAAAGAATTATGAAAAGCCAATGAATCGGCACCACCATGGCTTTTTATAATTATACCTTTAAGACCTAATAAGCTTGCTCCATTATATCTTCTCGGGTCAACAACCTTTTTAAAAGAATTTAAAACTTTCATTGATGATATTCCAGCTATTTTTGTAAAGACATTTTTTTTAAACTCTTCTTTTAATTTTGACGATATAAATTTCGCAATACCTTCACTTGTTTTTAATGCAATATTTCCAACAAAACCGTCACATACAATTACATCAATATTACCACAGAATATATCATCACCTTCTACAAAACCTATGTAATTTAAATTTCCATTTTGTAATAATTCATGTGCTTCTTTGACTTGAGTGTTTCCTTTGATAATTTCCTCGCCTACATTTAGCAAACCGACACTCGGGTTATGTTTATCATCTAATATCATGGATAAAACTGATCCCATTACTGCAAACTGATATAAATGCTCTGCTTTACAATCAATATTTGCTCCCAAGTCTAAAACGTGTGTATGACCGTTTATTGATGGAAGCATGCTTTCAATTGCTGGCCTATCTATTCCATCAAGCATACCTAAAATAAATCTTGAAATGGCCATCAATGCTCCTGTGTTTCCAGCGCTAACGCAGGCTTTTGCTTTTTTATTCCTTACTGACTGTATTGCCATGCTCATGGACGAATTTTTTTTATGTCTCAATGCATGCGATGGAGAATCTTCACTTAAGACCTTTTCTAACGTATGTACTATTTTTATATTCTTTAATAAATTTTGATTAAATTCAGAGATATATTTAGATATTTCCTCTTCATCACCATAGACTTCAATGCTTACATCGTTATTAACCAAAAGAAAATCTTTAATAGCCGGCATAATAACTTTAGGCCCACCATCTCCACCCATAGCATCTACAGCAATTATAGTTTCTTTAGTCATAATCAATAAAAGAAATAATTACTAGGTTTTAGTTGTCTTCGCTAATAGTACTATCTTCAGATTTAGGTATAATCACCTGATTACCTTTGTAGAAACCATTTTTAGAAACATGATGTCTTAAATGGGTTTCTCCAGAAGTAGGATCTTGAGAAAGTTTTGGTAGATCAAGATGGTCATGAGATCTTCTCATTCCCCTTTTTGAGCTAGTTTTTTTACTTTTTTGAACAGCCATATTTAAGGTCCTTTATAAAAATTTGCCTTTGTTTTAATTTAATTTTGAAGATTATACAGGAAAATCACATGAAAAAAAAAATTATTCTTGGTAGTAGCTCAAAATTCAGAAAATCACTATTAAACACCCTGGATATAGAATTTGATTGTGTATCACCGAATATTGACGAATCAAGATTATCTGATGAAAAACCAAAAGATATGGCTATACGACTAGCTATAGAAAAAGCTAAAAAAATTTGCAACCAAAATAGTAACGCTATAATAATAAGCTCTGATGCTTGCGCATATTGTGATGGGAGAATTCTAGGAAAACCAATGACAGAAGATAATGCTATAGAGTATTTAAACTTTATATCGCAAAAGACAATATATTTTTATACTAGTATTTGTGTTTTGGATTCATCATCTCAGAATTATGAAATTGACTGCGCTAAATATGAAATTAAAATAAAAAAATTAAGCCAAGAAAATATCATAAACTATGTAAAATTACATCAGCCATTAAACTCTTCAGCAGCTTTTAGATATGAAGTAGCAAAGGATATTCTTATAGATAAATTTATTGATACGGAAAATGACATATCTGGCCTCATTGGCCTTCCGCTAAAAAAATTACAAAAGATTTTAAAAAAATATAAAATAAAATGCTAAGTAACCTTAGTTATGAAGCTTTAAAAATTTTTCAAGTTCTTTAGGCATAGGACTTTTAATTAATTTTTCTTTTTTAGAATCAATGCGTACGGAATAAGAGTGTAAAAATATTCTATTTAAGCCATTTCTTTTATATATTCTATTTATATCAAAATCCCCATATTTTGAATCACCGATAATTGGGTGACCTAGAAGCGCACACTGTTTTCTTATCTGATGATATCGTCCAGTGATTAAATTTACTTCAAGTAGAGTTGATTCCTTAAAGTATTTTATAATTTTATATTCTGACAAAGCTTTTTTTGTTTTGTTGCCTCTCGTTAAATTGATTTCATTTCTTTTTATATTTTTATCCCATAAACCTTTTACTAGGCATAAATATTTTTTTTCTAATTTATTATCATTTAATTTTTTTTGATAAATTCTAAGCGATAATAAGTTTTTTGTCACAATAAGACAGCCACTTGTATCTTTATCTAATCTATTAAGCAAATCAATTCTTTCACAATCTTTTTTTGCTAATCTAATAATATCTATTAGTCCATACCCAATACCAGTCCCTGAATGCACAGAAAATGATGAAGGCTTGTTAAACACTATTATATTTTTATCTTCATAAAGTATGTTTTTAATTGTTTTTTTTACTAAATCTTTTGAGATCTTAGGCTTTAAGGATTCTGTTGAGGTATAAGGTGGAATCCTTACGATATCACCTATTTTTAACTTTTTGCTAGGCTTTGATCTTGCGCTATTGACCCTAACCTGACCTGTTCTTATAAGCCTATAAACATGGCTTTTTGGTATATTTTTAATTTTAGAAATTAAAAAATTATCTAGTCTTTGGCCATCATTTGCTGAATTTATTTCAACATTTTTTACTTTATTACTAACTATCATATAAATTGTGTTTAATCTGAACTTTGCTGAATTCTTTTAACACTGTTATAATAACAAAACGAGGTTAAATGTAATATTAACAATATAACCTCAAATGAATTATTAGATCACGAAATAATCGAGATCATATGAATAGCAAACATGCATAATGAATAGAATATTAAATAAATTAATAAAAAATTACCTATATACTTTATATACTTATAGTACTAAAAGAATTCTTTCTTATTTAGTAACGGTTAATCTTATTCATTATTGCTCAAATAACAGGAAAAATGATGAAAAGAATTTTAATAAATGGCACTCAGAAAGAAGAGCTAAGAGTAGCATCAGTAAATGGTCAGAAGTTATACGATTTAGATATAGAGCACAAATCTCGTAATCAAAATAAAGGTAATATTTATAAGGCTGTTGTTACAAGAGTTGAGCCCAGTCTAGAAGCTGCATTTGTAAATTTTGGTGCTGAAAGACACGGCTTCCTTCCTTTAAAAGAAATATCCAAAGAATATCTCAAAAATGAAACATACGATAGAAAGAGCAATATTAAAGAAATGCTTAGCGAAGGTACTGAGCTAATTGTTCAAATTGAAAAAATTGAGAGAGGTAACAAAGGTGCCGCTTTAACAACTTTTATAAGTTTGGCAGGAAAATACTTAGTTTTAATGCCAAACAATCCTAAGGCTGGAGGAGTATCAAGAAGAATTGAAGGTGCTGATAGAAAACAAGTTAAGGAAAATTTAGATAATCTCAAAGATATAAAAGATGGTGGCAACATAATTAGAACAGCTGGTGTTGGAAAAAGACTAGATGAACTTCAATGGGATCAAGATTACCTTGTTACACTTTGGGAAAATATTGTGGAGTCTTCAAGAGAAAAATCTGGTCCTTTTCTTATATACAGAGAAAGCAATATAATTATCAGAACACTTAGAGATCATATGGACGATTCTATAGATGAAATTCTAGTTGATGATAAAGAAGTTTATGAAATGGCTGAAGAATTTTTAAAATTTTCTATGCCTCAGCAAACAAAAAAATTAAAGCTATACGAAGATAACACCCCTTTGTTTAATAAGTATCAAATAGAAAATCAAATTGAAACAGCATTTAGCAGAGAAATTTCTCTTCCATCGGGAGGCTCAATAGTCATAGATCACACAGAAGCATTAATATCAATCGATATAAACTCTGCAAGATCTACAAAAGGAAGTGATATTGAGGAAACTGCTTTTAATACAAATTTAGAAGCTGCCGAAGAAATAGCTAGGCAACTTAGAATTCGAGATTTAGGTGGACTTTTGGTAATCGATTTTATTGATATGTTATCTATAAAAAATCAAAAATCTGTAGAAGAAAAAATTAAAGAAGCCGTTAAAGTTGATAGAGCGAAAGTGCAGTTTGGAAAAATATCAAGATTTGGTCTTTTAGAATTATCTAGACAGAGATTAAGGCCATCCTTAAAAGATTCTTCAGAAGAAATTTGCCCACTATGTAACGGTGTGGGAAGAATTAGAAATATAAAATCAATGTCACTAGCAATATTAAGACTAATTGAAGAAGAGTCTTTAAAAATTAATACAAGTAAAGTTGTAGCAGAACTACCTGTTAATATTGCCGCCTTCCTAATGAATGAAAAAAGAAAAGAAGTTAATGATATAAATGAAAAGAATAAAGTAAACGTAGTAATTATTCCTAATCCAGAATTACTTAATCCAAAATATAAATTAACTAGATATAGAGAAGATAATGATGATACTTCAAACAAGGCAAGCTATGAGCTTTCTACGCAAAAAGGTGGGTCGTTATATGAATTTGAAAGTGATAAAAAAGAAATAAATGATATGGAGCCGTCAGTAAAAGGAATAAAGCCAAATAAGCCTATTCCAATTGCAAAAGAAAACTTTTTTATAAAATCTGCAAAACTATTAAAAAATATTTTCTTTGGTGACACTGGTAAGAAATATTCTCAAAAAAGAAAAAGAAATAAAAATTATAACCCTAATTATAAAGGTAAAAAATTTAACAAAAATTATAAGCCAAGAAATAATAGGTATTCACGAAATAGATCTCAAATAAATAAAGATTAATTTATACCAAATTATTTTGTAAATTCTTTTAAAAAGAAATCAACTGCTTTTTTAAATACAGCATCAGGGTTTTTGTAACAAAATGACTCTAGCCATGATTGTGATAAATTGTAATTTACATTCTTTGCATGTAATTTATCTTTTAAAAAATTATGAGATGTAATATATCCCGCTACCCAGCTCATATATAACACCTTATCATCTATAGATGTATTATTGAATGTTTTACATTTAGACAAACCCAAACCTCTAACTTCATCATAAGCAAAGGAATTATTTGTATAAATAAAAACTAAAAAAATTACTATTATTTTCTTCATTTACTTATTGGCGCGCCCGGAGAGATTCGAACTCCCGACCCCTTGGTTCGTAGCCAAGTACTCTATCCAGCTGAGCTACAGGCGCATATTATCCACAACAACTTTTATTATACTTTACTAACCTCCAGTAATTATATGGCCAGGGAACAATAAATCCTACTATTAAAACTGGGATAACAGAAGAAAATGTTAATACTAGACTGCCTTCTAATATTATATCTGTTAAGTTCATTGCAAGCTCCATAGATACCATACTAATTATACTCATGCCAGTTGCAGTTTTTATGGCTTCCTTAAAACCCATATTTCTTAAAAGTATAATCGTTTCAAGTAATATACTTGTTAAAATTCCATTAATAATCGCGATTGGCATAATTATCATTATAGATTTAATGTTAGTGAAAAATTGAAAATATAATATAGTTCCAAAATCACCGATTGCGCAACCTATCAGACAAACAAATGTATTGTATGCTGACATAATCCATTTATCTTTGTGAATCCAAAAATTCATCTATTTAACCTGGTGGCCAATTAAATTTCCTTCCCGAAAGTATGTGGATATGTAAATGAAAAACTTCCTGTCCAGCCTTCTCTCCATTATTAATATTGATTCTAAAAGCATCATTTATATTTAATTTTTTAGTAATATCACCAATCTTTAAAAACAAATGAGCCAACAAATTTTTATCCTCGTTCGTACAATCGCTCAATTTTTGAATAGGTTTTTTTGGTATTAATAAGATATGAATTGGTGCTTGGGGATTAATGTCGTTTATTGCTATACAGTAATTATCTTCATAAACAATGTCAGCAGGTATTTCTCTATCAATTATTTTTTCAAATAAAGTTTTTTCACTCATACGACTAACTCATAATTTAAAAAACGTGGCGGAGAGAGAGGGATTCGAACCCTCGATACAGTTACCCGTATAACACCTTAGCAGGGTGCCGCTTTCGACCACTCAGCCACCTCTCCTAGACAGTTTTCTTTACAAATTTACATTTTTGTTAGAATTTTTTGCACTATCATCAGAATTCTTAGAACTTTCTTCATTTATTCTTGCGTACACTTCCTCTCTATGTACTGATACGCTTTTTGGAGCATTCACACCTATTCTTACCTGAGAACCTTTTATGCCAAGAACTGTAACAGATACTTCGTCACCAATCCTTAGAGACTCTCCTACCCTGCGCGTTAAAATTAACATGGCACCTCCCCTACTATAGTTCAAGTAATTATTATTATTATTTTCTAATAGTAATTACTATATTACATATAATCGGAAATACTACAAGGTTAAAGCTATTTATCTAAATTAAACTCTTTATGTAGTACGTTTACAGCTGATTCTAAGTTAGTTTCATCAGTTACTATAGATATTTTAATTTCTGATGTTGATATCATACTAATATTGATTTGATTATCCGCTAACACTGAAAACATTTTACTAGCTATGCCAGCATGCGTCCTCATTCCTACTCCAACCATTGATATCTTAACTATTTTATTATTTCCAATGACTTTTTTAGCTTTTAATTTCTTTGAGCTATCTTCAAGAGACTTTTTTGCTTTCTTATAATCATTTCGAGGCACAGTAAATGTAAAATTAGCCAGACCGTCTTCACCCACATTTTGAACTATCATATCAACATCTATATTATGTTCAGCAATAGGACCTAAAATAAGCGACGCTATACCAGGTTGGTCTGGAACTCCCCTTATGGTCAGCTGAGCTTCATCTTTATTAAAAGCTATACCTGATATTATAGCTTTTTCCATCTGATCATCATTATCTTTTTTAATAAGAGTACCGCATCCTTCATCAAATGTAGAAAGAACTCTAATTCCGACATCATATTTGCCAGCAAATTCTACCGCTCTTGGTTGCAAAACTTTTGATCCTTGACTTGAAAGTTCAAGCATTTCCTCTGTTGTAATATTATCAATCCTTCTAGCACCAGGTACTAATCTTGGGTCTGTTGTATAAACACCATCAACATCAGTATATATTTGACATTCTTTTGCATCCAAAGCTACTGAAATAGCAACCGCAGATGTGTCGGAACCACCTCTTCCAAGTGTCGTAATATCTCCATCGGTTGTCATACCTTGAAAACCAGCAATAATAACGATGTTATCTTCATCAAGATATTTTTTTATAACAGAGTTATTAATAGATTCGATTCTCGCTTTATTAAAAACAGAACTTGTTACTATCCCAGCTTGAGAACCAGTAAGAGATAATGCTTTATAACCTTTTTTTATTAAAGCCATCGATAATAAAGCTATGGTAACTTGCTCTCCTGTAGAAACAAGAACATCAAGCTCTCTCCCAGATGCATCACCATCAATTGACTTAGCTAAATCCAATAATCTATTTGTTTCTCCGCTCATAGCAGAAACAACCACAACAACATCATTACCATCTTCTTTGGCAGATATTACTTTTTCAGCAACATTTAAAATCTTTTCAGTGGTGCCAATAGATGTTCCACCATACTTTTGAACTATAATCGACATTATTTAATTTCCTTCATTCGTGATCATTTTTTCAATATTTATTTTGATTTTTTCATGAAGTGAATTTAAATCATTCTCTGCATCTACTCCAGCTTGAGCAATATCATCTCTTCCGCCACCAGTTGATCCAATTGTTTTATTTAACATATTTATAATCTCTTTGGCTGTAAAGAATTCAAAACAATCTTTAGAAACCAATGAATAAATTTCAACTTTTCCTTTATTTTTTTGAATAATAGTCAAAACTAATTTCTTTTGATTATTTTTTAAATCTTCTAAAATATTTTTTAAAATTTTTCCATCAAGATATTCATGCAATATAGTGTGAACATTATAATCCAATATTAAATTTTTGTTACTAACAATTTCTATAATTTTTAAATAGTTTAAGTCTTTTAATAAAGATGAATTATATTTTTTTAATTTTTTGTTATCTTCAAGTAATGCACTAATTTTACTTTTTAGCTCATCATCTTGTACATTTAAAACATGACATATGTCTGTAACTAAATCGTCTCTTTTTGTTAAATAATTATTTGCTGACATTCCAGTTATTGCCTCTATTCTTCTTATTCCTGATGATATGCTTGACTCTGATAATATTTTAAATACACCTATTTCACCAGTACTATTTACATGTGTACCACCACATAATTCTACCGACACATCACCAAAACTTAACACCCTTACCTCGTCATCATATTTTTCCCCAAATAATGCAACTGCCCCAGCTTCTATGGCTTTATCTTTCGGCATAAATTTTGTTTTGCTAACTATATTTTTTTCTATATTGCTATTAACTTCAGACTCAACTTTACTTAAAACATTTCTTTTTATTGGCTTCTGACAACTAAAATCGAATCTTAATTTAGTGTCTGACACTAGCGAGCCTCTTTGTTGAACTTCATTTCCAATATGTTTAATTAACGAAGCGTGAAGCAAATGTGTTGCAGAATGATTATTTTTAATATTATTTCTTCTTTCTTCATCTACTTCAGCAGATATTTTATCGTCAACTTCTAAAGATCCATCAACGAGATGACCAATAAGCATATTCGTACCACCTTGCTTTTGAGTATCAAGAACTTCGAATTTACCTTTTTTTGAAAAAATAATACCAGAATCACCAATTTGACCACCAGATTCAGCATAAAATGGGCATGGGTTAATTATTAGATGACCTTTTTGCCCAATATTTATTTTTGTTGTACTTTCACCATTAATATATATATCTAATATTTTTGCATTACAATTACAACTTTCATATCCCGTAAAATCAATTTTATAATTTTCTTTAAAATCTATAAAAATGTCTGAATCAAACTTGTTTGTTTTTTTGCTATTAATTTTTTGTTGCTTCATAAGTTCTAAAAAAGAACTTTTGTCAACTTTAAATTTTTTTTCTATTGCAATTGTTTCTGTTAAATCAACTGGAAAACCATAGGTATCATAAAGCAAAAACAATAATTCACCTGAAATCTCTTTTTTACTATTTTCAGAAATAATTTTTTTAATACTTTTCTCTAAAATATCAAGGCCAGTATCAAGCGTTTCTTTAAATTTATTTACCTCTAGTAACAATACTTGTTTAATCACTTCATTTTTAGTCAATTCCGGATATTGCTCCTTAAGAGTTTCTGTGAAAATTGGTATTACATCTATTAAGTGCTCTGTTTTTAGATTAATTTTTTGTGCATGTCTTATTGCGCGCCTTATAATTCTTCTCAAAACATATCCTTGACCTTCATTTGATGGTATTACTCCTTCCATAATTAAAAAAGAAATAGATCTTATATGATCAGCGATTACTTTCATTGAGCTGTGTTCTGCTAAAAATTTTTTTTCAATATTTTTTTTTATATACTCTATAGTTGGTGCAAACAAATCTGTTCCATAATTACTATGTTCATTTTGCATAACTGCACAAATTCTCTCTAAGCCCATTCCAGTATCAACAGATGGTTTGGGTAAATCTATAATTTTATCTTTGGACAATCTATTAAATTGCATAAA
>JAYNQN010000006.1:44825-45641 GCA_038114285.1 Gammaproteobacteria bacterium | reverse complement strand
ATCAAAAGTTGCTCCAAGATTATCTCCATTTGAAACAAAAATATATTCATATTCATCTTCAATAAGTTTATCTAATATTTTTGATTCTGTAATCGCAGGATATAAATCTCCATGTCCAGGCGGATTACCCTCATACTGATCGCCGTAATCATAAAAAATTTCAGTGCATGGTCCGCATGGGCCAGTATCGCCCATACTCCAAAAATTATCAGATGTGCTAATTACAGATAATTGATTTTTATTAATACCAATATTATTGAGCCATATTGATTTGGCTTCTAAATCAGTGTCATGAACTGTTATCCATAGTTTATCTGGAGTAATCTTGAGTTCATTAATCAAAAAATCCCATGCAAATTCTATTGCCTCAGTCTTGAAATAGTCACCAAAACTAAAATTTCCAAGCATTTCAAAAAAAGTATGGTGTCTATTTGTAAAACCAACATTATCAAGATCATTATGTTTGCCACCAGCTCTAATACATTTTTGGCTGGTTACAGCAGATTTATACTTAGAGTCTTTAAGCCCCAAAAAAATATCTTTAAATTGAACCATGCCTGCATTAGTAAATAATAAAGTTTTATCTTGATTTGGGGGCAATACTGGGCTTGAGTCAACATAAGTATGACCTTTTGAAATAAAATAATTAATAAATTTTTTTCTAATCTCTGAACTGCTATTTTTCATATTTTTGAAATTTTTTAATAACTCTTAAAATCATACTTTCCTCAAAACCTCTAGATTTAAAATAATTTACATATTTTCTTAAAGTCTTCTCATCTCTAAGATCTTGTGTTTTAATTTTATAATTTGCAA
>JAYNQN010000006.1:29662-44815 GCA_038114285.1 Gammaproteobacteria bacterium | reverse complement strand
TAGACTTGAGTTCATATATAATTTTTTTTGAACTATGTCCTTGATTTTGTCTATATCTAATGTATTCTGACAAATATCTTACGTCAGACTGAAAACCATTATCTTTAAGCTCTTGCAATACATTTTCAATTACATCTTTATCAAAACCTTTATTTAATAATTTATTTTTTATTTGAAAACATGAATGTTCCCTTATCGCAAGCGACTTTTGTGCAGAGGCTAAACATTTATCGTATTCAGACATTCTCCTCTTCTTTTTTGCTTTTTTTTGTTTCCTTTTTATCGTTATTAAGTTCTTTGTTTTTTGGTAAAATTATTTCATATAATTGATCTTCAATATTTTTTAAAGTTTCAGGATTATCTTTCAAAAAACTCATTGCATTATCTTTTCCTTGACCAATCTTATTTCCATCAAAGCTATACCATGAGCCAGCCTTTTCGACAATTTTGTGTTCAACACCTAGATCTATAATCTCGGCAACTTTACATATTCCTTCGCCGTATCTTATTTCAAATTCTGCGACTTTAAATGGCGGTGCTACTTTATTTTTTACAACTTTTACTCTCGTTTCATTTCCTAATATTTCATCACCTTTTTTAATTGCTCCTGTTCTTCTAATATCAAGTCTAACTGAAGAATAAAATTTAAGTGCATTTCCACCTGTTGTTGTTTCTGGATTGCCAAACATTACACCAATTTTAAGTCTTATTTGATTGATAAAAATTACTAAAGTGTTTGATTTTTTGATTGTTCCAGTAAGTTTTCTTAAAGCTTGAGACATTAATCTTGCCTGCAATCCCATATGGCTAGACCCCATTTCACCTTCTATTTCAGCTCTTGGAGTTAGTGCTGCTACAGAGTCAATTACAATTATATCTATAGCGCTAGAACTAATTAACATATCAGTAATTTCAAGAGCCTGCTCTCCAGTATCTGGTTGTGAAAGCAATAAATTATCTGTATTTACTCCAATTTTTTCCGCATATTCAGGATCTAAAGCATGTTCTGCGTCAATAAATGCCGCTGTACCTCCAAGTTTTTGACACTCAGCTATAACCTGAAGTGTTAATGTAGTTTTACCAGAAGATTCAGGACCATATATTTCTACAACTCTTCCTTTTGGCAGGCCTCCTATACCTAAAGCTTGGTCAAGTGTTAAAGAGCCAGTCGATATTGCCTCAATCTTTTCTTTAGGGCCATCATCACCCAAACGCATAACAGCTCCTTTTCCAAATTGTCTTTCTATTTGACCTATTGCTGCTTTCAAAGATTCTATTCTTTCGTCAGACATATTTAATTCCTATATTTGAGTTAAAATAAATTATTACACATTTACCTTATTGTGTCTTAATAATAGTCATACAATCAAGGATTATTTGGATACCCTGTTCAGCAGCTGAGCGCCTAATATCATCTCTTGAGCCTTTGAAAAGGTATTTATATTTTTGATAAAAACCATTTTTATCAACAAATGAAAAGTAGACAGTACCAACTGGTTTTTCTTTAGTTCCACCAGTGGGCCCAGCGATGCCAGTAACGCTCAAGCATACATCCGATTTTGTGAAATTTAGTACTGCTAATGACATTTCTTTAGCAGTATTTTCGCTTACAGCACCGTTATCAATTAATGTACTTTTTTTTACACCAATAATTTCTTTTAAACTATCGCTGTATGAAACTACACCTCCTGTGAACCATACAGAACTACCTTTATAGTCTGTACAAATTTTTGATATCAATCCACCTGTACAAGATTCGCATATTGAAAGTTTTAATCCCTTATCCAATAGAATTAAACTTATATTTTTTAATATCTTCTCTTTATTAATTGGCATATTATATGAAAAAGCAAACAATATATTTCTATCCAAATCATATTATAGGTTAAATAGATTTTTTATGAAAAGTTTTTGGGATAAAGCAATAGAAAAACACAGAAAAGGCAAAGGAATCAAAGCTAGGACAAATAGAGGTCCTAAGCTAAAAGCCTCGGCAAAATATGGTGGGATGGCTGAAAGACAAATACAAATGAAACTTGAGCTTCATTTGGAACCAATTTTATCTTCACAAAAAGGCGTGATAGAACCAGCTAAAGATTTGTGCTTATTTAGTATGCAAGATCAAGAAAGATTTATAGATACTGTTGGAGATATCTGCGACACCAATATGGATCTTGCTTATAAATTTTGTCATCATGGCATTGAATCTCTTAAACATATAGAAGAATCAAATTGGAGTGATTGGGTTTATGAAATTATAGATTGTTATAAAAAAGATGGAATAGAAAAATCTATAAAACTAATGGACAGTGTAATATTATATGCTGGAAAATTAAACGGAACTCCAACAAGTATAGATTTTTCTGAATTTTCAAAAACTATTGAATCATTATTAACTGGTCTTAACGGAAGACCGTTAAAAGTAGAAATTGGAAACGAAATTTATACAGACACAGAAACAGTTTATCTTCCTGAGAGAGTATCATCAGAGAAGACAAAAGAAGAAAATTTTAATTTAATAAAGGCAAGTGCAATTCATCTATGGGCTCAAACATATTATGGCACATGGAGAATTGATAAAAATGATTTTAATATATTCGAGAATAAAGAAAAAGCTATTAAAGCCTATCACTTTCTCGAAACAATAAGGTTAGATGAAAAAATTAAAAAAGAATTACCTGGAGTTGGAAGAATATTAGAAAGATTCAATCCGAAAAAGAAATTAGCTTTAATATCTAAAGAATTTTCATATGCTATAGATGTTTTGTCAAATAATAAATCATCGAATAAAGATTCATTAAATCTCATTAATTCAATTTTGAAAGATTTGGATAAAATTCCGTATTCTTTATATGCAGGAAATCTTAAACTTGAAAGTGTAGCGACAGTTTCTGATGAAAGAAAAAATCAGGATAAAATAAATTTTGAAAAAGCATTAGAAGAACTTCATGAGCAATGGAGAGAAGTTAAGGATGCTCCGAAAGAAAATAATGAAAATGAAAATAGTAAAGAAAAAACATTTTCTATAACAAAAGATGATGATAATAATAACGAGTATGATGTAGCACTAGAATTTGGTGATAGTAGTATCAAGCCACCGGATAATATAAAACAATTAATGGATTCTATAATACAAGATTTTGGAGAAATTCCTGAAGACTACTTAGAACCAGCAGGTGATGGTAGATACACATCAGATATTGAAGAAGAAGAAGAAACTAATAATAATTATGAAAATCAAAACTATGACTTTTGTTATAACGAATGGGATCATGCTACTCAAAAATATAGAAAAGATTGGTGCAAATTGAATGAAATAACAATAGAAGGAATTGATAATAACTTTATACAAGAAACTTTAAATAAACACAGAGGTCTTTTAAGAAATCTTAACAGAACTTTTGAAGCTTTAAGACAGGACGAGAAAAAGCTAAAAAAACAAAATTATGGCGATGATATTGATCTAGATGCATTTATCGATGCATATATTGATCTTAAACAAGGAAAAGAAATTGATGAAAAGTTATTTACAAAATTAAATAAAGTGGAAAGAAATGTTGCTGTAATGTTCATGATTGACATGAGTGGTTCTACATCTGGATGGATTAATAAGATGGAGAAAGAATCTTTAGTACTATTATGTCAATCATTAGAAATACTTGGAGATACTTATGGAATATATGGCTTTTCAGGGAAAACACGAAACCATTGTGAAATTTATAAAATAAAAGATTTTAATGAAAAATATGACAAATCTGTAAAAGATAGAATATGCAATATACAAGCTATGGATTATACAAGAATGGGGGCAAGTATTAGGCATTTAACAATGCTTTTAAACAACGTTGAGGCAAAAACAAAATTGTTAATAACATTATCTGATGGGAAACCTGACGATGTTGATGGGTATAGAGGAACATATGGAATAGAGGATACGAAAAAAGCGCTAATTGAGGCTAGGTTTCAAGGTATACATACATATTGTATAACTATTGACGAAGAAGCAATGGACTACTTGCCATATATGTATGGGAAATCAAATTTTGCTGTAATAAACCAAGTGAATAAACTTCCTTTAAAAGTTTCAGATATATATAAAAAAATTACAACATAATAATGAATAAAATATTAATTATACTATCTATATTTATATTAACATCATGTAAAAATAATGTATTTACAAATATTGCCAAAACAGACGTTGATATAATTACAGAAATTCATGTTTCAAACGCAAATAACTATATAGAAGATTTAATAATCAAACTTTACAAAATAAATCCTAAATACATTTCAAAAAATAAAGAATTTGACACAGTTTCATCAGTAATTATTGATATTTTTAAAGAAGTTGATAAAAGCAAATTAGACAGAACTGGGCAAGAAAATATTAATTTAATATTAAAAGGATTTAGCAAAGATTTTAACGGAGATAGAATTTACTTAATATGTAAAGGACTATACGGAATGATCAATGCGTCATATAATTATAAACGTAAATTTTATTTAACTGACCCTAAATTAGATGCGCAAAAAATTATGAATACTGCAATTAACATAGAAACTCTAGTATGGAGATTAAGTAATGAAAAAGAAAATAACATACTATTAATTAAAACAAATAGCATTGATGATAATAAAAATATAAATCTCAGTTTTGAAAGATTATTTGGAAAACTAATAAATAACCAAGAAAACATGGCTAAAATTATTTCTTCACAACAAGGAAGAATTATACAAAAGGCTGCGAAAGGTATAGTATCGTCAATTTTTTTACCAATAGGATTTTAAATGAAGAAAAAAGTACTTATTATTTATTATAGCAATAATGGCTCAACAGAAAAAATGGCTGAGAAAATTTCTAGAGGTGTTAATTCTGTTGACGGTGCTGAGGCAATTCTTAGAACTTTACCTAAGATTGAAAATTTAAACAAAAATGATATTGGCAATGATAATAATATTTTATATGCTACCAAAGAAGATTTAAATAATTGCGATGCACTTATTCTTGGGTCACCGACACATTTTGGTAATATGGCCGCCCCAATGAAACATTTTTTAGATGGAACCACTTCAGAGTGGTTTAATAACTCATTATGTGGTAAACCCGCAGGTGTATTTACATCTACATCGAGTATTCATGGTGGTCAAGAAACAACTTTGATTACAATGATGATTCCATTGCTTCATCACGGAATGATTATTACTGGTATACCCTATAGTGAAAAAGATTTGAGCGAAACAAGGACTGGCGGCACCCCATATGGCCCAACACATTTTTCAGGTGATAATGAAGGCATATTATCAAATAGTGAAACTAAACTATGCACAAATTTTGGCGAAAGAATTGCAAAAATAACGATTAAAATATGAAAAAAATTATAATATATGAATATATAGTTTATTTCGCTTTAGTAGCTATGATATTTATAATAGCTATATGGAATAGTTTCATAGCACCATCTGAAAATATACCAAGAATACTACCCACAATTATATACAATATTCCCTTGTTAATAGTGATGCTAAAGTTAAGAAAAAATAAATTCAGTACGTACATAATGTCATCATACTTAATGTTACTATATTTTGTTGTAGGTATAGGAAATATCACTAATGAAAATACATTAATTTTAGGGCTAACAATTTCATTATTAAGCTTACTAGTATTTTCTAGTTCAATATTATATGTAAGAGAACAAAAGAAAAAAACTATTTAATAATATTATTCAAATTTTTCGTACCTATTTTTTTATTTACTGATAAAGAGTAATTACCTGTTTTATGAATTAAATCAATTAGAGAAGTAATATCACGATCTTCTTTTTTTAACAAATATTTAATAACATCGAGAGAAATATTATATTCTTTTTCCAAAATAATATTTTTAAGAATTTTTTCTTTAATATCGTCATTTGGTTTATTTATCATGAAAATTAAACCCCAGGATATTCTTGATTGCAAATCTTTAAGGTGAATTCTATCAAGAGCTAAACTCAATGACGAAGTAAAAATAATTTTTTTTTCAGCGTTAAGAATTCTATTTAATAAAATAAATAAACTATATTCCCATTCTTTATCACCGTAAATACTATCTAGATTATCTATACAGACTAAATCATACTCTTCAAAGCCATTAAAAATATCACAATTAAAATTTTTATAATCATTTAAAGGAAAATAAACACAATTTTTATTTTTTTCACCATAATAATTACATGCAGAATGTAATAAATGTGATTTACCAGATGACCTGTCACCCCAAATATATATATGATTATTTTTTTGATTGTAAATATTTTTTATACAATCAATAATTTGAATATTGTTATTATTATCAGTAAAAAAATTATCAAATGTATGTTTAATATTTTTTTGGTATGGTAAAATTAATTGGTTCATAGGTTTGATGAATATCTAATACTTCTATTACTATTTTTAAATCTTGATAAATTTATATAATTATAAATATACTCCATAGCACTTAATACTGTTGTTAAAATTACAGTATTAATAATGTCCTGTATATAATTTAAGCTAATAATATTATTTAAAAAAAGTAAGCAATACAACACAAGTACCATTTGCATTACCGTATTAACTTTACTTATAAATATTGGGTTTATTCTTACACTATCATCAAAACTGTTATTTAATATAATTCCATAAAATATTATAAAATCTCTTAATACTACAATTACAAATATATAAAACGGAAGAATATCCATTATATACAATATGAAGAATGACACATTTATCATTAACTTATCAGCTATGGCATCAAGATAAGCTCCAGAAATTGACTCACATCTTAAGAATCTTGCGATATATCCGTCCAATGCATCAGAAATACACATTGCAATAAAAAAATAAAGTGCGTATGAATAATGACTATTAATTATAAAATATGCAAAAAACGGTATTAATAAAATTCTTAAACCACTTATGATATTTGGTATATAATTCATTCTTATATTTTAATACATATATCAAAAAAATTAACATAAATTGAGATAATAAATGTCAAAAAAAAATAATGATAAAAATCATAAAGTTACTTACGAAAAATCAGGTGTATCCATTAAAAAAGCTGATAAATTAATTACTAAAATAAAACCGTTAGCTAAAAAAACTTTTGATAATAATGTTATGGGAGCTATTGGAGGTTTTGGAGCATTATACGATATTTCAAAATTAAAATATAAAAATCCCGTATTAGTATCTGGAACAGATGGTGTGGGTACAAAGCTAAAAATAGCATTAAAACTAAATATCCTTGATAAAATAGGAGTAGATTTAGTGGCTATGTGTGTAAACGATATAATATCACAAGGCGCAAAGCCTTTATTTTTTTTAGACTACTATGCAACAAGTAATCTTAAAACTAATATTGCACACGAAGTTTTAAAAGGAGTCTCAAAAGGATGCAAACTAGGCAATATTTCTTTGATAGGTGGCGAAACTGCAGAAATGCCAGGTATATATAAAAAAAATGATTTTGACATGGCAGGATTTTGTGTAGGAATTTCAGAAAAAAAGAATTTACTTCCAAAAAAAAATAAAAATAAAAACGACTATATAATTGGCATAAACTCAAGTGGCCTTCATTCTAACGGATATTCTTTAATTAATCATATGTTAGATAAAAGAAAAATTAAACTGATCGATAAAATAAATGAAACATCACTAGGATCTATACTAATAAAACCTACAAAAATTTATACAGATATTCTTAATATAAAAAACTATAAAAAAATAAAGGCTATAGCAAATATTACAGGCGGAGGTCTTACTGAAAATATTCCAAGGATATTACCAAATAATAAAAGTGCTATTGTAGATTTTAAAGAAATAAAAATGCCTAAAGTATTTAAATACATACAAGAGAAAGGAAATATTGATAATGAAGAAATGCTTAAGGTACTTAATTGCGGCATTGGAATGATTTTAATAGCCAATAAAAATGATTCGACAAATATAATTAAAGATTTAGATAAAATTAAAATAAAGGCAAAAGTCATTGGTTCTATAATAGAAAAAAAAGGAAAACCTAAAGTTGAGTACTTAAATATTTAATTATGATTTCAATTAGTATACTTTTTTCTGGTCGAGGAACAAATGCTCAATCAATATTAAAAAGCATTATCAAAAAAGACCTAAATTTTAAAGTTAAAAAAGTTGTATGCAATAATTCACATGCAGTTGGTATAAATAAAATTAGAAATTTAGGTGTTGATGTATCTATTATAGATCAAAAAAAATATGCAAATAAAGAGGAGTTTAATAGAGCAGTCCAAAATTTATTAAATCCAAAAGAAGGAGAACTCTTATTATTATGTGGTTATATGAAAAAAATCCCTGATGAAATTATAAAATCATATTTTGGAAATATAATTAACATACATCCCTCTCTTCTTCCAAGATATAAAGGCTTAAATACACATGAAAAAGTTATTTTAAATAATGATACTATTCATGGATGCACAACTCACTATGTTACAACAAATATAGATGATGGTCCTATTATTGCTCAATCTTCTATTTCTGTTTTAAAAAATGATACACCAGAAAAGATTGCTTTAAGACTTTTAAGTGTAGAACATAAACTTTTTTATAATACTTTAAAACTAGTTGAAAATAATTACATAAAATTGAAAAATAAAAAAATATTATATAAAGGTAATATTTTGCGAAAGCCTATAATATTTAATTAAAGTTTTTTATGGTCTAAACATGGAAAACTCTTTCTTAGATTTTTTAAATTTTTTAAATTAATGTTACTTACAATTACTCCAGACTTATTTTTTATTATATCTAAAGTTTCGCCCCATGGACTTACAACTATAGAATGCCCATATGTTTCACGACCACTAACATGGTATCCACCCTGTGCACTTGCTGCAAAGTAAACAAGATTTTCTATTGATCTAGCTTTAATTAAATATTCCCAATGTGCTTTACCAGTTACAGCAGTAAATGCTGCAGGAAGACATATAAGATCAACATCCTGATTTGATAATTCTCTAAATAACTCTGGAAATCTTAGATCATAACATACTGCTAAACCAATTTTACAATAAGGTGTGTCTACAGTCGCTATTGTATTTCCTGCTAAAAATACATCGGACTCTCTATACTTTTCGTTTGTCTCCAAAAGATTCACATCAAATAAATGTATTTTATCATATGAAGATACAGACTCACCTTTATTATTGTAAACAATACATCTTGATAAAACTTTATCTTTTTGTTTTGATTTTATTGGTATTGTTCCAGCAATAATCCATATATCATTTTTTTTTGCCTCGTCACTTATAAAGTTTTGAATTATGCCATCACCAAATTTTTCCTGATAATCAAGATACATAATGTCATCTTTTACCATTACAGCAAAATTTTCAGGCAATAACACAATGTTTGCGCCTTTATTTTTTGCTTCACTAATATACTTACTGACTTCAATCAGGTTAGCTTTAATCTTAGGTCCAGAAGCAATTTGTACGCATGCTATTTTAAAATCTTTCATTTAAATAAATCCTCGATATCATCTAAAACCCCTTTTCTTTTATCAATTATTTTTATAACTGGATCGTCCCAAGTGCCAGAAACTTTATATTTAATTTTAATTAAATCATTTATATCTTTTCCAAAAGCTTTTGCTAATTTTTCAGCAGCATATGTCGCAGCAGCGGTTATTGGGCCGCCAATTAATGCAATTGCTGGTAATGTTTCGCCAAATTCTGGGCTAGCAATTACCTGCATATCATAAGTTTCATTAATAATATTTGTAGTACCCACTGTTAACAGCTCAGCAGAAGGTCCTTTGATAATCATGTCAGTCGTAAATATATCACCATTTTCTATTCTAAAATTTCCATTCAATGAATTAAAGAAAAAACCATTTTTAGTAACATCATCGAAATCTAAAGATAACCTTTTGACTAAAAGATCCATATTGAATAAACCAAAAATTCTTATAGCTCTATTACCAACTTTTTTTATCCTACCTTCCTTCATATTTGTTGTGAATTCGCCATAAACTTTTTGCAACTCATAATCAAATAAACCACCCTTCCAGCTTATATTAATATTAGAGTTAATCGAAGACTTTCTAAGGCCATGCTTAAAATTCCAATAATTTAAGAGATTTTCAACATTATTAGATTTAATATTTATTTTAAAATTTGTTATATTATTAGGTTCAACTTTCCCTGATGCCATAATTTTTACTTTACTAGAATCAACAATAATTTTATTAAAAACAAAATTTTTCTTATCATCAAAACCATTTACATAAAAATTATCTAATACAATATCACCATTTTTAAAAGTTAAAAAATTTAAGTCAATTTTATTTAAAAGAGTTAAATAATCTCTTTCTCCACTATTATCCCCAATATTTTTCCATTGACTCAAGTCAAAATATTTGATTTTACCAACAAGATTAATTTTATTATCTGGGATTTGAATTTCATCACCAGAAAAGTTTATATATCCGGTTATGTTATTAAGTGACTTAAATTCAGATACAATTTTTTTATATCTAATTTTAATATCAGTAAAATTATTGTCTGAATAATAAGTACTTATGATTAGGTTATTTTTTAATTTACTTTCCTTTTTAAATGGCTCAGGAAATTCAATTTTACTTCCTAATAAATTTGAACTAGCTCTAATTTTAATTTTTTTATTTTTACTTTCAAAACTTGGAACTACAATTGAATAATGCCATTCTGATTTTCCGCTTATTCTATTTTTTATAGTTTTATTTTCTATGTAATCTTGCAAACTAATTTTTTGTTTTCCGGATATTAGAAAGTTCTTTTTATCGTCTGTGTTTAAGCTAAATTTTATCTTAGTTTGATTGTACTTACCCTTAATAAAATCTTCTTTATTTGTAAAAAAAATTTCATTTTTATAATTTATTGTTCCCGTTAAATCACTTAATTTATTTTTTTCGTCTAACTTATATTCCAAATTTTTTAATTTAATTTGACTTTCGTATCTATTTTTTGATCCATTAAATGCTAATTTCATTTTAAATGTAGTTTCACTATTTCCATTTATACTATTCACTTTGTTTTTGCTTACATTTGTAAGTTTCGCTTCGTTAGTAAATTTTAATAAATCACTAAATGGTCCAGTCAAAACTCCTTTTATTCTTAATTCAGGACTTCTAACTTCATTTATATATAATGAAGATTTATTTAACTTGGTATCTAATATATTTATTTCTTCAGAAATAAAATACGCTTTATTTTTATTAAAATAGGCTTTTCCATTTACATTTTTAAAAGGTATCCAATTTTTTTTATAATCAACGTTTAGATTAGAAATAGGAAAAATTGCAAATGAAATACCTGATAGATTTTCATAAAATGGATAGTCACTTAAATTTCCATTTATCAAGATATGTGCTTCTTTAGAATATCCTTCGATAAAAGATTTTTGAAACCATTGAGATGAAGAATTTTTCATAAAAGATAATGGCATATACTTTGTGATATTTCTCATATCTACATAATCAATATTTGAATACAATTTAATTGAATCCTTGTCATTATCTATACTTCCAGAAATAGTCATATTAATATCATCATTTTTTAAAAACAAAGAAGTGATATTTAATTTTGGATTCTTATAATTCTTAATGTTAATGGTCCCTTTTATAGAATCAAAAATAAGATTTTCTCTTATTACAGAGTTATAACTAATAATAGTGTCGTTAGAGTTAAAAGATAATATAGTATTTAATGGATCAAATTCCACATAACCAGAAAAACCTTTTATAAAACCATTTGAAAATGAAACATTGGATTTTAATAAATTCCCAGAAAAAAAGTAATTATTATTTATATTATTTAAAAGCAAAGATAATTTAAAATTATTAATAGTGCCTGAAAAATCAAAATCAGCATTAGTAAAAAAATTAAAATCACTTATGATATTTGATGTGTTTATAAAAATAGAATCAGCAAAAATATTAATTTTATTAGAATTAAAATTTAGAATACTGGCAAAATTATTTACTTCATAAAAATTATCATTTTTTGAGATAAAACTTAAATTAATTATTTCGAAATTTAATTTATTTGTAAAATTTCCTTCAAAAATAAATTTCGCATTAATATTTTTAAAAATATTTTTATTAATCTCTATATGTGAATTTTTTTTAGTATTTAAATTAAATTTATTATTAACAAAGTTGTTGCCTTTAACAATACCACTCGCACTTAACTGTAAATCAGAATTTTTTATATTTATATTGTATTTTTTTAAAATATTTTTAATCTTATAATCAAATGTGCCTTTCAATTTAATTTGATAATTGAAATTTATTAAATTATTTTTGTCAATTTCAAAATTTTTTATCTTTAATATAAGTTTTTTATTTTTATCAACTAATGTTTCCGTAAATATTTTGTTATCTCTTACAGTTATGTTTGTTCTTTTTAGATTGTAATTCTCCCCATCATGCTCTATAGAAAATGTTGAGTCTTTAATTTCTATATTTTCTATAATATATTTTTTTATTTTTCCATCTAATTCAATTTTTTTTAGGATATTGGTTAAGCTATTTTTATAATATATGTTTTCTACGAATACAGATTTAATTACTGGTTTTAGATATACTATAGATTTATAAATATTTACTTTTAATTCAATATATTTTGGATAACTAACATTTTTCTTTTCGGTTTTGTTTTTTAATTGTATTTTTAACGATGGATATATACCACGCCAGTCACCCTCTATAGAAGATATTATTAGATTATGGTTATTGCTTTCATGAATAAAGCTTTGAAGGTAAAACGTATTAATATTTGCGTTTGAGATTAATAACCTCGCTAATATTAATGATATGCCTACATAACTTAACAATATAATTATTAAATATTTAATTATTTTCATTTTATGACCTATGATAAGGATGATTATTCATTATACATATTGATCTATAAATTTGTTCACTTAATATCATTTTTGCCAGCTGATGTGGGAAAGTCAGACTAGACAATGATAGGATCATGTCTGATTTTTTTAATATTGTATCAGTTAATCCATCAGGACCACCTATAATAAAATATAAATTTTTGTAATTTTCAGAGATTTTCCCAAGCTTTTCAGAGAAAATTTTTGAACCAATATTTTTTCCATTTTCGTCTAAAGCTACTACATATGAATCAGACTTTATTAATGAGACGGCTTTTTCATACTCATTTTCATATAAATTTTTTTTTATTTTCTTAGCGCGAAAGCTAATATCTATAAAATTAATTTGGTAATATTTCTTAATTAACAATATATATTTTTTTATTATTAGTTCTGTGTAATTGTCATTTTTATTACATATTGTAATAACAAAAATTTGCATAAATATTAAGCCAAATTTGTTTCAGAATTAAAAGTATTTTCAGACGACCATAATTTTTCAAGACTATAAAATTCTCTAGTTTCGTTTAACATTAAATTAACAACAATATCAAATAAATCTATCAAGACCCATTCGCTATTTGACTCTACTCCTCGTATTAATTCACCATAGCCATTTTTTTTTAAATTTTCTGTAACAGCATTTGAGATAGACTTTATATGTGTTGATGATGTCCCTGTCCCAATAATTAGATAATCTGTAAAATTTGATTTCTTACTTACATCTATAATTACAACATTCTGTGTTTTTAAATTATCTAAGGACTCTTGTACAATAGATTTTATACTTTTGGTGTCAGATTTACTCATAATATTTCCGTATATAAACCATTTCTTTTAATATATGACATTATAGAACCAGGTATAAGTCCAATTGTTTTATTACCTTTAAGTATTGCATCTCTAATTTTTGTTGAAGATATATCAAGTGCTGAAGATTTATACAAGTATATACTTTTTTCATTTTTTAAAAATTCATTCCTATCATATGTGATTTTCTTAAATATCTCAATATCCATGTTTGATATATTATCAATACAATAATTAGGTCGATTTATTATTATCAATTTATAATTATTAATTAACTTTTTATAATTATACCAATTTTTTATATCAAGAAATGCATCTAAACCCATTATTAAGCAAATGTCTTTAATTTCTACTTTTTTTCTTATCATTTCAAGTGTTTCATACGTATAAGAAATTCCTTCGTTAAGGATTTCAATATTATCAGCAACAAAATTATTTGAGCTTGATGATGAGATAATTGACACCATATTATATCTGTGATGAGCATTAACAAAAAAAATCTTATTTGCGGGAGATTGATATGTTGGTATCAATCTAATTTCTTTGAAATCAAATACCTCAGACAACTCATTTAAGGGATTTATGTGTCCAAAATGAATTGGGTCAAAACTACCACCGAAAATACCTATCATATAGATTATTTATATTATTTAACTTTTATTAGTGTACATTATGCTAAAACAAAATAAAATATACATTTAAATTTGATTGGTATTATATGTCTGACCACATAATATTTTTAACAGGAAAACTAGCAAAGATATCACTTGAAAAAGTGCTTTCTGATATCAGCTCAAAAAACAAGTTTACTTATGAAGTTCTTGATATTGGTGTAAATGTTGCTGCATTAGCAACTATAAAAATAATTATTAAAAAAATAAAAATAGATAAAGTTAAAAATGCAACAAAAATCATTATTCCTGGTAGATGCAGAGGTAATATAGAAGAACTAGAAGATTTTTTTGGCAAAGAGTGTGTGAGGGGCCCAGAAGAGCTAAAGGATATACCAAGCTTCTTAGGCCTTCAAGGAAAAAATTTAGATCTAAGCAAATATGATACAAAAATTATTGGTGAAATAACAGAAGCGCCAAATATGAGCATTGAAGAAATTATTAAACAGGCATACATGTATAAGAAAGATGGTGCCGATATAATTGATATTGGATGTCTACCAAGCACAAAATTTCCACATCTTTCAGAAACAATTCAAGAATTAAAAAATCATAATTTCATTGTAAGTATAGATTCACTTGACCCTGATAATTTAATTTTAGGATCTAAGTCTGGGGCAGATTTTTTATTAAGTCTTCCTTTTGCGATACAAGATCAGGCCAGAAAGTTACTTAAATGGAAGATAAACCGCAGTTATACTTATAAAATTATTAAAAAAAAGATTTATTAAAATTATAC
>JAYNQN010000006.1:0-29652 GCA_038114285.1 Gammaproteobacteria bacterium | reverse complement strand
AAACTATTTGGGTTATGGATAAAGTTGATGCCATTCCAGTAATAATTCCTGACTATCCAAGTGAGGAAAAAAAATTTTACAAATTGATTGAAAGTTTATTAAAAAATGGCAAACAATTTATTGCTGATTCAATACTAGAACCTATTAATTTTGGTTTTACAGATTCAATTGTTAGATATCAAAAATTTAGAAAAAATTTCCCTGATGTTGAAATTATGATGGGTATTGGAAATCTAACAGAATTAACACATGCAGATACAGCTGGCATGAATGCTTTATTATTTGGTATAACTTCTGAACTTGATATTAATTATGCATTATGCACACAAGTAAGTGAACACTGTAATAAAGCAATTATTGAAGGAAATCATGCTAGGAGAATTATGTACTCTACAAAAAAATATAGTATGCCTCCAAAGGATATATCTAACAAACTTCTAAATCTTCATGAGAGAAAACCGTTCCCATATTCTACTAAAGAACTAAAAGAAATGTGGAATAATGTAAAAGATAAGAATTATAGAATATATGTAAATAAAGATGGTATTCATGTATTTAATAATAAAAATTTCTTCACAGAAAAAGATGCTTCAGAATTTTATCAACATTTAGATATTAAAAATGATGATGGTCATGCCTATTATCTAGGAATGGAACTAGCTAGAGCAGAAATTGCGTATCAATTAGGCAAAAGATATGATCAAGACGAATTATTAAAATGGGGGTGCTCTGTTGATATATCTGAAGACGATTTAATGAAATTTAAAAAAGCTGGCCATACTATGAGAAAATTAAAAACTAAAGAAGAAGAATAATGATATACGTAAGAGAAACTATAGTAACAACCAAGAATGAAAATAATACAATAAAAGTATCTCCTCTTGGTGTATATATTGAAAATGATATTCTAAAATTAAAACCTTTTAAACCTTCAATCTCGTTAGACAATATACTTAGAAATAACTCTGGGGTAATAAATTATATTGATGATGTTAGAATTTTTGCATCATGTATTACAAAAAAATATATGGATATTGATTTTGAAAAAACTAATAAAGTTGATTGTGCAAGAATAAAAAACTCAATATCACATACTGAGTTTATTGTAAAAAATGTTGAGCATGATGATACAAGACCTACTATAATATGCGAACCTGTTAATGAAGAAGTTCATAGAATGTACTATGGTTTTAATAGGGCAAAGGCTGCAGTAATTGAATTATGTATTTTAGCGTCTAGATTAGGAATTATAGATGACGATAAAATTAAAAAAGAGATAAAGTACTTGCAAATAGCTATAGATAAAACTGCAGGTGAGTTTGAGTTAGAAGCTTGGAACTGGCTGATAGAATATATAAATAACTATAAGGATATTATCAAATAAAATGTCAAAAGTACTAGGTAGTATAAAAGATTTATCAGAAGCAAAATTATTATTAAAAACTGATATTGATATTATTGATCTTAAAGACCCATCTAAAGGTGCTTTAGGAAGATTAAGTAATGTTGATATTAAAAATATCGTAAAATATGTAAATAATAAAAAACTCACAAGCTCCACAGTTGGCGATTTACCAAATAATATAGAAGTAATTAAAAAAAATGTTGATGAGATTTCGTCTACAAATATTAATTTTATAAAAATTGGGGTTTACGAAAAAAATTACATTAAAACCCTGTGCGATATTAAATCTTGTAAAAAACTTATAGCTGTTTTTTTTGCAGATATTTTTCTACCATCACATAAAGATATTAAAAATCTAAAAGATTCAGGATTTTATGGTGTAATGATAGATACTTCAGATAAAAAATCTGGAAATCTATTAAATTATATTTCATATTCTGAAATAAATGACTTTTTACTAACTGCAAAGAATTTTAAATTACTTACAGGAATCGCTGGCTCTATAAATGAAACTCATGTAGATGAGCTTGTTAAATTAAAACCAGATTATATGGGTTTTAGAGGCGCTTTATGCGAAGTTAGAAGTTTAAGAAACTCAAGTATTTGTACCAAAAACGTAAATAATCTTATTAATATTATTAAAAATCAATAAAAAATATTTTTTAACGTCTAAAAACCCTAAGATTGTAATAAATTGCACTAACTAAAAATAAAATAAACATAATTACATAAAGAATATCATATCCATACTTTGATAATGGAGTGTGTCCATTACGCGGTTTTATGTTTGCATTTAAAATACCTTCTTTCTCATACTCTATATTTTTAATGATGTCACCTTTTGGCGATATAACAGCAGAAATACCATTATTTGCTGATCTTATAGAATACCTCTGATTTTCCAAAGACCTCATTCTAAGGGCATCTAAATGCTGATATGGAGCTAATGAATTGCCAAACCAGCCATCATTAGAGACGTTTATGATAAAATCAACATCAGCATTAATAATTAATGAAGACTGGGAAAAAATACTTTCATAACAAATTAATGGTTGCGCGATGTATTTGTTAACCAAAAAAGCACTCATGTAAGAACCTTTTGAAAGATCATATACACTAAGACCAATACTTCTATAAAAAGTATTTAAATATTTTCTATATGGAAGATACTCTCCAAATGGTACCAGATGATTTTTATGGTAAACATTATGTGGCTCTGAAATGCTAATTAGTGAATTAAAAATTTTTTTATCAATTTTATAAAAAGTACCGGCAACCAAATGTGTTTTATCATCTAAAATACTTAAAATTTTATCGTAATAATTATCTTTTAGATCATTATAAGGAATAGGTATGGGTGACTCGGGCCATAATATAATATCAGGATCTGAAGACAAAGATTCTAAGGATAACTTATACAACTGATTCATTCTTAGATTAATTTCTTTTTTATTATATGATAATTTGTTAACGGTATTTGGCTGAATAATTGATACATTTATTATTTCATTTTTAGCTAATGTCCAATTTTTATCTTTTACTAAACCATATGATGTAAAAGAAACAATTGTTAAAAAAATAAAAAATTTAAAATCATTAATTTTAATTATATTAATTATTATTAACGATGTTAAAAAAATCATAAAACTTAAACCATGAACGCCAATAACAGGAAAGAAATCAATAAATATAGTATTTAAAGCAGATTGACCAAAATTATTCCATGAAAACCCTGTGAACATATAAGATCTTAAAATTTCAAATAATGAAATTAATATTGATAATATAATCAACGTAAAATTTTTATTAAGAGAAAGCTCTCTTTTTAGTAAAGAACATATTAAAACTGGGGTAACAATATATAATGATAAATATAATATAAAAAATATTATTATAAAAATTGCTAAAATTGCATTTGTATCTGAATATGAACTTATTACATTATCGAGCCAATATGTTCCAATTGAAAAATATGAAAATGAAAATAAAAATACCTTTATAACTGATTCTTTTAATTTATCTAAATCTAACAGCAAAAATAAAAGTATTATGCTTATTATAGATAAAACACTAATATTATATGGGGTGAATGATAATGTATAAAGACCACCTAAAAGAAAGCACAATAAATATTTCATTTTTCCTCGAAATTAGTTTTTTACCTCAACCTGTATACTTCTTATTCGTCTTTGGTCAGAAATTTTTATTTGAAACTTAAATTTATCAATTTTTATTATATCATGTGTTTTTGGTAAGCCTTTATAATTCTCTATTAATAATCCACTAATAGTGTCATATTTATCACTCTTATAAGAACTTTTAAAAAAATCATTGAATTCATCTAATGTAGTTGATCCATCAACAGTATAAATTAAATTTTTTATTTTCTTTATATTATTATTACTCTGAATTGCATCATGCTCATCTATAATATCGCCAACGATCTGTTCCAGAACGTCTTCTATAGTTATTAATCCAGAAACGCCTCCATACTCATCTACAACTACAGCAAGATGGTTTCTTCCGGATTTAAATTCGCTTAGGAGAACATTAAGTTTTTTTGTTTCAGGAATAATTACACTTGGTCTAATAATCTCTTCAATATTAAAATTATCACTATTTTTATTTACATATTTTAAAAGATCTTTTGCTAGCAATATACCAACTACTTCATCCTTATTCTCAAGAATTACAGGAAATCTTGAGTGCGCAGAATTAATAATAAGTGGAAGTATGTCCTCTATAGATGAATTTTTTTTTATAATCACCATATTTGATCTTGGGATCATTATATCTTTTACACGAGTTTCTTGTACTTTAAATACACCAAGTAGCATAGAGAGTAACTCCATAGTAATGTATTTTTTCTCATGGTATCGTCTGAGCTGGCTAATAATTTTATTTTTATCTAAATTATTTTCATAAAAATTAATTATAAATTTTTTTATAATATTCATGTTATATTTTATAGTTCATATGGATTAAAAATTTTAAATTTTCTTAAAATACTAATTTCTTTTTCTTCCATAATTTTTTGATTATTCTTGTTATTATGTGAATATCCTAATAGATGTAGAGTGCTATGTATTAATAAGTGAGCCCAACGATCTATTCTATTTTTATTATATAAATCAGCATCATCGTTAATTTTTTTTGCACACATAGCTATATCACCAAGTATTATTTTATTATCAATTAATATTTTTTCTAATGGAAAAGCAAGTGTATCTGTTATTTTATTTAAATTTCTATATTTAGAATTAAATTTTTTCATTTCTTCTGGTGTAATAATTTTTATATTTACCTGAGCACTCTCTTTATAATCAATTGCGCTTAACCAATCCTCAAAAAATTTTTTACTAGGTATAAATTCATTACTTATATTATTATTTATTATGCAAGTTATCATTACGATTTTACATCATAAGCTTTTATTATTTTCTTTACTAACGGATGTCTCATGACATCAGAATTAGAAAATTTACATATACTTACACCTTTTATCGATTCAACTATTGGTAAGGCATGGACCAGCCCTGAAAAAGCATTTGGTAAATCAATTTGTGTTATATCACCAGTTATTACTGCTTTTGAGTTTTTTCCTAGTCTTGTCAAAAACATCTTCATTTGCTCTTTTGTAGCATTCTGAGCTTCATCTAAAATAATAAATGAATTATTAAGTGTTCTACCCCGCATATATGCTAATGGGGCAACTTCTATGCTATTTTGCTCAATCATTTTATTTAATAACGTAGTATCCATTATTGTATTTAATGCATCATACATCGGTCTTAAATAAGGATCTATTTTTTGAGATAAATCACCAGGTAAATAACCAAGTTTCTCCCCTGCTTCTACGGCAGGCCTAACCAGAACAATTTTGTTAACAGATTTACTCTCATAAAAATGCAATGCAGCTGCAATTGCAAGAAATGTTTTTCCTGATCCAGCTGCGCCAATTGAAAAAACTAAGTCATTTTTAAATATAGAGTTAATAAAATTCTTTTGGCTATTATTAGATATTTTTATTTGATAATTTTTGAATTTAAGCTGAATTTCTTGTTCTTTTTCAGATTTATTACTTTCATTCTTCAGTAAATTAGGTTGATGTAAATATTCTCTTAAAACTTCTATTGATAATTCATCATCACTGGTTGATAAATATAAATCTTTTATAGCTTGTGAAGCTATAACTATATTTTTTTTATTTCCAATAAAATTAAATAAATTACCTCTTTGATTTATCTCTACATCAAATCTTAGCTCTATTTCTTTAATATTAGTATTTAATGGGCCGCATAAATTTAATAATCTATTATTATCTTCTGGCTCTAATGTAATTTCTATCTTATCCATAAAAACTATACTTCTAAAATTTCTCCTTTCAATGTTTTGTTGTTTAATTCATTGACTTGTACATTAATTAGTTTTCCAACAAGATCTTTATTGCCTGGGACAGTTATAATCTTATTGTTTGTAGTTCTACCATTTATCATATTACTGTGCTTTGACGAGACTGATTCTACTAAAATCTCAACTTTTTTTCCTATTATGCTTTTTGATCTATCTTTTGATAAATTGTTGATTGTCTCTTGCAAAAAATTTAACCTATCTTTTTTTTCTTGATGACTCGTAGCATCATCTAGTGAAGCTGCAGGTGTTCCAGGTCTTTTACTATATATAAAGCTATATGATTGTTCAAATTCTATATCTTTTATCAATTCTATAGTTTTATTAAAATCATCTTCTGTTTCACCAGGAAATCCAACTATAAAATCTGATGAAAATGTCATGTCAGGTCTTATTGCTTTTAATTTTTTTATAACAGACTTATACTCTAAAACTGTATATCCTCTCTTCATAGCCGCAAGAATTCTATCTGAACCACTTTGTATTGGGAGATGCAAGTGACTAACTAATTGAGGAATTTTTTCATAAGCTAAGAAAATTTGTTCATCAAAGTTATTAGGATGCGATGTTGTGTATCTTATTCTTTTAATACCCTTATTCCTTGAAATATAAAATAGCAATAAACCAAAATTTATTATATCTCCATTATTATCTTCGTAATAATAGGCATTAACATTTTGACCCAATAAAACAATTTCCTTTGTTCCATTTGCTACCAAGTTGTTTACCTCTTCAAGAATATCTTCTAATGGCCTACTTACTTCCGTTCCCCTAGTGTATGGCACTACACAATAAGAACAATACTTACTACAACCTTCCATTATTGTTACATATTCAGAAAATTTTGATTTATTTGTCTTTGGCAAATTATCAAATTTTTCTATTAATGGAAATTCTACATCTACTAAAGTTTTTTTTGAGTTCAAAGAATTTTTGTACATTTCTGGCAACCTATGGATTGTTTGTGGTCCAATTACCATATCTACATATGGTGCGCGTGATGAAATCTCGTTACTTTCTTGTGAAGCAACACATCCTGCAACACCTATTACCAAATCAGGATTTTTATTTTTTAATTTCTTCCATTGTCCTAATAATGAAAAAACTTTTTCTTGTGCTTTTTCTCTTATAGAGCATGTGTTTACTATTAGAACGTCTGCCTCTTCTTTAATATGTGTACTTTTGAAACCCAAGTTTTTTGATAGCAAATCTTTCATTTTATCGCTATCATATTCATTCATTTGACAGCCTTGAGTTTCTATATAATATTTTTTAGTCATTTTATTTCTTGATTTTCTAGTCCAGCTCCAATTTTAATTAGATACATCAATAAAGGCAAATACGCAATAAATGTAATAATTATATGAAAATTCATAAATATATTAGATAAAATTGCTATCGGTAAAACCCATAAGGTATTTAATATAATCAAGCTTTTTGTCGTAAATAATTGTGAGTTTCTGTTTTTAGTTAATATATGAAAACCATGAGTTAGATGTGGTTTCAATATATTTTTTTTTGTAACAATCCTAACAATCAAGGTATATGTAGAGTCTGCTATAAATATAGATAATAAAATTAACCAGGTATAAATGCTTATCAAAGATTCAGATGCACTATAAAATATAAAAAATGCAATAATACACCCAATTGAAACACTTCCAGTATCGCCCATAAAAATTTTCGCAGGATACCAATTTCTCAATAAAAAACCTAAATTTGAAAAACCAAGGCCTAATAAAATAATAAAAAGAAAATTTTCTGGGCTATTAATATAAGCAACAATAGATGCAGAAAATGAAACAAATACACTCTGTGAAGCGGTATAGCCATCTATACCATCCATAAAATTAAAAAGATTCATCAACCAAACTGATAAAATTATGGATATAATAATAATAATATATGATGTCTGTGTATATATGTTAACGTCTAACGCATTATTTTTTATTTGAAAAAAATAAATAATTAGTGCTGCAGAAAAAAATTGCGCAAATAATCTTATATATATATTTATTTCATTATAATCATCTATGAGCCCAACAATCATTATGGGTAGTATAGCTATCGCTAAAATATTTAACAAATTAATATCAAATTCATAAAAATTATTTAACAAAAAAACAAACACTAAAAAAGAAAATAGAATAGATATGCCGCCAGCAGTGGGTACTGGGTGTTTGTGTGTTTTTCTTAAGCTCGGTTTATCAATAAATAATTTTTTTTTCAAAAAAAATTTTTCTAATACATAAGCAATAAGGAATGATGTAGTTATTGTTATAAAAAATATAAAAAATAGCATTGATCTTTTAAGTATTTTTTACTTAGAATGGTATATCATCATCAAACTCATCCTTGGCAACTTTATCTGAAGCGTTATTGTTTGTATCTTGATTGATGTCATCGTTAAATTGCTGTGAATTTGAAGAGTTAGCTGTAGGTCCAGATCCACTTATAAAGTTAAATGAAGATCCAATAATATTTGTTGTATACCTTTCAATACCATCTTTTTCATATTTGCTTGTTGATAAACTTCCCTCAATATATAATTCTTGACCTTTTTTCACATATTGATCAATAATTTCTGCTGATCTACCAAAAAAAACGACTCTATGCCACTCAGTTTTTTCTTTTTTTTCTCCAGATGATTTATCAGTCCAATTTTGCGAAGTTGCAATACTTAAGTTACATGATGTGACGCCTGATGGTGAAGATCTTAAATCTGGATCAGCACCAAGTCTACCTAAGATTATCACTTTATTTACGCCAGCCATATTGTTGTACTCCTTTTAATTATAATGTATACATTATTCATATATTTGAAATTAATACTATACCTTTTATTTCAGTAGATATATTCTATTGAGTTGATTCTAATAATATCATATGTAGATGCAGAATATAGTAATTAAGGGTGCTAGAAGCCACAATTTAAAAAATATTGACCTAGTTATACCTAGAGATAAGCTTATTGTCATAACTGGTTTGTCGGGATCAGGCAAGTCAACTTTAGCATTCGATACTATTTTTGCAGAAGGACAAAGAAGATATGTAGAGTCACTTTCGGCCTATGCAAGACAATTTTTAACAAGAATGGAGAGACCAGAGGTTGATCATATTGATGGTTTATCGCCAGCTATCTCTATTGAACAAAAGACAACTTCACATAATCCAAGATCAACTGTCGGGACAGTTACCGAAATTCATGATTACCTTAGATTGTTGTTCGCTAGGGGTGGAACTCCACTTTGCCCAATACATAAAGAAAGTTTAGAAGGAAAGTCAGCATCCGAAATAGTAGATGATCTATTTATTAAATATGATGAAAATGAATCAATAATAATATTAACTCCCTTGGTTCAGAAAAGAAAAGGTGAGCATAAGAATATTATTGATGATATAAGATCAAAAGGTTTTTTAAGAGTAAGGTTGAATAATGTAATTTACAATATTAATGAAATTCCAAAGATTGATCCAAAAAAAAATAATACTCTAGAACTTGTTATTGATAGATTAAAAGTAAATGAAGGTTCAAAAATTAGGATTACAGAATCAATTGAAACTGCTCTTAATTACAAAACTGATTTAGTAACGATATATTCAAAAGACAAAGATCAAAATGAAAATTATTCTTCAAAATTTGCTTGTCCACAGTGTGGGTACAGTATTGATGAACTTGAACCAAGGCTTTTTTCGTTTAACAGCCCAGTAGGAGCTTGTAAAGAATGTGATGGACTTGGAGTAAATTTATTTTTTGATGAACATAAGATTGTAAAGGGTGATTTAAGCCTATCAAATGGTGCAATAAAAGGATGGGATAAAAGGAATGAATTTTATTACCAAATCATTAAGTCACTTTCGCATCATTATAATTTTGATGTTGAAAAACCATTTGGCTCACTTAGCAAAAAAGTAAGAAATATTATTCTTTATGGGACCGGTAAAGAGGAAATAAAATTTACATATTATAATAATAGTGGCAAAAAAACTTCAAATCATCAGCCTTTTGAGGGTGTAATTAATAATTTTGAAAGAAGATATAACAATACTGAATCGAGTTTCGTAAGAGAGGAGCTTAATAAATACCTGTCTAAACAAATATGTGACGCTTGTGGAGGCACAAGACTATGTGAAGCAGCATTAAATGTTTTTGTTGGCAATGAAAATATTGCAGAAATATCAGAAATGCCAATCGAAGATTCTTTGAAATTTTTCAAAAAACTTGAATTAGATGGAAGGAAAAGAAAAATTTCTGAAAAGCTCGTTGCGGAAATAATTTCAAGACTAGGTTTTTTGAATAATGTTGGTTTAAATTACCTGAGTCTTGATAGAAGTGCTGAGACATTATCAGGTGGTGAAAATCAAAGGATTCGTTTAGCAAGTCAGATTGGTGCCGGCTTAGTAGGTGTTACCTATATACTTGATGAACCGTCTATTGGGTTACATCAAAAAGATAATGACAAGTTAATAGAAACGCTGTGCAATTTAAGAGATTTGGGCAATACAGTTATAGTAGTTGAACATGATGAGTGTACAATTAAAGCTGCAGATCATGTTATTGATATTGGTCCTGGTGCTGGTTTTTATGGCGGAGAGATAATAGCTGAAGGTACGCCATGTGATATTGAAAAAAATAAAAAATCAATAACCGGAATGTATATATCTGGAAGCAAAAAAATAATAGTTCCAGAAAAAAGACATAAGCCAAATGGAAAATATGTGAGTATACAAGGTGCAAATTCAAATAACCTAAAAAATATTAATATTGATATTCCTTTGGGATTAATTACTTGTGTTACTGGAGTTTCAGGCTCTGGAAAATCAACCTTAGTAAATGAAACACTTTATAAATATCTTAGTAATAAGATCAATAAAAATAGTCATACAGTTGGGCATGTTAAAAATATTAAAGGTTGGGAGGAATTTGATAAGATTATTGAAATTAATCAAAGTCCAATCGGAAGGACACCACGTTCAAATCCTGCTACATATACTGGTCTATTTACATTGATTAGAGATTTGCTTGCTTCAACAAAAGAAGCACGTTCTAGAGGATACACCCCTGGAAGATTTAGTTTTAATGTTAAAGGCGGAAGATGTGAGTCATGTCATGGTGATGGCGTTATAAAAGTAGAGATGCATTTTCTTCCAGATGTTTATGTTCAATGTGATATCTGTAAAGGAAAGAGATATAATAATGCCACTCTAGAAGTTTTATATAAAAATAAAAACATATCTGAAGTATTAGATATGACTGTTGAAGAAGCTTACACTTTCTTTGACAGTGTCCCAACAATAAAAAGAAAATTGAAAACATTAGTAGATGTTGGTCTTTCATATATTACTGTTGGTCAAAATGCTACTACCCTGTCTGGTGGTGAAGCTCAAAGAGTAAAACTAGCAAAGGAATTATCAAAGAAAGATACAGGGAAAACTCTATATATTTTTGATGAGCCAACTACAGGGCTGCATTTTCACGATGTTAACCAGCTACTAAAAATAATTCATAAATTAAGAGATAAAGGTAATACAATTATTATTATTGAGCACAATCTTGATGTAATTAAAACCGTAGATTGGATTATTGATATGGGTCCTGACGGAGGTGTAAAAGGTGGGAAAATTATTGGTGAGGGTAGTCCTGAAAAAATAGCGACTTTAAAAAAATCTTATACAGGTAAGTATTTAAAAGATTTACTTTGATTCCTCTTTAATATCTTCTTTTTTATCAACTAATTGAATAATAGCCATAGGTGCTTTATCCCCAGGACGGTAACCACATTTAAGGACCCTTGTATATCCACCAGGTCTTTGTTTAAATCTTGGACCAATATCTTCAAATAATTTTGATACAGCCTGCTTTGATCTTATTCTTGAAAATACAATTCTTCTTTTAGCTACAGTATCTACTTTCGATATTGTTATAAGTCTTTCCACAAAACCTCTTAGTTCTTTAGCTTTAGGTAATGTAGTTTTTATTTCTTCATGCTCTATTAAAGACGCCATCATATTCTTAAACATAGCTTCCCTGTGTGAAGATGTCCTATTTAACTTCCTGCCTGAATATTTGTGTCTCACTTTTTTCTCCTAAAACTTTTTTATTTTATTATCTTGTTCTTGCAGATTACTTGGAGGCCAATTATCTAATTTCATGCCTAATGTTAAACCATATGTCCCTAATATATCTTTAATTTCTGTAAGTGATTTCTTTCCTAAATTTGGTGTTTTTAGAAGTTCATTTTCACTTCTTTGGATTAAGTCGCCAATATAATATACATTCTCTGCTTTTAAACAATTAGCAGATCTAACAGTTAGCTCAAGATCATCTACTGGTCTTAATAAATTAGGATCAATTTCTGCCTCTTCTGTTTGCTGAACTGTTTCTTCAATCGCCTTAAGATCAACAAAGACAGACACCTGATCATGTAATATAGTTGCAGCTTCTCTAATGCATTCTTCTGGATCAATTGTTCCATCTGTTTCTAACTCAATAATTAATTTATCCAAATCTGTTCTCTGTTCTACACGAGCAGAGTCAACCTTATAAGAAACCTTTTTAATTGGACTATAGCTTGCGTCTATTAATAGAGAACCAACTTTTCTATTTGGGTCATCCTTTCTTTGGTTGGCAGACGAGTATCCAATGCCCTCACTAACTTCAATTTGCATATTAATAGATGAACCTTTTGTTGTGATATTTGCGATAACATGTTCAGGGTTAACTACTTCTATATCGCCTTTTAGCTCAATATCACTAGCCTTGACAGGCCCAACTTCACTTTTAGAAATATGTAGTGATGCATTGCTATTTCCATTCATTTTGAACGAAACACCTTTTAGATTTAGCATTATATCAATAACATCTTCTTGTACACCTTCTATAGTACTATACTCATGCTGAACTCCTTCTATAGTAACTTCCGTTACCGAAGATCCAACAATAGATGAAAGCATAATCCTACGTAATGCACTGCCTAAGGTATGTCCAAAGCCTCTTTCTAGAGGCTCTAAAGTAACTCTTGTATTATTGAGAGACACATCTTCTATATTTACGATTCTTGGCTTTAATAAATTATTAAAATTTGACACAATAAGATACCTCTTTTATTTAGAATATAATTCAACAACTAATGATTCATTTATATCAGAAGGCAAATCCATCCTTTCTGGAATAGCTTTGAAAGTACCTTCCATTTTTTTACTATCCACAGTTAACCATGAAGAAATTTCCCCTAATTGATCACTTAAAGCCAAAGAATCTTTTATTCTAAGCTGATTCTTTGATTTTTCCTTTACAGATATAAGATCATCTTTAGACACTTGATATGATGCAATATTTACAATAGACCCGTTAACTAGAATAGATTTATGACTTACAAGTTGTCTGGCTTCTGCTCTAGTAGATCCAAACCCCATTCTATATACGACATTATCTAGTCTGCATTCTAACAATTTTAATAAATTCTCACCTGTTGAGCCACTTTGTCTCGCAGCTTTTTTATAATAAAGTCTAAATTGTTTTTCTAGGACACCATAAATTCTTTTTAATTTTTGCTTTTCCCTAAGTTGTAAACCGTAGTCTGATAATCTTGGTTTTTTATCGGCATGCTGTCCTGGTTGAGTATCAATTTTACACTTTGAGTCCAAAGCTCTACTTTTACTCTTAAGAAGAAGATCGGATCCTTCTCTTCTCATTAATTTGCATTTTGGTCCTATATATCTTGCCACTTTTTATACTCTCCTCTTTTTAGGTGGTCTACACCCATTATGCGGAATTGGTGTAACATCATTTATATCGGTGATTTTATAACCAATGTTATTTAATGCCCTTACAGCAGACTCTCTTCCGGGTCCTGGTCCTTTAACCAAGACCATTAAACTTTTTAAACCGTATTCTTTTGCCTGATTGCCAGCTTTTTCTGCAGCTACTTGAGCTGCAAACGGTGTGCTTTTTCTTGATCCTCTAAAACCAGACCCGCCCGCTGTAGCCCAGCACAATGTATTGCCTTGTCTATCTGTGATTGTAATAATTGTATTATTGAAAGTAGAATTTATAACAGCAATTCCGTCTGTTACAACTTTTTTTACTTTCTTTTTATTTTTTACATTTGTTTTAGCCATTTATATTCCTGGTTATTTCCTTATTGCCTTTCTAGGCCCTTTTCTTGTTCTTGAATTATTTTTTGTTTTTTGCCCTCTCAAAGGCAGTCCTTTTCTATGCCTTATACCTCTATATGTACCAAGATCCATTAATCTTTTAATATTTAAAGTAACCTCTCTTCTTAAATCACCTTCTATATTGTATTTTCCTACTTGGGTTCTAAGAGTCTCTATCTCTTGTTCTGTTAATTCTTTAATTTTTACTGAGGGATTTATATTTGATTCTAAACAAATTTGTTTTGCTCTTGTTGGTCCAATGCCATAAATAGCTTGCAAAGCTATTACTGTATGCTTGTTATCTGAAACGTTTATTCCTGCAATTCTAGCCATTATTTTTCCTAAAAAATGTTATGTATTCTAACAATATGGTTGATATCTTCAATCATTTTATCCTTGTCTCTGTTTATGTCTTGGATTAACACAAATTACTCTTATAACCCCATTTCTTCGAATTATTTTACAATTTCTGCATATCTTTTTAACTGATGCTCTTACTTTCATCTTCTATAGCCCTGTAAATTTGATTTTTTCATTAAACTTCCATATTGATAATTCATCATATGTGATTGTAGTTGGCCTATAAAATCCATAATAACTACAACAATAATTAATAGCGATGTGCCCCCAAAATAAAATGGAACATTTAAACCTATTATTAAAAACTCAGGCAGCAAACAAACTAAAGTAATATATATTGCGCCAACTGCAGTTAATCTTGTAAGGACACTATCAATATATTTTGATGTTTGCTCACCAGGTCTTACTCCTGGAATTGATGCTCCCGACTTCTTCAGATTCTCAGATGTTTCTCTTGAATCATAAACTAAAGCTGTGTAAAAAAAACAAAAGAATATAATTGCAGCAGCATAAAAAGTAACATATAAAGGTTGTCCTGGAGCTAAAGTTGATGAAATATCTTTTAACCAACTCATATTTTCAGCAGAACCTGCCCATTGTCCTAATGTAGAAGGAAATAAAATAATACTTGATGCAAAAATTGGAGGTATGACTCCTGCCATATTTAATTTTAATGGCAAATAACTTGATTGTGCTTGCACCATTTTTCTACCTTGCTGTCTTCTTGCGTAATTCACCGTAATTTTTCTTTGTCCTCTTTCTACAAAAACAACAAATGCAGTTACTGCAATAGCTAAAACCAAAATCATAACTACTAGTGCCGAATTTAATTCTCCTGTACTAGCAAGTTCTAGTGTTCCACCTACTGCTGTTGGTAAGCCAGATACAATACTTATAAAAATAATTATTGATATACCGTTTCCGATACCTTTTTCAGAAATTTGTTCTCCAAGCCACATAAGAAACATTGTTCCGGTTACCAATGTAATTATAGTTGAGAATATGAACCCAGAACCACTATATAAAGATATGCCTTGAGCTTGTAACGCAACAGCAACACCTCCTGCCTGTAAAGTAGCTAACCCTAACGTTCCAAATCTTGTGTATTGTGTTATTTTCTTTCTTCCAGATTCGCCTTCTTTTTTAATTTCCTTTAATGCAGGCATAGTTGCAGACATTAATTGCATTATAATTGAAGCTGAAATATAAGGCATTATTCCAAGTGCGAGAATACTAAATCTTTCTAGTGCTCCACCTGAAAACATATTAAACATATCTATTATCGTTCCACTTTGTTGTTCAAAAAAAGATGCGAGTGCTGCAGGGTTTATTCCTGGAACAGGAATATAAGTACCTATTCTATAAACAAGAATTGCACCAAAAACAAAAAATAATCTTTTTCTTAATTCTTCCATATTTAATCTATTATTTTTCCACCTAATTCTTCAATAACTTTTTTTACACCTTTTGTAACCATTATTCCTTCTAAACTGACTTTTGTTTTTAATTCTCCAGAGAGAAATACTTTAACTTTTTTCATTTTTTTAGAAACTATTTTTTTTTCTTTTAATAGCTCAATAGTGATTTTTTCATTTCCCTTAAATTCTAGTTCCCCAAGCCTAACTCTAGCGACATCATTTTTTCTTGATGTAAAGCCAACTTTAGGCAATCTTCTTTGCAAAGGCATTTGCCCGCCTTCAAATCCAACTTTGTGGTAACCACCAGCTCTAGATTTTTGACCTTTATGTCCTCTTCCTGAAGTTTTTCCTGTTCCACTACCAATTCCTCTACCAACTCTTTTGGCAGTTTTCTTTTTTACTTCTGGAGCTATAGTATTTAATTCCATAATTACTTCTCTACTTTTAATAAATAATTTATTTTATTAATCATTCCTCTATTTTCTGGCGTATCATTGACTTCTATCGTTTTATGAATTTTTTTTATACCTAGGCCTTTTGCGCATGCTTGATGCGCTTTAAGTCTTCCGCTTAAACTTTTTATTAATGTTAATTTAATCTTTGACATTTTCTACACCCAAAATATGCTCTATTGACTTACCTCTTTTATTTGATACATGCTGAGGAGACTCCACAGACCTTAATCCGTTAATGGTAGCCTTTACAACATTTATTGGATTTGTTGTTCCAATACATTTTGCTAATACGTTATGAATACCTAAAACTTCAAATACAGCTCTCATTGCTCCACCTGCGATAATTCCTGTACCCTCAGATGCTGGTTGCATATAAACTCTCGCTGCACCATGTCTTCCAACTAATGGATAATGTAATGTACCATTTATAATAGGTATTTTAGTCATATCTCTTCTAGCTTTCTCCATTGCTTTTTGAATTGCTAACGGGACTTCTTTTGCTTTACCATATCCATATCCTATTTTTCCATTACCATCACCAATAACAGTTAATGCAGTAAATCCAAATTGTCTTCCGCCTTTTACAACTTTAGAAACACGATTAACCTTAACTAACTTCTCTAAAAGTTCCTCGCTGCCTTGGTATTTGTCTATATTTGTTGACATATTTTTTCTCTATTAAAATTTTAAACCATTTTCTCTTGCAGAATCAGCAAGAGCTTTTATTCTACCGTGATAATTAAAACCACTTCTATCAAATGCAACCTCGGAAATATTTTTTTTAATAGCTCTTTCAGCTATTGCTTTACCTATAATTTTTGCCGTCTCTATATTTCCTGTATGCACTTTACTTTTAACAAGACTTTTTTCTAATGTACTTGCAGATATAATAATTTCTCCGCGCGGTGATAATAATTGAGCATATGTATGCATAGCTGTTTTGTGAACAGTTAATCTGTGTCTATCACCTGATAGCAATTTACTTCTAATTTTCCTTGCAGATCTTAATCTTGCTAATTTATTTTTCATTATTATTTCTTTTTAGCCTCTTTTCTTATAATATTTTCATCGCTATATTTAACGCCCTTACCTTTGTAAGGTTCTGGTGGTCTAAATGCTCTAATTTCAGCAGCTACCTGACCAACTTTTTGTTTGTTAATACCTTTTATAACCACCTCTGTTGGAGCTGGTGTAGTAATATCAATATCAGAATCATATTCATATATGACTGGGTGAGAAAAACCTAAAGATAAGTGTAATGCTTTATTTTTTACCTCTGCTTTGTAACCAACACCAACCAAATTTAATTTTTTTTCATATCCTTGACTGACACCAATAACATTATTATAAATTAACGCTCTCATTGTTCCTGCTATTGCAACATCATCTATAATTTCAACTTTAATTTCTTTTTCTTCCTTGTTAATTTTTACACCAGGATTAACATCTAATGTTATTTCACCTTTAGGTCCCTTAAATGAAACTACTTGGTCACTTACATTTATTTCAACGCCATTTGGTATTTCTACTGGTTGTTTAGCTATTCTTGACAATTTATTACTCCACTGTACAAAGTATTTCGCCGCCGCAATTTTGACTTTTTGCTGAGTCAGCTGTCATCACTCCTTTAGAAGTTGAAACAATTGCTACACCAAGTCCGCCTAGTATTTTTGGCAATTCATTTTTATTTTTATATATTCTTAAACTAGGTTTACTTACCCTAGTGATATTACTTATAACAGGTTTTCCCTGAAAATATTTAAGTTTAATTTTTAATCTTTTTTTATTATTTTCTACGTCCTTAACCTCATAATCTAATATATATCCTTCTTGCTTAAGAACAGAAAGTATCGATTCTTTAATTTTTGACATATCTGTACAAACAAAAGTTTTATTCACCATTTGCCCGTTTCTAATAATTGTTAGCATCGCAGCTATTGGATCACTCATACTCATAATTAATTTCCTTTACCAACTTGCCTTAACTAAACCTGGGATATCGCCTCTCATGGCGGCTTCCCTAACTTTTATTCTTCCAAGACCAAATTTTCTATAATATCCTTTTGGTCTCCCTGTAATTGCGCATCTGTTTGTAACTCTGCATAAACTAGAATCGCGAGGTAGTTTTTGTAATTTTTCTGATGCTGCAAGTTTATCTTCAATTGATGCGCCATCACTTTTTAAAATATCTTTTAATTCTTTTCTTTTAGAAAATAATTTTTTACTTAATTTAATTCTTTTCTTTTCTCTTTCTACCATTGACCTTTTTGCCATTTTTATCTCCTAAAGGGAAAGTTAAATTCTTCTAGTAATAACATAGCTTCATCATTATTTTTTGCAGATGTTGTAATTGCTATATCTAAACCCCTTAAACTATCAATTTTTTCATAATCAATTTCTGGGAATATAATTTGCTCTTTTATTCCTAGTGTATAATTTCCACGACCATCAAAAGATTTTTTTGAAAAGCCCCTAAAATCCCTTATCCTTGGAATTGCTACAGATATTAATCGGTCTAAAAATTCGTACATCTTATCTTTTCTTAATGTTACTTTACACCCTATTGGCATTCCTTCTCTTAAACTAAATGCAGCAATTGATTTTTTTGCTTTTGTTATAACTGGCTTTTGGCCAGATATCTTTTCTATATCTTGTAATGCTGCTTCTACTACTTTTTTATCTTTCACAGCTTCACCTAAGCCAACATTTATAGTAACTTTAGTAATTTTTGGCACTTCCATAGAAGACTTATACTGCATTTTTTTTTGCAGATTATTTTTTATTTCTTCATTATAGATTTTCTGTAGTCTGCTACTCATAAATCAATTTGTTCCCCAGTTGACTTGTAAATTCTTACTTTTTTATTGTTCTTTAATTTTAAAATTCCAACTCTATCAGGCTTTTTTGTTTTAGCGTTATATATCATTACGTTTGAGGTATGTATTGGCATTTCTTTTTCAATTACTCCACCTGTTTCGTTTTTATTTGGATTTGGTTTAACATGTTTTTTAGCTAGATTAATTCCATCTACTAAAATCCTTTCTTCATTTATTATTTGCGAAACATTTCCAAGTTTTCCTTTATCCTTTCCAGATATAATATAAACTTGATCGCCTTTTTTTATTCTGTTCATCTTAAATCTTCCTATAAAACTTCTGGGGCTAATGATATTATTTTCATAAATTTTTCTGTACGTAACTCTCTAGTAACAGGGCCAAATATTCTAGTTCCAATTGGTTGCAATTGCGCGTTAAGTAAAACTGCAGCATTTGAGTCAAATTTTATTAATGATCCGTCATCTCTTCTAACTCCTTTAGCTGTTCTAACAACCACAGCATTTAACACCTCGCCTTTTTTAACTTTGCCTCTAGGTATAGCTGTTTGAACACTAATTTTTATTATGTCTCCAATTCGCGCATATCTTCGCTTTGATCCTCCAAGCACTTTTATGCATTGGATTTTTTTAGCTCCACTATTATCTGCCGCAGTTAAAACTGTTTGCACTTGTATCACTTCAACTCTCCTTGCTTCCCAAAACTTCAACTAATTTCCATGATTTATCTTTAGATATTGGCCTTACTTCAGTTATTGAGACTATATCTCCAACTTTACATTTATTATCTTCATCATGAACTTTATATTTTGTTGATTTTTTAATATATTTTCCATACTTTGAGTGCTTAACTTTTCTCTCAAAAAGCACAACAACAGTTTTATTCATTTTGTCACTAACAACGGTTCCCGTTAGTGTTCTAATTTTTTTATTTTGCTCCATCTTCTAACCTTTTTTCATTAATAATGGTTTTAATTAATGCAATATTTTTTCTGGCCTCTTTAACTTTATGATGTGTTGGAAGCTGACCAGTTGTAAGTTGCATTTTTAATTTAAAATGCTCTAAGCTTGTCTCATCTAATAATGAAATAAGCTCTTTTATTGTTTTTTTTCTAATATCTTTCGCTAACATTATCTTTCCTACATTATTGTTCTAACAACAAACTGAGTCTGAAATGGCAATTTTGCAGCAGCTAATTTAAAAGCTTGCCTAGCGACATCCTCTTGAACACCTTCCATTTCATATAAAACTTTACCAGGTTGTATTTTTGCTACCCAATACTCAACATTTCCTTTACCTTTACCCTGCCTTACTTCTAGTGGTTTTTTAGTTATTGGAACATCAGGAAATACTCTAATCCAAACTTTACCACCTCTTTTTATATGTCTTGTCATCGCTCTTCTAGCTGCTTCAATTTGTCGTGCTGTTAATCTGCCACGTGTTGTAGCTTTCAACCCAAACTCACCAAAACTTACTTTTGATCCTCTTTGCGCAAGGCCTCTATTTTTACCTTTTTGCTGTTTACGATATTTTGTTTTTTTTGGTTGCAACATCTTTAATTAACCTTTTTTCTCTTGTGTAGTTTCTTCTTCGGTTTCGCCACTATATATCCAAGTCTTAATGCCAATAATTCCGTAAGTTGTCATAGCTTCTGCAAATCCGTAATCTATTTTTGCTTTTAATGTATGAAGAGGAACTCTTCCTTCCCTGTACCATTCAGATCTTGCAATCTCTGCCCCATTTAGTCTGCCAGCGATATTTACTTTTATTCCTAATACACCAAGTCTCATTGAATTTTGAACAGCTCTCTTCATAGCTCTTCTATACATTATTCTTCTTTCTAACTGAGATGCTATACCTTCTGCGACTAATTGAGCATTAATTTCTGGCTTTCTGATTTCCTCTATATTTATTTTTACATTATTTAAATTTAAATCCATCATAGTCGCTACTTTTTTTCTCAAGACTTCTAAATCTTCACCTTTTTTACCAATAACAATTCCAGGGCGTGCAGTATGTATTGTAATTTCAGCAGCTTTTGTAGGCCTCTCTATTGTAATTTTACTAACTGAAGCTTGTGATAGTTTTTTCTTTAAAAAATCTTTAACCATCAAATCTTTTAATAAAAATTCTGGGTACTCTCTACCTTCTGCATACCACTTTGAAGTATGCTCTGCTGAAACCCCTAATCTAAAACCTATTGGATGTACTTTTTGTCCCATAATATTTACTCGTCTGATAAACCTATTGTTATATGACTTGATCTCTTCAAAATTCTATTAGCGCTTCCCTTTGCTCTTGCCCTAAATCTCTTAAGTGTTGGCCCAACATTAACGTAGACTGTTTTTACTTTTAATTCATCTATATCTGCTCCATTATTATGTTCTGCATTAGCAATTGCCGATTCTAGAACTTTCTTTACAATGTCAGAACTTTTTTGCTTGCTATATTGAAGTATATCTAGCGCATCTGACACTTTTTTGCCTCTAATAGTATCCACGACTAATCTGCATTTTTGCGGAGAAACTCTTATATATTTTAAATTTGCTTTAACTTCCATTATTTTGCCTTTCTATCCCCTGAGTGACCTTTAAATGTTCTTGTCATTGAAAACTCACCTAATTTATGTCCTACCATATTCTCTGAAATTAAAACCGGTATATGTTGCTTTCCGTTATGAACAGCTATTGTTAAACCTACCATTTCAGGAACAACCATAGATCTTCTTGACCATGTTTTTATTGGCTTTTTATTATTATTTTTAACCGCGTCATCAACTTTCTTCATAAGATGATGATCTATAAATGGTCCTTTTTTGAGTGATCTTGGCATAACTTTATTTACCTATTTTCTTTTCTTAATAATTAAATGATCTGTTCTTTTGTTAGATCTTGTTTTAAATCCTTTAGTAGGCGTTCCCCATGGTGAAACTGGATGTCTTCCGCCAGAAGTTTTTCCTTCCCCACCACCATGCGGATGATCTACTGGGTTCATAGCTACACCTCTAACCGTTGGTCTTACACCCCTCCATCTTTTTGCTCCAGCTTTACCCAATTTAGCCAAATTATGTTCAGGGTTTGATACCTCTCCAATTGTTGCTACACATTCTTGAGGAACTTTTCTCATTTGTCCTGAGCGCAGTCTTAACAAAGCATACGGGCCATCTTTCGCTACCAATTGAACTGAAGCACCAGCACTTCTAGCAATTTGCGCACCTTTTTTTGGCTTCATTTCTACACAATGAATACTTGTTCCTAAAGGAATTTTACTTAGTGGCATGCTATTTCCAACTTTAATTGGAGCATTATCTCCAGAAAGAATTTCATCACCAACTTTTAGTTTATTTGGTGCAATTATGTATCTTCTTTCGCCATCTTTATAAAGTACTAACATTATGTGAGCTGATCTGTTTGGATCATACTCTAGTCTTTCTATCACTCCAGGGACATCATATTTATTTCTTTTGAAATCTATAACTCTATATTTTTGCTTGTGGCCACCACCAACATGTCTTGTAGTAATTTTTCCAGTGTTATTTCTTCCACCAGTTTTTGATTTTTTTTCTGTTAGTTTTGAGTACGGCTTTCCTTTGTGAAGACCTTCAGTTTTTACACTTACAGTGAATCTTTTTCCCGGTGAAGTTGGTTTTGATAATATAGTAGCCATTTTAACTAGCCCCTCCTAAATCAATATCCTGTCCTTCTTTTAATGTAACATATGCTTTTTTATAGTTTTTTCTTTTGCCCTTGGTTCTACCAAAAACTTTAGTCTTTCCGGTTACAGTTAAAATATTTACATTAGTAACTTCAACTTCAAATAATTTTTCTATTGCTTCTTTAACATCTTTCTTTGTTGCATTTGAAGCAACTTTAAAAGTTTGCTGTTTAACATTATCAGCTATCATTACAGATTTTTCAGATACATGCGGCATCAATATTACTTTTGATAAATTTGATATGTCCATATTAAACTCCAAACCTTTTTTCAAAACCCTCTAATGCATCTTTTACAATAAGAATCTTTTTATATGAAAGCATAAGTGGTGGATCCAGATGATCTACTGTAGCAATTCCAACGTCTTTAATATTTCTCGATGACTTAAATATTTTTTCATCAATACTATTCACAACTATTAGCACAGAGTTTAAATTATGTTTCTTTAGCAAATCACTTACATGTTTTGTTTTTATTTCTTTTAACTCAATTTTATCTATAGCAACAACTCTATCTGTTCTAAGCATCTCTGACATAATAGATCTCATGGCGCCGTTGTACATTTTTTTATTAACTTTCTCCGAATAATTTCTCTTTCCAGAAGCAAATGTTACCCCACCACCACGCCAGATTGGTCCTCTAGTAGTCCCTGCTCTTGCTCTTCCTGTGCCTTTTTGTCTCCAAGGCTTTTTTCCACCACCTCTTACAGCTGATCTATTTTTTTGTGAGCTTATATTTTCTCTTCCGTTTGAAAAGTATGAAGTTATTACTTGATGTACTAATGTTTTTTTATAATCAACCCCAAAACATTCATCTGATAAATTTATTTTTTTATTGTCTGGCAAAATATTAATTTCCATTATTTATCACCTTTTTTTCTTTTTGCTGAATGGGTTACCTCAACAAGTCTACCTTTAAAACCTGGAACCGAGCCTTTAACCAATATCAATTTTTTATCTTGATCTATTTTTACAATCTCTAAATTCTTTCTTGTCACCATAACATCACCCATTTGTCCTGCCATTTTTTTTCCTTTAAAAACTCTTCCTGGGAATTGACATTGACCTGTTGAGCCTGGCGTTCTATGTGATATTGAGTTTCCGTGTGTTGCATCCTTTCCTTTAAAATTATGTCTTTTTATTGTTCCAGCAAAACCCTTACCTTTCGATCTTGATCTAACATTTACAAATGTACCTTCTTCAAAATGCGATGCTTCAAGTTTTTGGCCTAATTCAAAGCCAGTCGTGTCATCTATACGAAATTCTTTGATATTTTTCTGGGGCGCAATATTATTTTTTTTAAAATGCCCTAAATGAGGTTTTTTTGATTTTGATTCTTTTTGCTCGTTTGTTGCTATCTGTAATGCGTTATAGCCATCAGTTTCAGCACTCTTGATCATTGAAACTATATTTGTTTCAATTTTTAAAACAGTTACAGGTATAGATTGGCCATTTTCTGTAAATACCCTTGTCATACCAACCTTTTTTCCTAATAAACCAATATTCATTTAATTCTCTTCTAAATGTAAAAATAAAAAAAGTCTAGGAAATACAATACATAACCTAGACTATCTAAGTAAGTTTGCTGATTATACACTAATAATTAAGCGAGAAAAGCTTAATTTAGCTTGATTTGTACGTCAACACCAGCTGCTAAATCCAGTTTCATAAGAGCGTCTACCGTCTTATCTGTAGGATCTAGAATATCCATAATTCTTTTATGAGTTCTTATTTCATATTGATCTCTAGCATCTTTATCTACATGTGGAGATATCAATATTGTAAATCTTTCCATTTTTGTAGGTAATGGGATTGGTCCTCTAACTCTTGCGCCAGTTCTTTTAGCTGTTTCAACTATTTCCACAGCAGATTGGTCTATTAACTTATGATCAAACGCTTTTAATTTGATTCTTATATTTTGAGTTGCTGAGTTTTCAGATTTTTTAACCAATTTCTTATCCCGCGTGTTTATTTATAATTTCGTCTGCAATATTTCTTGGGGCTTCCATATATTTTGAAAATTCCATTGAATAAGTTGCTCTTCCTTGAGTTGCTGACCTAAGATCTGTCGCATACCCAAACATTTCTTTCAAAGGTATCTCGCCTCGTATAACTTTTCCTGCTGGGCTATCTTCCATCGCGCCTATTATACCTCTTCTTCTATTTAAGTCACCAACTACATCACCCATATAATCCTCTGGCGTTACAACTTCAACTTTCATGACTGGCTCTAATAAAGCTGGGTCAGCTTTTTTTGCGCCTTCTTTAAATCCCATTGAGCCAGCAATTTTAAATGCCATCTCTGATGAATCAACATCATGAAAAGAACCGTCGTATAATGTAACTTTCACATCTTCTACAGGGTAGCCTGCAATTACACCATTCAACATTTGTTCTTGTATGCCTTTATCCACTGCTGGTATATACTCTTTTGGTATAGCTCCACCAACAATTTCGTTGACAAATTCATATCCTTTGCCGGCTTCTTGTGGTTCAATTTTTAAATAGACATGTCCATATTGACCTCTACCGCCACTTTGTCTTACAAATTTACTTTCTTGATCAATTGGTTTTCTTATACATTCACGATAAGCAACTTGTGGAGCTCCAACATTTGCTTCTACCGAAAACTCTCTTTTCATTCTATCCACAATTATTTCTAGATGTAACTCACCCATTCCAGAAATAATTGTTTGGCCAGACTCTTCATCTGTTTTCACTCGGAATGACGGATCCTCTTGAGCTAGTTTTTGTAAAGCTATACCCATTTTTTCCTGGTCCGCTTTTGTTTTAGGTTCTACAGCTACAGCAATTACAGGCTCAGGAAACTCCATTCTTTCAAGAGTAACTAATTTTGAGGGATCGCAAAGAGTATCTCCAGTAGTTACATCTTTTAAGCCAACAGCGGCAGCAATATCTCCAGCTCTTACTTCTTTAATTTCTTCTCTTGAATTTGAGTGCATCTGTAAAATTCTTCCAACTCTTTCCTTTTTTCCTTTAGTAGAATTAACTACAGCAGAGCCTGCCTCTAAAACACCCGAGTAGACTCTAAAAAATGTTAAAGTTCCAACAAATGGATCAGTAGCAATTTTAAAAGCTAAAGCAGAGAAGCCTTCTTCATCTGATGCCTCTTTTTTTATTTCTTTTTCATTTTCATCAATTCCTTCTACAGGAGGGATATCAAGTGGGGAGGGTAGGTATCTAACCACTCCGTCAAGCATAGCCTGTACACCTTTATTTTTGAAAGCAGAACCACATAACGCAGGCACAATTTCATTTGCAAGTGTTCTAATTCTTAAGCCTTCATGAATATCCTGCTCTGATAAATCACCATCATTAAGATATTTGTCCATTAGGTCTTCGTTTGCTTCTGCCGCAGATTCAACCATTTCTTCTCTATATTTTTTACATGTATCAATTAAATCATCTGGAATATCTTTTTCTTCAAAAGTAGTACCCATATCTTTCTCATTCCAGAAAATTGCTTTCATTTTAATTAAATCAACTACACCCTGAAAATTATCTTCTGCTCCAATAGGTATTTGAATTGGAACTGCATTTGATCCCAATCTTTCTCTAATTTGATTTACAACTCTTAAAAAATCTGCACCTGACCTATCCATTTTATTCACAAATGCCATTCTAGGAACATTGTATTTTGAAGCTTGTCTCCAAACAGTTTCAGATTGAGGTTCTACGCCGCCCACTGCACAAAAAACTGCGCAAGCGCCGTCTAATACTTTTAGAGATCTTTCAACTTCAATTGTAAAATCAACGTGTCCAGGTGTGTCAATAATATTAATTCTATGTTGCTCAAAAGATTTATCCATACCTTGCCAAAAACATGTTGTTGCAGCAGAGGTAATTGTAATACCTCTTTCCTGTTCTTGCTCCATCCAGTCCATAGTTGCGGCACCGTCATGAACTTCACCAATTTTATGAGATAAACCTGTGTAAAATAATACACGTTCTGATGTTGTTGTTTTCCCAGCATCTATATGTGCCATGATGCCAATATTTCGATATCGATCTAATGGAGTTTCTCTAGACATTATTTTTCCTTGGTTACCACCTGAAATGTGAAAACGCTTTATTTGCTTCAGCCATTTTCAATGTATCTTCACGCTTCTTCATTGCCGCACCTTTATTTTCAGAAGCATCTTGAATCTCTCCAGCAAGTTTTCGCATCATCGACTTTTCATTTCTTTTTCTTGCTGAATCTATAAGCCATCTCATTGCTAAAGTATTTTGCCTAGAAGCTTTTACTTCAACTGGAACTTGGTATGTTGCGCCACCTACTCTTCTTGATTTTACTTCTACCTGTGGCCTTACATTTTCTAATGCTTTATTTAATACTGCTAACCCATCTTTTGAAGAATTATTTTTTGACAACTCATCTAATGCATCATAAATAATGTTTTCAGCTACTGACTTTTTTCCATGCATCATCAACGCATTAATAAATTTTGCTAATTGAATATCACCATATTTTGGGTCAGGTAATATCTCTCTTTTTGGAACTTCTCTTCTTCTTGACATAATATTAATTTACTTTTTAGTTTTTCCTTTTTTTGATCCGTATTTAGATCTTCCTTGTTTCCTATTTTCAACTCCTTGGGTATCAAGACTTCCCCTAACTATATGATACCTAACTCCCGGTAAATCTTTTACTCTACCACCTCTTAGTAAAACTACAGAGTGTTCTTGAAGATTATGACCTTCACCGCCTATATAGCTAGTGACCTCAAATCCATTAGTTAACTTTACTCTTGCAACTTTCCTTAGAGCTGAGTTCGGCTTTTTAGGTGTTGTTGTATACACCCTAGTGCATACACCTCTTTTTTGCGGGCATGATTCTAGAGCAGGAACAGTACTCTTTGCTCTCTTTGTTTTTCTGGGTTTTCTTACTAATTGATTAATTGTCGTCATATTTTTATTTTCTTATCAAAACTCCTTTGTGTTGCGGATTGTAGAAACAGCAAGGCCTACTGTCAAGGATTATTCTGCAGTAGCCCCCTGATCATCTGATACAACTTCTGACATTTCTTTTTGCATAATGTCTTCGTTTGATTCTGCTTCTGTATTATCAATAGAAAGATTATCTTCTATAGTCGCCCTATTTAATTTTCTTTCTTTATGAAAATCAAGACCTGTTCCTGCAGGTATTAATCTTCCAACAACAACATTTTCTTTTAATCCTTTTAAGCTGTCACTGGCGCCTCTTACTGCGGCCTCAGTTAATACTCTAGTTGTTTCTTGGAATGAAGCAGCAGATATAAATGACTCTGTAACAAGTGACGCTTTTGTTATACCAAGTAATACCGGGTCAAAAATAATAGGTTTTTTATTTTCGGCAAGTAAAGCTTTATTTTGCTCTAAAACATTTGCTCTTTCCGCTTGTTCACCTGCAAGGTAAGAAGAATCGCCAGGTTCTACAATTTCAACTTTGCGCAACATTTGTCGAACAATTACTTCAATATGTTTATCATTAATTTTGACACCCTGAAGTCTATAGACATTTTGTACTTCTGTTACCAAATAATTTGCTAAAGCTGGAATACCAAGTAAACGCAAAATATCGTGCGGTGTATATTCACCATCAACAACAACTTCTCCTTTTTCTATACTTTCTCCTTCATAAATATTTATATTTCTGTATTTAGGTATTAAGGTTTCAGTTTGTTCTCCAACTTCATTTGTTATTACTAATCTTAATTTACCTTTTGTTTCTTTACCAAAACTTACAACACCTGAAGACTCAGCCAATATTGCTGGTTCTTTTGGTTTTCTTGCTTCAAATAAGTCTGCAACCCTTGGAAGACCACCAGTAATATCTTTAGTTTTAGTAACGGCTTGTGGAATTCTTGCAATAATGTCGCCAGCCTCAACTTTATCACCATCAGATAAAGTAATAATTGCTCCATCAGGAAGATTGTAGTCCATGCTTCCTTTTGAATTTGTTAATTGAATTACTGGTTTAATATCTTTTGCCCCACTTCTTGTTTTTGAATCAATAACAATAGTAGATGACAAGCCAGTTATTTCATCAGTTTTTCTATTAACAGTTACCCCGTCCTCAAAATCTATAAGTTTAGCTTTTCCAGCCTGCTCTGTAACAATAGGTCTTGTATGTGGGTCCCATGTTGCAATTGTTTGACCAGCTTCAACTTTGTCACCTTCATTTACACTTAGCGTTGCTCCATAAGGGACTTTATACAATTCTTTTTGTCTGCCTGCTTCATCAACAACAGCTAACTCTGCAGATCTTGTGATAGTTATATTTGTTTTATCTTTTTTCTGGATAGTTTTAATTTTTTTAAATTTAATAGAGCCATTTGATTTAACCATAATACTATTCGTAGCTACCGAACCACTTGCAGCTCCACCAATATGGAAGGTTCTCATTGTTAATTGTGTTCCTGGCTCACCAATAGATTGTGCTGCCATAACCCCTACTGATTCACCTTCATTCACCAAATGACCTCTGGCTAAATCTCTGCCATAACACATTGCGCAAACGCCATACTTTAATTCACATGTAATTGCAGTTCTTACTTTTACCTCGTCGATGCCATTAATTTCAAGTTCTTGTGAAATCTGTTCATCAATTAATGTTCCAGCTTTTAAAATATACTCTGGGTTTATTGGAGAAACTAAATCTTCTGCCAAAACTCTTCCTAAAACTCTTTCAGCAAGCTGAACTGTAACATCCCCACCTTCAATTATAGGTCTTATTACTACCCCATCAGATGTTCCGCAATCCTTCTCTGAAACAACTAAATCTTGGGCAACATCTACTAATCTTCTTGTTAGATATCCTGAGTTTGCTGTCTTAAGGGCTGTATCTGCCAAACCTTTTCTAGCTCCGTGAGTTGAGATGAAATATTGTAGAACATTCAA
>JAYNQN010000005.1:70258-87455 GCA_038114285.1 Gammaproteobacteria bacterium | reverse complement strand
ACGTAATACTGTGCTTTCTCCGGGTTAGACGGCTTCCTTCCTCGTTTTTTGGGTAATGTTTCTGATTCCATAACAAATTTTCTGCTCTTTATATATTCCCAGACGTTTATAGGTGTGCTCTATACCGTACTTGGTCTGGTCGGCAATATCTATAATTATAAGACACTCTTTATCTTTATGCAACCGAAGACCCCTACCTATCGTTTGTATGATCTTTCGGCGTGCTTTACCACCACCAGCCATGCATATATAATGGAGGTTGTTTATACTGACCCCTGTTGAGAATATTTTGGATATTGCTATGACTATAATGTTAGTAGAATTTTCCATCAAGGATTTGACTTTAGTCCTTATACTAACATCTACATCACCATAAATAAAAAATACCTCCTTATCTTTGCATTCCTTTGATATATGCCTTTTTAATATATTGCCATGCTCTATAAAGTCAATGAGAACAAGAGCATTATTCTTCATATTGTTGCATATTTTTGATATAACTAAATTTCTGTATTCATTGTTCGCGAGCCATTCCATTTCATCCCTATATGGTTTTGATTTATCTTCAGAATTAATAATTTTTTTGATTTTTTCCGTAATAGATTTTGAAGAAAAGTTGGTGCCAAAATTATTATTTAAAGAGCTTGAAAAAAAGAACTTTAATTCAAAAATTCCATAAGGAGTTTCCATGTACTTACCATTAGTTAAACGAGAAACAGTTGATTCATGAACATTAACTATTTCGGCAATTTCTTTTAAGTTCATAGGTTTTATTTTTTCAATGCCATTGTTAAAAAAATCAATTTGTTTTTTTAGAATACCTCTTGATATTTCTAGCAATGTTTCATTTCTATATTTTATATTTTTTATAAAGACTTTTGCTTCTTGTAAATTTTTTTTTATATATTCTTTGTCATCATCTGAAATATTATCTTTAGAAATCTCGACATAATTTTCATTTATTTTTATATCAGGTGAAATAAGCTTATTTGGTTTAATAACCCAATTTGAATCTTCTTTAAAAATCTTAATATCTGGAATTATATAGTCATATTTTTTTGTTTTGAAAAATTGCGCTCCAGGCCTTGGATTTTGTTTTTTTATTGAATTATCAATTTTTTTCATATCATTTGAAGTAATGTTTAAATTTTTTTGAATTTTTATAAATTCTTTATTTGCATATTCTTCAAAAAATTCATTTATGATAATGCAGGCTTTATCTTTCAAACTATCTAATTTTTTTTCGCTTTGTATCTGAACCACCAAAGATTCCTGAATGTTACTTGTACATGTTCCAACTGGATCAAGATTTTGCATTAGATGCTGTACTGCTATCAATTCATCTACAGTAACTTCTGAAGGGTCACAAGTTTCATCAAAAATTTCATATATCTCTTTTATTAAATGCCCATCATCATTTGTGTAATCAGCTAATGATTTTGCTAAAGATTTATCTTTTTCGCTAATGTTTAACAAATGTACCTGCCATAGCAAATGATCTTTTAGACTTTCTTCTTCTGAAGATGTTTTTTCAATAATCTCGCTAGTAGATACTGTATTATCACTTCTTGATAAAAAAATATCCGGATAATGAGCGTAGTGAGTTTCACAATCATCTTCTTGGTAATCTTCACAATTATCTTCTTTTTCGATCAAAGGATTTGTTTCAAAAATATTTTGAATTTCTTGATTAATTTCAACTGCAGAATATTGCAACAATTTAATAGCACTTTGTAATTGTGGTGTAATTGATAGTTTTGATGTTTGTTTTGAAGATAGACTGAATTTCATTATTTAAATAAATTTATTATTACATTTTAAAACTTTCACCCAAGTAAACTTTTTTAACTTTTTCATCTTTAAGAATATCTTTTGATTTTCCTTCTGCAATTATTTTGCTACTGTTTAAAATATATGATCTATCGCACACACCTAGCGTTTCACGAACATTGTGGTCAGTAATCAAAATTCCGATATTATTGTCTTTTAAATTTTTTATGATTTCTTGAATATCAATTACCGATATAGGGTCTATACCAGCAAAAGGCTCATCTAATAAAATAAATTTAGGATTAGACGCGAGTGCTCTAGCTATTTCTGATCTTCGCCTTTCTCCACCAGATAAACTTATTCCTAAAGTATCTTTAATATGATCAATATTGAATCTTTCTAGAAGATAATTTAACTGATCCTTTTTTTCTTGATAGTTAAGGTCTTGTCTATGTTCAAGAATTGCTAATATATTATCTTGAACACTCAAACCACGAAATATTGAAGGTTCTTGAGCAAGATAACCAATGCCAAGGTTTGCTCTTTCATCTATAGTCATTTCGGTAATATTTTTTTTATTAAGATATATTTTTCCTGATTCAGGAGATATTAAGCCAGTGATCATATAAAAACATGTTGTCTTTCCTGCCCCATTTGGTCCCAACAACCCAATAACTTCTCCAGTGCCGACCTCAATAGATACACCAGAAACAATTTTTTTGTCTTGATAGCTTTTAGAGATATTTTTTACTATTAGTTTATTCATCATTTTTTGAAGGTTCAAGAGTCATTTTTACTCTAGATTTACTTTTTTTATCTCCGGCAATAATATTCTCACTATTAGTCATGTATATAATTTTATTACTTTTAACAGTATTATTTGATTGTGTAAGAACAGCATCATTAATAAAAATTACTCTCGATGAATCTACATAGTATTCTATTTGTTTAGCTGCACCATTTACAATTTTTCCGTTTTTTGTTTTTTGTTTATAGGTTGCTTTTTCTCCGTTAACAATCATTTTTTTAATTTCATTATTCTGTGAAGTCACAACTAGTAAATTGCCTGTTAGGAGCATACTGCCTTGAGTTACAACAACATTTCCTCTATAAGTACTTTTTTGTGATTCTTCATCCCACTTTGCAGAATCAGACTCCAAATATATTGGTTCATTTTTATCGGATCCTATCGCCGTGAATGATTTACTAATAAATATTAATATAAAAAAAACATAAATTATTATTTTATTCAATGTGTTTTCCTCTCGTTTCTTCAAAAATAATAAACTCACCTTTCAATAAGCTGCTTTTCATTCCTTTGCCATTTAAATATGAATTATTTTTACTTATAAATACTTTAGAGTCTGTAACTGCAAGTTGCTCGTTTAAATAAATATAAATATCTTGTGTATTTAATTTTAAAAAAGGTTCATTCATTTTTTCTTTAAAAAACATATTTACATTTCCAGATAACTTGATGTTTTTTCTTTTGTAAGCTATAGAGCCAAAATTTGATATAATTTTTGTTGGTGGTTTGTTTTTTCTAAATAACAAAATTTTTGGTTCATTAGCTTCTATTACCTCACTTCTATAAAATTGCTTCATATTTGGACTAGTCACTGTATACAAAGGTAAGCCTTGGTCATCCATTGCAATATATTTTACTTTATTAAAAAGGTTATCTGGCATAGTTTTTATAATGTTAGGATTTACGTCTAATACATTTTCAGCTTTATTATTTATAATTAAAACAGATATACAGCCAATAATAATTATAAGAAAGCTAAGCAAATTTTTTTTTATATATTCCACTTATCAATTTATTCCAGTATCTATCAAAATATGCATATTTATTGCACCGACTATTTTATTTTTATCATCTAAAACTGGTAAAGAGTTAATTTTATTTTTTTTCATAATACTTAAAACTTCGCTAGCGTAATCTTCCTTACTACATGATAAAAACTTTTTAGTCATAATTTTCGAAATAGTTGTTTCATGAATATCTAATAATTTATTGATTGATCTACGTAAATCGCCGTCAGTAAAAAAACCAACAGCTTTATTATCTTTATTTGAAATAATTACACACCCCAAATTTTTTTTTGTCATTTCAATTAATGCATCTTTAAGTTTTTTATTATTTTCCAAAATTGGAATATTTCTTCCTTTCTTCATAACATCATTAATTTTTAAGTTTAAGTTTTTACCTAGCCTTCCACCTGGATGGTTTTCACCAAAATCTTCAGATTTAAATTTTTTCATTTTCATTAGTATTACAGCAATAATATCTCCCATTACTAAAGTCACAGTTGTGCTAGATGTTGGGGCCAGATTTAAAGGACATGCTTCTTTTTTGACATTTGTATTAAGAGAAACATTTGAAGCATCAAAAATTTTTGAATTAGAGTTTCCACACAAACTTAATATAGTACAGCCTATTTTTTTTATATTTGGCAATATTTGCACAATCTCTGGTGTTGACCCAGAATTTGAAATTAAAAGTACAATATCTTTTTTAGTTATCGATCCTATGTCCCCATGCATTGCCTCGCTAGGATGTATAAAGAAAGATGGCGTTCCTGTGCTAGAAAAAGTTGCCGCAAGTTTATTACCAATGTGTCCCGATTTTCCTACGCCAATTATTATTAATTTTCCCTTTGAATCAAAAATATTTTTACAAAATAAATATAGCTTTTTATCTAAATTTTTCTTTAGATCATTTATAGCTGAAATTTCTAACTCTACAGTTTTTTTTGCTATTTTTAGAGCATCATTTTCATGAAAGTTTGACATAGTTTCTTAAAAAAAAAATATTAACTCAAGTATATAAGATAATATAAGTTATATCTCGTAAATTTTATAGTATGCTGATATAAAAACGTTATAATGATAAAATTAAACTTTTATGAGTCTTTTTAAGCAATAAATTTATGAAAATTATATATAAAGCAATAAATTTTTACGATAATTTGACAGTAAAAAGACCTATTTTTACCCTTTCTGTAGCAATATTGATTATTTCTTTTTTTTCATTAAGCATTAATGATTTCAAAATGGATGCATCCGCTGATTCCTTGGTTTTGGAGAATGATCAGGCCTTGAAATTTTATAGGTCTACAAGCGCGAGATATTCTACGGAAGATTTTGTAGTCATTACATATAAGCCAAAAAACGGCATATACAATACTGATTCTTTAAAAATTCTTGATACTTTGGCAAGTGATTTAAAAAATAGCGTTGAAGGAATAAGTAGTGTTTTGACAATCTTGGATGTGCCATTACTTGAAAGCCCAAAAATTGGTTTTTCTGATCTATCAAAAGAACAAAGAACTTTACGAACAAAAGATATTGATCTTGAAATGGTTAAGCAAGAATTTATAACAAGCCCATTGTATAAAAATTTATTAATGAGTGAAGATTCTTCAACTACTGTGATTGTTGTAAATTTTAAAAAAGATGAAAAATATTTTAAATTATTAAATGCTAGAAATGATCTCAGAGAAATTAGAATAACGAGAGATCTTACAGAAAAAGAACATAATCAATTAAAAGGCCTTGAAAAAAGTTTTAAAGATTATAGTGCTGTGCAATCTTTAAAAGAGAAACAAAATATAAAAAAGATTAGGAAGGTAATAGAAAATTATAAAGCAGAAGCCTCAATGTTTTTAGGTGGAGTGCCTATGATAACTTCAGATATGACTGATTTTATAGCAGACGATGTTAAAAAATTTGGAGTTGGAGTGTTTATTTTTCTTGTTCTGGTTTTATTTATAATATTTAAAAGTATAAAGTGGGTTTTTATACCATTGTTTGGCTGCATTATTTCAGTAGTTTTTGTCAGTGGTTTGTCAGGGTATATAGATTGGCGGATTACGGTAATATCATCTAATTTCGCAGCAATCTTGTTAATTATTACAATGTCTATGACAATACATTTAGCTGTTCGTTATAGAGAGCTCAATGCAAAAAATTTTAATGCTGAAAAAAAAGATATTGTTTCTGAAACAATTCATTATATGTTTGTGCCATGTGTTTATACATCTTTAACAACTATAGTTGCTTTCATGTCTTTAGTTGTTAGCGGCATAAGGCCTGTTATTGATTTTGGTTATATGATGACGATGGGCATAGTATCTGCTTTTGTAATTACTTTTATTGTTTTTCCAACAGTTTTAATGATTTTGCCAAATGAAAATATTATTGAAAAAAATGATATAACAAAAAATATCACTAAAAAATTTGCTTCATTCTCATTAAGGCATTATGGAAAAATTGTTATTGGAGCAGTTTTGATTTCAATTATTAGTATTTTTGGAATTTCAAAAATTAAAGTAGAAAATAGATTTATTGATTATTTCCACTCTGATACAGAAATTCATCAAGGAATGCTCGAAATAGATAAGAAACTTGGTGGTACAACTCCTCTTGATATTATAATAGATAAACCTATAAAAAATCATAGCGATGACGAATTTAATTTAGAAAGTGATGATGAAGATTTTGATGAATTAGCCGAGTTACTTGGAGAAGACCCTGATAATAAGCCTTCAGGCTATTGGTTAAGCAAACCAAAATTTGAAGAGATAGAAAAAATTCATGATTATCTGGAAGCACAACCAGAGTCAGGTAAAGTACTTTCTATAGCAACTTTGTATAAATTAGCAATAGGCTTGAATGATGATGAGCCATTATCTGATTTACAAGTTGGAGCGATAAAAGATTCTCTTTCTCCAGAAGTAAAAAAAGTTTTGCTTGATCCATATTTATCAGATGATGAGACCCAAACAAGAATAACGCTTAGAGTAATAGATTCAGATAAAAGGTTAAATAGAAAAGAATTTATTGAAAGAGTTGAAAGTTTTTTACAAAACGAAATGGGTTATGAAGAAAACAGATTTAATACTACGAATATGTTAGTACTATACAACAATATGTTGCAAAGTTTATTTTCATCACAAATACAAACTATTGGTTTTGTATTTATATCAATAATGATTATGTTTGTAATATTATTTAGATCATTTTACCTTGCAATAGTTGCTATAATTCCAAATATTTTGCCAGCAACTCTTGTGCTAGGATTTATGGGTTTGAAGTCAATTCCTCTAGATTTAATGACTATTACAATAGCTGCAATAAGTGTAGGCATAGCTGTTGATAACACTATTCACTATATAATAAGGTTTAAAAGGGAATTTGCGCAAAATGGAAATTATTCTGAAGCAATAAAAATATGTCATGGCAGTATAGGTAAAGCAATGTACTATACGTCATCTATAATAGTAATTGGTTTTTCAATATTATCTTTATCAAATTTTATTCCAACAATATACTTTGGTTTATTAACTGGATTGGCAATGCTTACAGCACTTTTTGCTTCTTTAACACTGCTCCCAGCTCTATTAATAATATTTAAACCATTGGGTAAAGAAAATATTTAACGATGTTTCTTGATGAATTGTGTATATATGTGAAATAATAGTGTATGAAAAATTTTAAGATACAAAAAATATTAATATTCATTTTTTCAATACTTTTTTTAGGCAATTCTCCAGTTTTTGCTGAAAAAAAATCTCCTGAAAATGTGATTCTTTCTGCGGCAAATAACTTATTTTTAGATGTGGAGCAAAATAAAGAGCTTTATGAAGATGATATAACTGAGTTTTACGATAGGGTTGATAACATACTAGCTCCAATTATTGATTTCGATACTCTTATAAAAAGTATTATTGGGAAAAAAAATTACATAGCTACATCTGATGAATTAAAAAATAGATTTAAAATTGCTTTAAAGAATCAGCTTATAAGGATATATGCTAAAACAATTGTTGAATATTCTAAATCTAAGATAACCATTATAAGCTCAACCAAAAACAAAGCTTTTTATATCGTTAAAACTGAATTATCAATAGGAACTGGTAAACCACCTTTTCAGGTTATTTATGTTATGAAAGATTCTGAAGACAGATGGAAAATTGTTGAAGTTGTAGCTAATGGGCTAAGGCTTGTAAAAAGCTTGAGAAAAAGTTTGCTTCCGGAAATAGAAGAAAAAGGAATAGAATCTGTAATTAATAGATTAGAGTCTGAAGCTTAAATGGAAAAATTATTTATAAGTGGTGGAAAACCTTTAAAAGGTGAAGTAAAAATATCTGGCGCAAAAAATTCTGTTCTCCCAATATTAGCTGCAAGTCTTCTTTCTAATGAAGATGTAATTATAGGAAATGTTCCCCACCTACAGGATGTTACAACAACTATTTCTTTGCTTACTGAAATGGGAGCAATACTATCAATCGACGAAAAAATGAAGGTAAGCATAAATGCATCCACGGTTAAAAATTTTTATGCCCCGTATGAAATGGTAAAGACTATGCGAGCATCTATACTTGTTTTAGGACCATTACTTGCTCATTTTGGCAAAGCAAAAGTATCGTTACCAGGTGGTTGCGCCATAGGATCAAGACCAGTTAATCTTCATATCGAGGGATTAAAAGCAATGGGGGCAAACATAATTGTAGAGGATGGATACATTAACGCTAAAGCTAAAAAACTTAAAGGTGCAAAAATAAACTTTCCAATTGCTACAGTTACAGGCACAGAAAACATAATGATGGCAGCCGTGTTAGCTTCAGGTAAAACTGTAATAAAAAACGCTGCTAAAGAACCAGAGATCATAGATCTTGCAAATTGTCTAAGATTGATGGGTGCAAAAATTGAAGGCGACGGAACATCAATAATTACTATCGAGGGCGTCAAGAGTCTAAAAGGATGTTCTTATGATGTTCTGCCAGATAGAATAGAAACAGCTACTTTTCTTGTCGCGGCAGCTATTACAAAGGGTGATATTACTTTAACTCACACAAGGCCAGACACTATCAAAGTAATTATTGAAAAATTAAAAAAAGCAGGCGCAAATATTTCTATTAAAAATGATATTATTAATATTAATGTGAGAAAACAATTAAGCGCCGTTAATATTACAACAAATCCTTACCCAGATTTCCCAACTGATATGCAGGCACAATTCATAGCTTTGAACTCCGTATCAAAAGGAAAAAGTAAAATCATTGAGTCAGTCTTTGAAAACAGGTTTATGCATGTACAAGAGTTAGTTAGAATGGGTGCCGACATTAATATAAATGGTAATATAGCAACTATTCAAGGTGTAAAATCATTAACTGGAGCACCTGTAATGGCGACAGATTTAAGAGCTTCTGCAAGTTTAATTTTGGCAGGATTAGTTGCTAAAGGCGAAACTATAGTTGATAGGATTTATCATATCGATAGAGGGTATGAATGTATAGAAGAAAAGTTGACAAAGCTTGGTGCTAATATTAAGAGATTGCCACAATGAAAATAAAAGACAGTATTATCATTGCTATATCAAAGGGTAGGATCCTAGAAGAGGGAATGCAACTTCTTGGAAAGTTAGGTGTAAAAATAAATGAAGATATTAGCGAATCAAGAAAATTAATATACCAAACAAATAATAGCAACCTAAAATTAGTCATTGTGAGAGCCTCGGATGTCCCGACATATGTAGGTAATGGGGCTGCAGATTTAGGTATTGTGGGAAAAGATACTTTGGCAGAATATATTGAAAACAATATATATGTTCCATTAGATCTAAATATTTCAAAATGCAGAATGGTTTTGGCCTCATTGCCAAATTGTAACCCAAAATCAAGAATAAAAGTTGCAACAAAATATGTAAAAAGTACAACCGATTATTTTATTAAAAAAAAGAAGCAAGTTGATATAATAAAGTTATATGGGTCTATGGAGTTAGCACCAGTGTTGGGATTAGCTGATTATATTGTAGATTTAGTAGATAGTGGTAGGACGTTAAAAGCAAATGGTTTAGTAGAAGTAGAATCAATTTTTGATATTAGCGCTCAATTAATATCTAACAAAGCGTCTATGAAAACTAAAACAGAGTCTATAGAAAATATAATTGATGCCTTTGAAAAAATTATATAGTTATATATAGCGAGAAAAGAATGAAATTTAAAACTGATGATTTAAGAATAATTGAAATGCAGGAGTTGAGTACTCCTGAGGAAGTTAGAAAAGAGCTACCACTAAATGATGGTGCTGTAGAAACTATTTTAAATTCAAGGAAAAGCATTGAAAATATATTAGATGGTAATGACGATAGAATTTTTGTAGTAGTTGGGCCATGTTCTATTCACGATCCAATAGCAGCAATAGAATACGCTGGGAAATTAAAAAAAATCTCAGAGGAGGTATCTGAAAATCTTCTAATTATCATGAGAGTATATTTTGAAAAACCTAGAACAACTATTGGCTGGAAAGGATTAATTAATGATCCAATGCTTGATGGTAGTTTTAAAGTAAATGAAGGTATAAGAATTGGAAGAAAACTATTGTTAGATATTGTTAATTTAGGTATACCGGCTGGAACAGAATACTTGGATTTGATCAGTCCCCAGTATATTTCAGATATAATAAGTTGGGGTGCAATAGGAGCAAGAACAACAGAAAGTCAGTGTCATAGGGAACTTGCTTCTGGACTATCATGCCCTGTAGGTTTTAAAAATGGAACAGATGGTAACTTGCAAATAGTTTTTGATGCAATAAAATCTGGCTCAGGGGCTCATCATTTTTTATCTGTAACAAAAAAAGGAAAGTCCGCAATTTTTTCTACAAGTGGTAATAAATATTGTCATACTATTTTAAGGGGCGGCACAAAAAAGGTAAATTATGACGAAAAAAGCATTGATGAAGTCTCAGCAAGGCTTGAAAAAGCTAACTTGCCACAAAGAATTGTTATTGATTGCAGTCATGCAAATAGTATGAAAGATCATAAAAAACAGGTTATGGTTATTAATGATATATCTGGTCAGCTAGAAAAAGGCGATACAAGAATAAAAGGACTAATGATAGAAAGTAATCTCGTAGAAGGAAATCAAAATATTAATGACTCAAAACTAGTTTATGGTAAAAGTGTAACTGATGCGTGTATTGGCTGGGAAGATACAGAAAAAGCTTTATATAAATTATCTGATGCAGTTAAAACAAGAAAACTGAATGCTTAATATTAAAAAAATAAGTTCAACTGATAAAAATTTCTCTGAGACATTACAAAAATATATTTCCCAGAGAAAAGCATGTACTTCTGAGATTAAAAACATTGTATTAAGTATTATTGAAGATGTAAAAAAAAATGGTGATAAATCTATAATAAATTTTTCAAAGGAATTTGATAATTACTCAGTTAAAACTGTTGCAGAACTCGAAATTTCAAAAGAGGATATCATTTCCTCGTTAGATAAAATTACTAAAGAAGAATTAGAGGCGTTAAAATTTGCAAAGAGAAGAATTGAAGAATTTTGTAAAAAACAAAAATTAAAATCGTGGAGCTATATTAGCGATGAAATAAAATTAGGTGAAAAAATTACACCTATAGATAAAGTAGGGCTTTATGTTCCTGGTGGTTCTGCTGCTTACCCGTCAAGCGTTTTAATGAATACAATACCAGCTGTAGTTGCGGGCGTTAATGAAATAATTATGGTTGTTCCTTCGCCAAATGGAACAGTAAATCATTTGGTTTTAGCAGCAGCTCATTTAGCTGGGGTTCATCGTATATTTCAAATTGGTGGAGCGCAGGCTATTGCAGCACTTGCGTTTGGAACTGAAACAATACCAAAGGTAAATAAAATCGTTGGCCCTGGAAATCAATATGTGGCTCAGGCAAAAAAAGAACTATATGGAGAGGTAGGTATTGATAATTTTGCTGGCCCATCTGAAATTTTAGTTATAGCAGATTCTTCAGCAAACATCTCTTGGTTAGCTGCAGATTTATTTGCACAAGCTGAACATGATGAAATGGCTCAGTCTATCCTTATATCTCCAGATGAAGAGTTATTAAAAAAGCTTGAAGAGCATATGGCTGATAAAATATTAAATTCAAAGAGAAAAGAAATTATTCAAGCATCATTAAACAATTTTGGAATCTTGATTAGCGCTGAAAATATAGATGATGCTATAAGAATTTCAAACGAATTAGCACCTGAACATTTGCAATTATCATTTAAAAATAGTGATAAATATTTAGACAAAATTATTAATGCTGGAGCTATATTTGTTGGAGAGTATAGTCCTGAGGTTTTTGGAGATTATTGCGTTGGAACAAATCATGTTCTACCAACTGTTGGTACTGCTAAATTTTCTTCGCCATTAGGTGTGTATGATTTTCAAAAGCGATCAAATGTTATTCAGTGTTCTGAGGAATCTGCGACTTTATTATCAAAGTATTCGGCAATTTTAGCAAATTCAGAAGGATTATTTTCACATAAAGATTCTGCAATGCTTAGAAATAATAAAGGTAAAAAAGAATGAATAAAAAAATCGCTAATTTCTTGAGAGATGATATAGATATATTAAAGGAATATGAAGTTTTAGATTCTAAAGGGTTAATTAAGCTTGATGCAATGGAGAACCCATATGAACATGAGATTAGTATAGAAACTAACATCACATCTAGTATTGATTATCAAACTACAGCATTCGAAGATTACTATGGTGGTTATGTAAATATAAATAGATACCCTGATGCAAATTGCGATAGTTTAAGAGGTAAACTTTTAAAAAAATATAACTTAGAAAAAAAATATGATTGTTTAATTGGAAACGGATCAGATGAGCTTATACAACTTATTTGTTTATCTTTTCTAAAACCCGAGAATAAAATTCTTTGCCCAAATCCTTCTTTTAGTATGTATAAAAAGATAGCTCAAGTTTTAAAATTTAAGTTTGAAGAAGTCATGTTATTAGATAATTTCTCTTTGGATATTGAACAGATGATTAAAAAAATTAGAGAAATAGACCCAGCATTAATTTTTCTAGCATATCCAAATAATCCAACAGGTAATTTGTGGTCAAAAGATGATATTGTTCAGATAATTAAAGAAACTAATGGGATTGTTGTAATTGACGAAGCTTATGGTGCTTTTTCTGGAGAATCATTTTTAGGCGAAATGAATAACTTTGATAATTTATTAATTATGAAAACTATGTCAAAGGTTGGCTTAGCGGGCTTAAGATTGGGTTATTTATTTGGAGAAAGTTCAATAATAAAACAAATTAATAAATTGAGATTACCATTTAATATAAATTCTTTTTCTCAAAAAATAAGCGAACTTTATACTGGTGACAATGATTTCATAGATGCTCAAACAAAAGAAATAATTAAAAGTAGAGAATATATGCTCGATTCTATGAAAAAAATTAAAAATATAAAAGTTTATCCTAGCAAAACAAATTTTATCTTGTTTAGAATTTTAAAAGGTTCAGCTAATATAGTTTTTAGGAGTCTTTTAGCGGATAAGCTTCTAGTAAAAAATATGAGTAGTACGCCTAGTTTGCAAAATTGTTTGAGAGTGACTGTTGGCACAAGAGAAGAAAATGATATATTTATACAATCCTTGAAAAATTCAATAAATTAAAGAATTTTCACACAAAAAAATATTACATTATGATAGAATACCGCTGAATAACTCTTACAGTGGAACAAAAAAAAAGGAAATTTGTCTATGTCTGACGGGAAGCCTGATAAAAGTAGAAGAAAATTTTTAACTGGTAGCTTATCAATAGTTGGTGGTACTGGTGCGGCAGCTACACTATGGCCTTTCATATCATCGATGGCTCCTAGTGCGAAAGCTAAAGCTGCTGGAGCACCTGTTAAAGTTGACATTAGTGGTCTAAAAGACGGTGAAAAAATTGACTTAATTTGGAGAAAAAAGCCAATTTGGGTAGTCAAAAGAACGAAAGATATGCTGGAAAGTATAAATACAAGCGAAAAAAAACATAAAGACCCATTGTCCCAAAATACAGAGCAACAACCAGAATTTGCAAAAAACAAATTTAGATCATTAAAGCCAGAAATATTAGTTTTAGAAGGGGTGTGTACTCACCTAGGGTGCAACCCAGCTTACAAACCAAGCGAAAATAAGTTCTTTTGTGCATGCCATGGTTCTAATTTTGATTTAGCTGGAAAAGTATCAAATGGTAGTCCAGCAGGCGCTAATCTAAAAGTTCCTCCATATAGATTTGAAGATGAGAATACAATTGTCGTGGGCGAGCTGCCAAACATAGAAGAAACTAAAAAAGGTTAAAAAATGAGTGAGAAAAATCAAGCTACCGGTCTAATAGGTTGGATAGATGAAAGACTACCAATCTTGAGTTTTATTAGAGATCATTTAACACAATATTATGCTCCAAAAAATTTCAATTTTTGGTATTTTTTTGGATCACTAGCATTTTTAATTTTATTTTTACAAATTTTCACAGGAATTTTTCTTGCAATGCATTATAAGCCAGATGCTAAACTAGCATTTGATTCTGTTGAATTTATTATGAGAGACGTAAATTTAGGCTGGTTAATAAGGTATATGCATTCTACCGGTGCGTCTGCATTTTTTATCGTAGTTTATCTTCACATGTTTAGAGCTTTAATGTATGGATCTTTTAAAAAACCAAGAGAATTAATTTGGTTATTTGGAGTATTTATATACCTTGCATTAATGGCAGAAGCTTTCATGGGTTATTTACTTCCTTGGGGGCAAATGTCTTATTGGGGTGCTCAAGTTATAATTAATTTATTTACAACTATTCCTTTTATTGGGCCAGAGTTAGGTGTTTGGATAAGAGGTGACTTTGCTATATCTGATCCGACACTAACAAGGTTTTTTGCTTTGCACATTGTTGCTGTGCCTATGGTAATTTTACTTTTAGTTATATTACATTTATCAGCTTTACACACAGTAGGGTCAAATAATCCGGATGGCGTAGAAATAAAAAAACATAAAGATGAAAACGGTGTTCCTCTTGATGGTGTTCCGTTTCATCCTTATTACACTGTAAAAGATTTTGTTGGTATAGGCGTTTTCTTATTTTTATTTGCACTTGTTGTTTTTTTTATACCAGAAATGGGTGGTTACTTTTTAGAGCATGCAAATTTTATTCCTGCAAACCCATTAGTTACCCCTGAGCATATAGCACCTGTATGGTATTTCACTCCATTTTATTCAATTTTGAGAGCTATACCTGATCCTGCTTATGGAGCTTTAGCAATGGCGCTTTCAATAATTATATTATTTTTCTTGCCATGGATTGATAAAAATCCGATCAAATCAATAAGATATAGAAGTACTTTATTTAAGATTAATTTATTTATTTTTGTTATAGGTTTTTTAATTTTAGGATGGCTTGGTGTAAAAGCACCAACTCCATTATATAGTGCCTTAGCTTTAAGATTTAGTGAAATGTATTTTATATTTTTTGCTCTTTTGTATTTTTATAGTAATTCAAGAGGTGTAATATTTAGTTATCTATTTTCCGGCACACTTATTTTTCTAATTACTATTTACGATTTAACAAGAATTTCAAGTGATAACATGTATACTTTAATTATAGGATTAACATCTGTAACATTGTTTGTTTTATTCATGACATTAAGCCCTTTATATACAAACTTAAATGCAGAGAAAGAAGTTCCTGACAGGATAACAGAATAATGAAAAAATTAGTTTTTACAGTCTTAATAATTGCTTTTAGTAATTTTGCAAATTCTGCAAAACAAGAAGATGGATTAGTTAATGATTTTAAAGCTGTTAATAATATTAATAATAAATCTTCACTCCAGCGTGGTGCAAAATATTTTGTGAATTATTGTAGTGGTTGTCATTCACTAAAATATATGAGAATGAGTACATTAGCAAATGATCTAGATATTGATGAGGAAACTTTTTTAAAAAACTTAATGTTCTCTGATAAAAAAATAGGTGAAACAATGACAATAGCTATGAAAGAGTCTGACGCATTACTTTGGTTTAATGCTGTTCCACCTGATTTAAGTTTAACTGCAAGATCTAAAGGAGCAGACTACATATATGCAAAGCTGAATACATACTATGAAGATGATAGTGCGATTACTGGATATAATAATTTAGCGCTCCCTAATTCATCAATGCCAAATATATTAGCTGGACTTCAGGGTGGTCAAAAAATTATATTAGACTCACAAAATAAACCAGTAAGCCTAGAGAAAATTTCAGAAGGAAAATATTCTGAGGAAGAGTATAAACAATTAACCAACGACATAACAAACTTTTTAGTATATGTATCGGAACCTGCAAAATTAAAAAGATTTTCAATGGGTTTTTGGGTGCTTTTATTTATATTTATTTTTACTATCATAGCGTATTATACTAAAAAAGAATTCTGGAAAGACGTTCACTAACTAACCATAGGCAGAACTATGCATACTATGACTTTATACTCTAACCCAAACTGCGCTCAATCACATAGAGTTAGAATAGTTCTGGGAGAAAAAGATTTAGTATTTAATGTCGTTGATGTAGATTACGGTGAAAATAATGAAGATTTAGTTGCCCTGAATCCAAATAACTCAACTCCAACTTTCGTTGATAGAAATTTAGTTTTATATGAGTCCAGAGTTATCATGGAGTATTTAGATGAAAGGTTTCCACATCCACCATTAATGCCAGTTGATCCAGTAGTCAGAGCAAAAACTAGAATGGTGCTTCATTATATTGAAAAAGATCTTTATGGTTTATTAGATGATATTAAATCCACCGGTGAAAAAAAATCTAGTTCAGCTAAGGAAAAATTAAAAGATAATTTAATGCTTTCTCTTGATTTTATACAAGGTAAAAAATTTTTTCTTAGTGATGATTTTAGTATAATTGATTGCAGCATGGCGCCAATATTGTGGAGGTTGCCAGAATATGAAATTGAATTACCAAAAACAGCAAAACCGCTGTTAAAATATGCAGAAAGATTGTTTAAAAGATCATCTTTTTTAGAAAATTTATCTGAACAAGAAGAAGAGATAAGGAGTTAGTTTTCTCAAATTGACTTATCAGGATTCAATATATTGTTTGGATCAAATTGTTGTTTAATATTTTTCATTAAAGATAAAGTGTTCTCATTAATTTCTTTTTTTATAAAATCTTTTTTTACTATACCTATACCATGCTCGCCTGATATAGTACCATCAAGTTCAATAACTAAATCAAAAATTTCTCCTAAACATTCCCGTGCATTATCTGAGTTCCTCTCTTTATCTGAATCAAATAAAAGATTCACATGAATATTACCGTTCCCTGCATGTCCGAAATTTACAATTTTTATATTATATTTATTTGATATATCTTCCAATGTTTTTAAAAGTATTGTTAAATTTGTAATTGGTACAGCAATATCTTCATTTATTTTATATCCACCAATTTCTCTTAAAGCAGGAGATAAAGATTTTCTTGCTTCCCATAATTTTTTTATTTCTTTTTCATTTTCAGCAATATTAATATTTCTATATTTATTTTTCTTTATTACATTTATTATTTTTTCTGTTATTACCTGAATCAGTTCCTTTTCACTATCT
>JAYNQN010000005.1:62795-70248 GCA_038114285.1 Gammaproteobacteria bacterium | reverse complement strand
CTGACTTAGTATTTTCATCATAGTGATTTTTTTTAATTGAGTTTATTAACTTAATAGATTGTTCATCAATGAACTCTAATTTGTATGGAGTTAAAGATTGAGTCATTAAGGCAATTATTGTATTCGATGCTGTTTCTATGTTATCAAATGTTACTTCAATTGTTTTTACACAATTACTTTTTGGTGTAATTTTTAAAGTGGCTTCTGTAAGTATTCCTAAAATACCCTCTGAGCCAACAAATAGTCTTGTGAGATCTAGGCCCACAACCCCTTTTGATGTTTTTACTCCTGTCTTATGTATTTCACCATTCCCAGAAATAAATTCTAGACCTAAAATATTATCTCTTGGTGTTCCATATTTTATAGCACGTGGGCCTGCAGAGTTATTAGCTATATTTCCTCCAATAGTAGAGTATTCAAGACTTGAGGGATCCGGACCCCAAAAAAAATTATGTTCTGCCAAAGAATCTTGTAAATATTTATTTATTACACCAGGTTCAACTATTGCTATTCTATTAGCAATATCAATTTTTATAATTTTCTGCATTTTTTCAAGCGATAAAACAATAGAATCTTTTGTAGGAACAGATCCGCCAGTATTGCCAGTCCCTCTTCCTCTTGTTGTAATAGGAATTTGATTTTTATTGCAATAAATAACAATATTTTGTATTTGAGATTTATTCTCTGCAAATAAAACACATTCTGGCAAAACATGAATTTTGCTATTATCATAACCATACGCCCAGCAATCACCTGGCTCACTAAATACAAATTCTTTAGGTAATATTTTTTTGAAATACTCTATATGTTTCTTATCTAACATTTTTTTAAAAAGGAATTTTTTTTGCCTTGCCATTCTTAAATTTAACAATCACCAAGTCTCTTCTAATCTTATTAAATTCATCTAATTGAAGATAGCCAGTATCGCCAGGGAGAAATTTATTTTTATTTAACTCTAATTTATCAATATTTCTAATAACTTTAATAGAGTCCATTCCCAAAGCAATAAATCTAAGTAAATCTTTCTTTTTTGTATTTTCAGAAAATGATTTTTTATCAATAATATTTTTTTCATTATAAAGCCATGGTATATCACAAAACTTAATGTCATTTAAATCTTCATTTTTTTCTTTATTAATTATGCCGTTGTAGATATGTGATGTAGAGTAAAAAGGAATATCTTCTGCAAAATTAAAATTAAATTGAGGTTTTAAAGCTCTCATATTTTTTGAAGTGCCTACGGCAAATATACTATCTAAATCATTAGCAATATGTGGTTTAAATTGTAGCTTTACGTTTAAAATATTTTGAATTTTATTTTTCCTTTTTATACTATCTTGAATCTTTAATAAATTTTTTACAGAAGAATTTAGTGATTTAATGTCATTTAGATAAATTGTTTCATCTATAATTTTACCACCAAGTTCTTCAAACCTAAGCGCAAAAGACTTTGCAATTCTTTTTCCCCACAGATTATCTGGGTAAAGAAGTGCTGCATTTTTATTTCCATCAATTATAGATTTTTCCGCTATACATATCGACTCATCCTCTGGCAAAAGACCAAATTGATAAACATTTTTTGATAATTTACGAAATTTATTTGAATAATTTAGAGTTAGTATAGGGACTACATTTTTTTCATATTTTATAATTTCATCAATAAGATTTTTTTTCAAAGGTCCAATTATAAAATCAAAGTCACCATCCATAATTTCTCTATAAATATTTTTGATAATAATATCTTCATCGCCTGTATCAAAAATAGTAATATTAGGTTTTAATTCATCCTTAAATTCATTTAGCTGCACTTCAATACCATCATAAATAGCTTTCCCAATTTTTGAATACCTACCAGTCATAGGAAGCAAGACAGCAATTTTTTTAATAGGTGTAAGGTTAGTTAATACAAATGGCTCTTTTACTTCAAGAAGTTCATCTATATTAATCTGCTGACTACTTATTTCAGGATTCTTTAATTTTGACTCATCTTCTTTGTCTTTATTATAAGTTTCTAAATAATTTGAATTACAACCATAAAGCAATATACTGAATAAAGTAATAAAGCAGCATTTAAAAAAATAAATTTTATTTAAGGACTTTAAATTTTGCATAGTATCAATAAAAAACAAAATAACAGTTACGGTACATTATATGTTGTTGCAACGCCAATTGGTAATATTAATGATATTACCTATAGAGCTGTAGAAATATTAGCAAAGGTGCAACTTATAGCAACAGAAGATACACGACATAGTAAGAAAATACTTGATTTTTATGGAATAAAAACAAAGCAAACAAGTTACCACAAGCATAACGAGCTTAAAAAAAGTGATTTTTTAATAAATTTTATTATAGAGGGAAATAATGTTGCAGTTATTGCAGATGCTGGAACACCATGTATATCTGATCCAGGTGATGTTTTAATTAAAAAAGCGCATGAGAATAATATAACTGTTTCTCCAATTCCAGGCCCATCTTCATTAATTTCAGCAGTAAGTGTTAGTGGAGAAGCGGCAGATGACTTTACATTTATTGGTTTTTTACCAAAAAAATTATCTCATAAATTAGAAGTTTTTAATAAGCACTATAATGATGATTCATCTTTAGTTTTTTTTGAATCTCCTAAAAGAGTATTGAAAACTTTAGAAGAATTAAAAAAAATTTATTCTGGAAATAAAAAATTATTTATTGCTAGAGAAATTACAAAAATTTATGAAAATATATCAATTGTGACTATAGATAATTGGATAAATTATTTCAACCATAATGATGGTGAAAGACTAAAGGGAGAATTTGTTTTTTTAATTCCAAAAAATAAAAAAATTGAAAAAAATATTAAAAAAAAAGAAATTGAGAGTTTTCTAAAGATACTATTAGATAGTGATATTTCATACAATAAATCCATTAAGGTCGCTTGCAAATATTTTGGTGTAAAAAAAAATGATGTATACAAAAAATTTATTAATCTTGAAAAAAAATAGTTTTTATTATCTAATTAATAATGAGTCGACTGTGTAATCGCTTTATTTAGATAAAGAGGAAAGTCTGGGCTCCACAGAGTAGAGTGCCAGGTAACTCCTGGGAAGCGTGAGCTTACGGAAAGTGCAGCAGAAAACAAACCGCAATGTAAATTGCAAGGGTGAAAAGGTGAGGTAAGAGCTCACCGCAGTAATAGTAATATTGCTGGCAAGGCAAACCCCACTCGGAGCAAGGCCAAATAGAAAAGCTTATGCATTGCTCGTGCTGCTTTTGGGTAGGCCGCTAGATGTGTTTGGTGACAAATACACAAGATTAATGATTACATTTAACAGAACCCAGCTTATAGGTCGACTCACATTTTCATAAGAATTCATCTAAACTTAATGTTATTTATTAAGTTAAACATATATATCGTTGATTTAAACTACAGTTTTTAATTATATTATTACTTGTAAGTCATTGACAAATATAGAAAAATCTTGACAATTTTAATAAATGTTGCATTATTGTGGCTAAAAGTGGGAAATTGTGGGGATTTATTAAGATGTTTAAGGGTATTAGCAATTTAAGTATAGATAGTAAGGGTAGAGCTTCAATGCCGAATAGGTATAGAAATAGCTTTTGCTCTAAAAATAAATGTAATTTAGTAATAACAGCTGATAAAGATAAATGTTTGTTAATTTATACCCAAAATAATTGGAAAGTTATAGAGAAAAAACTTTCTAATTTACCCTCATACAATAAAGAAGCTAGGTTTATTCAACGACTATTAATTGGACATGCGACTGAATCAGAGATTGATACGCAAGGAAGATTTTTAATACCAATCCCATTGAGAGAGTACGCAGGAATACAAAAAAAAATTGTTCTTTTAGGGCAAGGCAGCAAATTTGAGATCTGGTCTGAAAATATTTGGAATAAAAATATGAAAAATTGGTTAGACAGTGAAAATAATGATGATACAAAAAATGAAGCATTAAATGAATTGCAAATATAGGAATCTTTGATATGCAAACATCACACCAACCAGTAATGTTAGAAGCAGTTATAAAAAATTTAAATATAGTTAGTGGCGGAACATATGTTGATTGTACTTTTGGAAGAGGTGGCCACTCTAAGAATATACTTAAAGAAATAGGAAAAAATGGGAAATTAATAGCAATAGATAGAGATATTGAAGCAGCAAAATATGCACAAAAGAATTTTTTAAGTGACAAGAGATTTATATTTGAAAAAAATAATTTTAGCAATATTTTGAGTATCATCGAAAGACATATTGGAAAAAAGAAAGTTAATGGAATTGTTCTCGATTTGGGGGTTTCATCACCACAATTAGATGACCCTAACAGAGGATTTAGTTTTATGAAAGACGGCCCAATTGACATGAGAATGGATACTTCAAATAATCTTACCGCAAAAAAGTGGCTTGAAGAAGCAGGTGCAGAAGAAATTAGCAGAGTATTGAAAACTTATGGTGAAGAACGATACGCAAAAAGAATTGCTAATTCAATAAAAAATGCGATTAGTGATAATAACTTACATACAACCACTGATTTATCTCAGATAATCATAGAATGTTATCCAAAAAATAAAAAGTATAAAAAAAATCCAGCAACAAGAAGTTTTCAAGCTATAAGAATTTTTATTAATAAAGAATTACAAGAATTAGAAAAAATATTAGAAGACTGTTTAAAGATTATAGCTATAGGGGGAAGACTAGTAATTATTAGCTTTCATTCTTTAGAAGATAGAATTGTGAAAAATTTTATTAATGAGCATTCAATAGGAAAAAATATAATTAGTAAATTACCAATTACAAATATTAAAAAAAACCTAAGCTTAAAAAAAATTAAAGTTCCACTTACAGCATCTGAAAAAGAAATAAATAAAAATATTAGATCAAGAAGTGCAAAAATCAGGGTAGCTGAAAGGATATGAAAAATATAAAGATATATACAATTAGTATTTTGTTATTTATGAATATTTCTCTTTCCTTTGGAATTATCTATTTTGAACATTTAACAAGATCACAAAACAGAGAGTTACAAATTTTAGAAAACGAGAAGAATATTATTAAAGATGAGTGGAAAAAGGAAAGAATTGAAGAAGTTAAATATGCGTCGCACAGCATAATAGAAAAAAAGGCTAAAGAGCTATTAAATATGTCATTGCCAAAAAATAGAGTATTAATAAATATTGATGATTAATTATTTTAAAAAATTAAATAGAATAAGTTTTGTAATTTTTTTCATTTTACTGATGATTGCCACAATTATTATAAGATGTATAAATCTTCAATATATAGAGAACAAAAATTACTCCAATAAAATAGAAAAAAGAGAAATTAGAGAACAAAATATAAAAGCTAGCAGGGGAATAATAAGTGATCGTAATAAGAATATTTTAGCAGATAGTATCCTACTGGATACTTTAGAAGTTAATGACCCTAAACTATTTTTAAATAAAAATAGCAAAGAGAAAATCCAAGAGCTTTGTAAAGTGATCAACAAAAAATGTTCTAGTATAATTGCAAATATTGAAAATAAAAAAGAAAAAAAATCTATATATCTTAAAAGACAAATAGTATCGCTTAAAGAGATAAAAAAAATACATGAATTAAATCTAAAAGGCATAGGTTTTAAAAAAGAATCGCAAAGATTTTATCCGGAAGGCGAGACTTTTGCGTCTTTGGTGGGCAAAACAAATAAAGATCATATAGGTCATATGGGTTTAGAACTCTCCTTTGACAAACATTTGAAAGAAATTGACGGCAAGAAGATTGTTAGACAAGATAAAAATGGGAGCCGAGTAAAAGACATAAGATTAGTTAGACCACCACAAGACGGAAAAAATTTAGTTTTAACTATTGATAAAAGATTACAATATGTCGCTTATAGAGAACTAGAAAGACAGATAAAATCTATAAATGCGGAATCAGGATCTGTAGTTATATTGGATACAACAAATGGAGATATACTTGCTGCAGCTAGCTATCCGTCTTATGATCCTAACGATAAAAATGCATATACAACAGAAGGAGAAAGAAACAGAGCAATTGTTGACTCAATTGAACCTGCCTCAACCATAAAACCATTTCTAGTAACAGCAGCTTTGCACTCTGGAAAATTAACTTTAAAAGATGTTATAGATACATCTCCTGGTTATATAAAATATAAAAACAAAGTATATAAAGATAATAATAAAAATTATGGACCACTGACAGCAGAAGGAATAATTCTTAAGTCAAGTAATGTTGGAAGTATAAAAATATCAGAAAGATTTGATAAAAAAATTTATTTTAGTTTACTCGATTATATTGGTATTGGTGAAATGATAAATATAAATTTTCCTTCAGAGATAGAAGGAGAATTAAAGCATCATAGCGAATGGTCAAAAAGCGATGTAAGGTCACATGCAATTGGATATGCCTTTAAAGTGACTCCACTTCAACTTGCAAGAGCATATAGTATTATTGCAAATGAAGGTAAAATTATTCATCCTAGGATTTTGAAAAATGTAGCAATTCAAAAAAATAAAAATCAAAAATATAAAGAAAGTTTTATTAAAGTAAAAAACATTTTAAGAAAAAATGTAGAAAGCGGTACAGGTTATAATGCAGCTGTAAAAGGATACACTGTCGCAGGAAAAACAGGGACTGCTGAATTATATACTGGTGAAAAAAATGAAAAATATAATACCAAAGAACATATTTCTTTATTTGCAGGAATTACACCAGTATCAAAACCAAAGTTAGTGATTGTTGTTGTTATAAGTGAACCTAAAACAAAAGCAAAGCAATTTTATGGAAGTAAAGTTGCAGCACCTGTATTTAGTAAAATAGCAACTGATTCGTTGAGAATCTTAAATATTAGTCCTGATAATATTCAGGATTATCAAAATCAAGTTTCGATGAAAATTGAAAGTGTAGGTAATAACTCTTTAAAAACCCTGGAGGTCCAAAATGTCTTTTGAATTAATAGATACTAGAGAACAGCAAGCTGACATAAAAGTTGTTGGTGTTGGCGGATGTGGAAATAATGCTATTGAGTATATGATTAAAAATAAAGTTAGTGGTGTTGACTTTATATGCGTTAATACAGATGCTCAAGATTTAAAAAATAATCCAGTGAGTGATAATCGTAAATGTAATATTGGAAATAATATTACACGAGGTTTAGGTGCTGGGGCAAATCCAGATATAGGAAGGCAAGCAGCTATTGAAGATAGAGATAAGTTAAAAGAGTGTATTGAAAATTGCGATATGTTATTTCTTACAGCAGGTATGGGAGGAGGAACTGGAACTGGTGCTTCACCAATAATAGCTGAACTTGCAAGAGAAATGGGAATTTTAACCGTAGCAGTCGTTACTAAACCGTGGAAGTATGAAAAGAAAAAAAGAATGAAAAATGCTGAAATTGGGATTGAAGAATTAAGAAATAAGGTAAGTGCCCTGAAAGGTGGGAAACCATGCGTT
>JAYNQN010000005.1:52946-62785 GCA_038114285.1 Gammaproteobacteria bacterium | reverse complement strand
TAAGTTATGCTCAGACAAAGACATGCTGCTTTCAGAAGCAAAAAATCAATCAAATGCTGTTTTAGAGAGAGCAGTTGGTGGCATAGCAGAATTAATAACGAAGCCTGGTGATATTAATTTGGATTTCGCAGATGTTAGACAAGTTATGTTAAATGCAGGATCAACAATGATGGGAACTGGAATTGGAGAGGGCCAAGACCGTGCTGAAGATGCAATAAGAGAAGCAATAGCAAGCCCAATTCTAGAAGACGTTAATGTTGAAGATGCCAAAGGACTTTTAATTAATATAACATCAAATGGAAGCTTAACAAATGGAGAATTTGAAGCTATAGGAGAGCATATTGAGAGCTTGGTAGATGAAGAAGTTGCTGATGTAATTATTGGCACAACTATAGATGAGTCATTAGAAGGAAAGTTAAAAGTTACATTGGTAGCAACTGGTATGAATAATAAAGAAAAAAATGATTCGTATGAAAATGAAGCATTAGATATAAAAAGTGTAGTAAAAAGTGATGAAGAAACAGTAGAAGTAAATATAAAAAATGAAGAGACAGACATTACAAAAGTAGAAATACAGGAAGGTGAGTCAACAATAGAAACAAAAAAAGAGGAGGAAATTTTAGATCAAGATACTATTCCAGTATATATTCCACTGGATGGACGCAGGGAAGAAGAAATGAAAAATAACATGCAAATAGAGGAAGTAAAAGATGATCAACAAAAACAAAAAACAGCTAAACAAAATAATTTAGATTTACTAGAGGATCTTCCTTTGTTAGATATACCAACTTGGTTAAGAAAACAAATGGATTAAATAAATATAGGAGATAAAAAGTGAAAAAAATAATGTGTTTCGGAATAATTTTTATAGGTTTTACTTTATTAGTTGGTTGCAATACCTTTGACGGAATTGGTAGAGATATATCTGCAGCAGCTGAATGGGTAAGTGGAACAGTTAACGAAGAATAATAACAAAACAAATGAAAATAAAAGATCTCATACAAAATAAGAGATTTTCCAAAAATAATACAAGTATTCATGGAATAAGTGAAAATAGTAAGGAAATAAAAAAAAACTATATTTTTTTTTTTAAAAATACTCCGAATTCAAAAGAGGAATATATTGATGAAGCAATAAAAAAAGGTGCAAGATTAATTGTATACGATCAAAATTATAATATTAATCAAAAAAAATATAATAAACTTCACTTTTATGCTGTAAAAAATTTAAATAAAACTATGTCAGAAATTTCTGAAAAATTTTATGGTATAGAAAATATAAAAACTAAAATATATGGAATTACAGGTACAAATGGAAAAACATCAGTTTCAAATTTAATAGCACAATTATTGAGCATAAAAAAAGAAAAATGTGGGATAATAGGAACAATCGGAAATGGAATATATCCGAAATTAAAAGATATTGGCTTAACTACTCCAAATATAATTAACATACATAAAAATATTAAGAAGATTTATGATAAAAAATCACCAACAGTAATAGTAGAAGCATCTTCCCATGGAATTAAGCAAGATAGAGTATTGGGTTTAAAATTTAATTCAGTAATTTTTACAAATTTATCACAAGATCATATGGATTATCACAAATCAATGAGGGATTACTTTGATACTAAATTACTTCTTTTTACGAAGTATAAAAGTAAAAAGAAAATAATCTGCATAGATAATTATTATGGTAAAAAAATAAAGAAGATACTAGGTGAAAAGAAAAATATTAAAACTGTTTCCATTAATAATAGAAGTGCTGATTATTACGCAAGTAAAATAAAATATTTAGAAGATGGTATAAATTTCAATATTCATTCTATATACGGTAAAAAAGAAATTAAAATTAATATGTACGGAAAATTTTCCGTAATAAATTTTTTATTAGCAATAGCAACAATTGTAAACACAAAAAAAGATTACGAAACATTTGTTAAAAATTATTCAATAATTAAACCTATTAATGGGCGCATGAATAAATATGAAAAAAAAAATTATCCTACAACTTTTATCGACTTTGCTCATACTCCAGATGCTATTTTGAATGTTATAACCTCTATTAAAAAACATTTTCCAAAGCATGAAATAATAACTCTTTTTGGCTGTGGCGGAGATAGAGATAAAGATAAAAGAAAAATAATGGGAAGGATTGTATCTGATTTATCTGATAAAATAGTAATAACAGATGATAATCCGAGACATGAAGAACCGAAAAGAATTTATAAGGACATAATATCCGGCATAAATAAAAAAAAGAAATACACAATCATTTCTAATAGAAAAAAAGCTATAAGAAATCATTTAAAAAAAAGTAAAAATAAAAAAGTGTTATTAATATTGGGTAAAGGCCATGAAGAATATCAAATAGTAAAAAATAAAAATCTAGTACATAGTGATAAAAAAGAAGTTATGAGAGCAATGGAAATTTAAATTATGTATAACCTATCTGAAATAGCTGAGTGCGTAAATGGAAAGTTGTGTGGCAATGATAGGATAGTTTCAAATTTTTCAATAGATTCAAGAACTATTCTTCAAGATGATGTATTTTTTTGCATAAAGGGTGAGAGATATGATGGCCATGATTTTATAAAAGATAGTCTTAAAAAAGCATCATGCATAGTTACTGCTATGGATATAAAAGATATTAATCTTGATAAAAAATCATATATAAAAGTTGATGATACGCTTCAAGCATTACAAAGTGTAAGTAAATACGTAAGAAACAAAAGCAGTGCAAAATTTATAGCAATAACAGGATCTAATGGAAAAACAACAGTTAAAGAAATGATTGCACATATATTATCAGACTACAAAATATGTTTCACTCAAGGAAATCTAAATAATCATATTGGTGTACCTTTAACATTACTATCAATGAAACAAAACGAGGACTATGTAATAGTAGAAATAGGATCAAATAACTTAGGAGAAATAGAGCCATTAGCTAAAATTGTAAACCCTGATGTTGCTGCTGTGACAAATATAGGATACGCACATATTGAAGGTTTTGGAAATTTACAAAATACCGCAAAGGAAAAGTATAGCTTGTTTAAACATATTAAAAAGGATGGATATGCAGTTATAAATAATCAAGATAAATTTAGAAAATTTTTAGAAAAAGGAAATAAAGTATACTTCGGAGAAGAAAAAAATTTTTATAATAAATTAAAAAAAATTTATAGAAATCTTTTTTATGAAACAAATTTTTTGAACATAAAAAGAAAAAACAAAAATTTACATGAGTTAAAAATTAAATCTTCATCTGTGAATATTAAATTATCTTTAAATGGTGATCATAATTATTATAATGCTGCCTGTGCAACTGCAATAGCATTGTCATTAGGCATTGAATTAAATTATATTAAGAAAAAGTTAGAGACATTTAAGTCAATATCATCAAGATTGAAATTATTTAAATTAGACAATGACATCCAGGTAATAGATGATTGTTATAATGCAAACCCTAATTCTTTTAAAGCAGCAATTTTATTTTTATCAACTCTAGATAAGAAAAAATTGGTTTTAATGGGAGATATGGTAGAGTTAGGTAAAGATACGGAACTATTTCATTTGGAAATTGGCAGGTATGCAAAAGCTATGGGTATAGATAAATTTTTAAGTATTGGAAAAAATAGTAAACTTGCTTCTGATGTTTTTGGTATAGAAGGCCATCATTTTGAAAATGCAGAAAATTTAAAATCATATTTAAATAATAATATTGAGCCTTCTTCAAGAATTTTAATAAAAGGATCTCGGTCAGCTAAATTGGAAGAATATGTAGAATTTTTAAAAACCAGGAGATTCTAAAAAATGTTTTTATATTTACTAGACTTTTTGAGTAGTGTTAGTTCAAATTTCTTTGTCCTTGAGTACATAACATTAAGAGCAATTTTAAGTATAATAACTGCGCTTTTAATTTCTTTATTATTAGGCCCCTATATTATAAATAAATTTCATATTAATAAGTTATCAGAGGTGATAAGAGATGATGGCCCATCGTCACATATGAAAAAATCAGGAACACCAACTATGGGTGGACTCCTTATATTATCATCATTATTAATTTCAACATTAATGTGGTCAGATTTAGAAAATAAGTACATCTTGTACTTAATTTTTACAACAATATCATTTGCTATTATTGGTTTTGTAGATGATTACAAGAAGCTAAAAAAAAGTAAAAAAGGAATGTCAGCAAAAACTAAAATTTCTCTACAAATAATAGCTGCTGGAATAGTATCTTGTTTCATGTTTGTTTTTATAGAGAGTACACAGGAACAACAACTAATTATTCCATTATTTAAAAATATAGTAATAGATCTAGGTATATTTTTTATTCCTTTTGTAATGCTAGTTATAATTTCTACAAGCAATGCTGTAAATCTAACGGATGGGTTGGATGGTTTAGCAACAATGCCAATTGTTTTAGTAAGTGGTGCTTTTGGAATTTTTGCATACTTAAGTGGAAACATAAACTTTTCTGAGTATTTACATATACCATATATAAAAGATGCGGGTGAAATAACAATATATATCGGGGCTTTGGTCGGATCAGGGCTTGGATTTCTTTGGTTTAATACATATCCTGCCCAAGTTTTTATGGGCGATGTTGGTGCTTTATCATTAGGAGCTGCAATTGGTTTAATGGCTGTAATTGTAAGACAAGAAATAGTTTTAATAATAATGGGTGGAATATTCGTTATAGAAGCTTTATCAGTAATAATTCAGGTTTTATCATTTAAATATAGAAAAAGAAGAGTTTTTTTAATGGCTCCATTTCATCATCATTTTGAGCAAAAGGGTTGGGCGGAGCCAAAAATAGTTGTAAGATTTTGGATTATAAGTTTTATTCTCATCCTTATTGGTTTAGCTACATTAAAGTTACGATAAAAGTAAAGATTTATGGAAAAAAGTAGTCTGCCATTTGCAATAGTTGGTTTAGGTAAAACAGGTTTATCTATAGCAAGATATCTAAATAAAAATAAAATTGATTTTATAGCTTATGATACAAGAGAAAATCTTGAAATTACAAATGAAATTAATTCAGAGATAAAAAACGATAAAATAATTCTAGGAAGTTTTAAAGAAAAATATATTGATCATCATAATAATTTTATATTAAGTCCAGGCATTAGTTTTAATAGCAATTTTTTAGATAAAATTAATAAATTAGGAAAAAAAGTATATTCAGATATAGATATTTTTAATCAAAAGAAAAAGAATAATGTTGTTTGTATAACTGGCACAAATGGAAAAACAACTGTAACTCTTTTAATTGAACATATGTTAAGTAGCTTAGGAAAAAAAGCAAAAGCTGCTGGTAATGTTGGTCTACCTGTTTTAGATATACTTGAAGAGGAGTACGATTATCACATATTAGAGTTATCAAGCTTTCAATTAGAGACAACAAAAGAGATTAAGAGTTCAGTATCATTAATCACAAATATAACAGAAGATCATTTAGATCGTCATGGAACCTTCGAAAATTATGTAAATGTCAAACATAAAATTTTTAAAAATTCTAATGTATCTGTAGTAAATAGACTTGATAAAAATATTAAAAAAAATAATTGTAAAAAAGAGTATTCATTTGGAGAAGATGAGCCTAATGATACTAATAGTTTTGGAGTAAGACATAAAAATGATTTTAGTTATATAATGCATAATGATAAAGAGTTAATAAGCAGCAAGGAGCTTAATTTAATAGGAAGCCATAATTATATTAATATATGTTCTGCTCTTGCTGTGATTCATGCATTAGGACTTAATTTGATAGATGCAGTCAAAAGCTTAAAAAAATTTCAGTGTGTAGAACATAGAATGGAAAACTTTTTAGAAAGTAAAAATTTAATATGGATAAATGATTCAAAATCTACAAATATATACTCAACGATTTCTGCAATCAGCTCATTAGATAATGATATAGTATTGTTAATAGGTGGCAGGTCTAAAACAAATGATTATAGCCACTTAGATAAGGTCTTAAAGGGGAAAGTGAAAAATTTAATATTATTCGGGGAAAGCAGATATCTAATAAAGCAAAATATAACCTCTATAAATAATATATCATTAGTTGAAAATATTGAGGAAGCAGCCAAAAAGGCTACTAATGCGGCAAAGATATTAACAGAAAAAACAGGTAAAAAAGTTTATATACTTTTATCACCAGCTTGTTCAAGTTATGATGCATTTAAATCATACGAGGAAAGGGGTATGAAATTTAAAAATTATATTTTTGAAAAATATAGACTAAATTAATGAATAGTTTAAAAAAAGATAATTTAAATAATATAGTAAAACCTTTTTTTGATGTAAAATTTTTTTTTATTATTATAACTATAATTTTATTTGGTTTACTAATCTTAAGTTCTGCTTCAATTGAGATATCGTCTCAAAAATTTAATGAACCTTTTTATTATTTATTTAGGCAAATAGGAAACCTAATTTTTAGTATAATAATATGTTCGTGTTTTATTTTCATAAGTTCAGAACGTTTAAAAAAAAATTATAAAGTATTTTTTTATTTTTTTCTATTTTTATTATTTTTAGTAATTATGCCTGACTTAGGAAAAACAGCAGGTGGTAGTACAAGATGGTTAAGTTTTTTTGGACGTGATATTCAGCCTTCAGAGTTTTATAAATTGTTTTATATTGTGTGGCTTTGTGCATATTTAGATAATAATAGTTTTAGAATTAAAAAATTAGAGGTCTTTATTATTCCTTTTGTATGGCTTTTTATTAGTTCTATTCTTCTCATGATGCAACCTGATTTTGGATCAACTGTAATTATTTTTTATATGACTTTGATTATGCTTTTTATTGCTAAAGCTAGATTTATATATCTTACGTTAGTATCAATTGTGGGCTTTGTAGCTGCATATTTAATAGTTATGAATTTTGAATATATAAGAAAAAGATTAGATTTTTTTGAACCCTGTAAAGATGCTTTTGGCGATGGTTATCAGCTTTGTTATTCTTTAATGGCTATCGGAAGTGGTAGTGTCTTTGGAAAAGGTTTGGGTGCTAGTACCTCAAAATTATTTTTTTTACCAGCTGCACACACAGATTTTATATTTGCTATATTAGCTGAGGAATTAGGAATTTTCGGAATAATTTTTGTTATATTGCTTTTTTATCTTTTTTTGCATAAGTGTATAACTATTGGCGACAAGGCAATAAGAGTAGGGTTAGTTTTTCAGGGATATCTATCATACGCTGTCGGAATTTTTATATCTTCTCAAGTATTGTTTAATATGGCAATAAATTTGGGCATAGCTCCTACAAAAGGACTTGCATTACCATTCTTCAGTTATGGTGGAAGTAATTATTTAGTATCATTACTAGCAATTACAATGGTATTTAGAATATATAGAGATGTGTATAAAAATAGCTTAAATAGTTCTGTTAGGTAAATCATAAAATGATTAAAGAAAATAAGAAAATTATAATTTTTGCAGCAGGGACAGGTGGTCATATATACCCAGGACTATCTATAGCAAATTTTTTAAAATCTAAAAATATATCTGTTTTATGGATTGGCACAAAAAATGGTATGGAAAAAAAGATTGTGGAGTCCTCAGGAATACCAATTAAGTTCGTTAATTTTTCGGGAATAAGGGGTAAAGGCCTTCTAACCTATATAAAACTACCATTTAAATTATCATTAGCAATATACCAAGCCTTTACTATTGTAAAAGAATTTAAACCAAATGCGGTTATATCTATGGGGGGGTATATAAGTTTTCCCTGTTCAATAGCTTCCTATATATTGAAAAAAAAAATAATAATACATGAGCAAAACATAGTTTTTGGCATGACTAATAACATATTAAGGTTTTTTTCGGACCAAGTATTTTTAGGTTTTCCAATGAAAATAAAAAATGAAAAATATAAGTTCCTTGGAAACCCATCAAGATATGAAAATAGTCAAAAAATAGAGAAAAAAAATAATAATGAGTTTAATATTTTAGTGATAGGTGGAAGTTTAGGAGCAAAAGTTTTTAATGAAGTAATCCCACAATCAATATACGAACTAAAAAATAAAACTAAAGTTAAAATAAACGTTATTCATCAAACAGGAAACACATTCAAAATTGCAGATCTTCAATATAAAAATATTGATGTCAATGTTGTATTAAAAGAATATATTGAAAACATGGAAGATGTGTACAAATGGTGTGACGTAATAGTATGTAGAGGCGGCGCAATTACCCTTACAGAGGTAATTAATTTATCTATACCCCCTATCATTGTACCATTTCCACATTCTGTTGATGATCATCAAATGAAAAATAGTCAATATTTAGAGGGTAACAAAGCTGCTATAGTTATTAATCAAAAAAACTTTACACAAAAATATTTAACAAGTATTTTTTTATCTTTAATTGAAAATAAAAATTTAAAAAAAGATCTTAAGAAAAATATTTCAAAGTTAAATAAAAAAAATGCAACTAAAAATATATGTGAAGAAATTATACAAATAATAAATGATAATTAAATATGAAAAGTGATATAAAAAATATAATAATGAAGCGTGTTAAAAATATTCATTTCATAGGCATAGGTGGAAGTGGTATGTCTGGGATTGCTTCTATCTTAAAAGACTTAGGTTACAAGGTTTCTGGATCTGATATAAGTTCTTCTAAAGTTACAGACAATTTAAAAAAACAAGATATTAAAATTTCAATAGGCCATCAAAAAGATAATATACTTTCAAAAGATGTTGTTGTTATATCTAGTGCAATAGATAAAAAAAATGTGGAATATTTATATGCAAAAGAATTAAATATTCCTGTTATAAAAAGAGCAGAAATGCTTTCTGAGCTAATGCGCTTTTCTTATGGTATAGCAATCGCTGGAACTCATGGAAAAACCACAACAACATCTCTTTTATCTCATATCTTAAATGAGGCAAATTATGATCCAACATACATTATTGGTGGTAAGATAATTAATTCGAGCAATGCAAAACTTGGCTCAAGTGATTATTTAATTGCAGAAGCTGACGAAAGTGATGCTTCTTTTTTACATCTACAACCTATGATGTCAGTTATTACAAATATTGATAAGGATCACCTAGAGAATCATGGTTATAGCTTTGATATTTTAAAGAAAAATTTTTTAGAGTTTATAAATAATTTACCTTTTTATGGTTTATGTTTATTAAATATCAATGACATTAATACAAAATCTATTATTGGAAAAATATCTAGGCCTTTCAAAACTTTTGGTATAAATGAAGACGCAGATTATGAGGCAATCCCAATTGATATGGAGTCAATGCCTGCAACTTATTACTATAAAGAAAATGATGCTAAGTATGAAATTAAGTTAAACATGCCTGGAAAGCATAATATATTAAATTCGCTGGCAGCTATAGCTGTAGCAAGAGAATTAAAAGTTCCTATTAAGAGTATTCAAAAATCATTAAGTAACTTCCCAGGCATATCAAGAAGATTTGAAATTATTGGAGATTTTAAGATTAGAGGAAAATCATTTATGTGGATAGATGATTACGGTCATCACCCATCGGAAATGAAAGAAGTTCTTGAGACTATTACAAATGTATGGCGAGATAGAAGGGTTATGATGATTTTTCAACCACATAGATATACTAGAACAGCTGAGCATTTTAAAGAGTTTATTGAAATACTTCAAAAAATAGACAACATAATATTAATGGATATCTATGCTGCGAATGAAACCCCAATAGAAAATATAAATTCTAAAACTATAGTTAAAGAAATTAAAAAAATTAACGATAATAATATTTTATTAATAAATGACCAGGAGGAATTAATAAGTCATATAAATAATAATATAAAAAATAATGAT
>JAYNQN010000005.1:0-52936 GCA_038114285.1 Gammaproteobacteria bacterium | reverse complement strand
ATATTTTATTAACTATGGGTGCAGGAAATATTTCAAAATTTGTAAATTTTTTAAAAAACTCGCTTAATTGTTGATTATGAAAAATATAGAAATAATTAAAAAAAAGATAAAAGGAAGTTTAAAAGAAGATGTTTCTTTAAAAGCATATAATACGTGGAAAATAGGCGGCAATGCAGAATACTTTTTTGAGCCTAAAAATTTAGAAGATTTAAAAACATTCTTAAAAAATACAACTGGATATGACATTACTTTTTTGGGTAATGGAAGTAATGTTTTAATAAGGGATGGAGGAATAAAGGGGTTTGTGGTATGTTTGAAAAATTCCTTAAATAATTATTACAAAGTAAGTGACAATGAATTTATTTTTGAAGCTGGTTTGTCATGTATGAAAATTGCACAAATTACATCAATTAATAATTCTACTGGATTAGAATTTCTATGTGGCATTCCTGGTTCACTTGGCGGTGCGCTACGAATGAATGCTGGATGCTATGGTGGTAATATATGGGAAAATCTGAAAACAGTAACCTTAATAGATAAATCTGGAAATGAAATAAAAAAATATAAAGAGGATTTTAATATAAATTATAGAAATGTTGAATTAGACGATAATTTATTTTTTATAAATGCATCTTTTTCTTTAAAAAAAAATGAGCTTAATAATTCTTCAGAGATAATAAAAGACTATTTAAAAGACAGGCGAAGTAAGCAACCCACAAGTTTACCAAGTTGTGGCTCTGTATTTAAAAACCCCGAGAATTCTCATGCAGCTAATTTAATTGAGTCTGTAGGCTTGAAAGAGTATAAAATTGGTGGCGCTTATGTATCTAAAAAACATGCTAATTTTATCATTTCAGATAAAACTACAAAATCTAAAGATATAGAAGATTTAATTGGATATATACAGACAGAAGTATATAAGAAGAAAAAAGTATTCCTTGAAACTGAAGTAAAATTTATTGGTATCGACTTATGAACAACAATTTTGGAAAAGTTTTAGTTTTAATGGGTGGCTGGTCAAACGAAAGAGAGATATCGTTAATCTCTGGAAAATATGTTTATGATTCATTAATTTCTTCTGGTATTAATGCTATAAAACTAGATTTAAAAAAAAATAACTTAGATTCTATAAAAAGTATAAATCCAGACAGAGTATTCATTATTTTGCATGGAAAAGGTGGAGAAGATGGAGAAATCCAATCATATTTGGATAAGTTAGGAATCCCTTATACTGGAAGCAATAGTCTTTCCTCTTCAATATGTATGAATAAAAGACTTACTAAAGATATTTTGAAAGATAATGGTATTTTTACACCAGATTTTATTAAAATAGATAATAACGTTAGCGATAATATAGAAGAGATAAATTTTGAATATCCTTATGTAATTAAACCCTCTTCTGAAGGATCAAGCATAGGTGTTCATATTGTTGAAGACAAAGAAAGTTATAAATTAGCAATAAATGAAAACAAAATTATAAGTAAAGATTTTATTGCGGAAAAATATGTAGCGGGTGAAGAATATACTGTAGGAATAATTGAAAATAAAGCCCTACCTATTATAAAACTTGAACCTCCAGGAAAATTCTACGATTACAACGCAAAATATAATTCAGAAAATATGAGATATATATGTCCGTCAGGGCTAGAAAAGGATTTAGAGGAAGAAATAAAAACACTATCAGTAAAAACGTTTAACGCTTTAAAATGTCATGGCTGGGGTAGAGTTGATTTAATAGTTGATAATAATAAAAAGCCGTGGGTTATCGAAATAAATACTGTTCCAGGAATGACAGAGCATAGCTTGTTACCTATGGCAGCAAAACAAGTGAATATAAATTTTGATGATTTAGTTATAAAGATATTAAATACATCAGTGTAAATGAGAATATTTTCAAAAAATAAGATATTTATTTTAATAATTTTATTAGTTCCTTTATTATATTTTATTAATAATACAGTTAAAAATGAAAAAATATACTTTCCAATAAAAGAAGAAGATATAGAAATACTTGGGATAAAAAACGCAAATGTAAATATCATCTCTAAGTTTTCAAAAAAATATTTAAAAAATAGATCTTTCTTCAATTTTAAAATGAAATATTTAAAAAAAGAAATTGAAAGTATTGAGTGGGTTAAATATGCTGATATAAGAAGAGTTTACCCAAGTGGAGTGAGAATATATATTGAAGAATATCAGCCGAAAGCAATATGGAATGATAAGGGTTATTTAGACAGTAATGGAGATATTTTTTTAGTCAATAAAGTTAAAAAAAATTTACCAAAAATATATTCTGAAAATAATAGAAATCACGTAATGTTTGATTATCTTTCATTATTTGCTAAGTACTTATCTATTTATAATATCAATGATAGTATTGTGGAAATTCATGAGAATAAAATTAGATCAGTAAAGATTTTGTTAAATTCTAGGATAAGTATAGAATTAGGTTCAAATAATGTAAGTGAAAAAATAGAAATGTTTTTTAAAGTATATAAAAAACTAAAAAGTAGAGATTTAAAAAAAATAAGGTATATTGATATGAGGTATTCTAATGGTTTTTCCATCGGGTGGAAATAGTTTAGGCAGCATATAATGATTAAGAGTAGTAAAAATTTGATTGTAGGGTTGGATATTGGAACTTCAACTATTAAAACTGTTGTCGGAATGATAAATGAAGACAATGAGATTGATTTTTTAGGGTTTGGAAAAACAAAATCAATGGGTGTAAAAAGAGGTGTTGTTATAGATATCGGTAGTACTGTTGAATCTATCGCTAAGTCTATATCTGATGCGAAGTTACATAGTGGAGAACAAGATATTAATTCAGTTTATGCAACTATATCAGGTAATCATATTCAAAGTTATACTGCTACTGGTAGGGCGGCTATATCTGATCACAAGGAAGTAAGGATTCAAGATTTAAAAGCTGTGGAAGAATCTGCTCAAGCTATAACATTATCAAATGATCAAGAAATTCTTCATGTACTTCCAAAAGACTATGAAATTGATGGGCAAGATGGTATTAAGGTGCCTTTAGGAATGTCAGGCATTGCTCTTGACGGAAGATATCATCTAATAACGGGAGCAAAAAATGCTAGAGATAACATTGAGAAATGTATAAAAAAATGTTCAATTACACCTAAAGGTTTAGTACTTGAGCAGTTAGCTTCAAGTATGTCAGTTCTTACTGAAGACGAAAAAGAACTTGGAGTATGTTTAGTTGATATTGGTGGAGGAACAACCGATATTGCAATATTTAGTAATGGTGCAATTGAGTACACATCGTCTATTTCATTAGGTGGTGATCAAGTAACTAATGATCTTGCTCAGGCTTTAAGAACTTCTACGTATAATGCAGAAAATTTAAAGACTACATATGGTTGTATTGCAAATGAAATCACAAGTAATGATAAAATAGAAGTTCCAGGTGTTGGCGATCGCCCATCAAGATCTGTCCATCGATCTACCTTAGTAGAAGTTATGAGTCTTCGTTACCAAGAAATATTCGATTTTGTGAATGCCAAAATTTTACAAAGCGGTCTTGAAGAAAAAATACCTGCTGGAATTGTTCTTACGGGTGGTAGTTCAATTTTAGAAGGTATAATTGACCTTGCAGAAGAAGTTTTTCATAAACAGGTTAGAGTAGGTGTTCCACAACATATATTTGGTGGTTCTGCCGAAATAATCAAAAATCCAGAATACGCAGCAAGCATAGGTTTGCTTCTGTACGCAAAAGAACAAAATAAACCTCAAATTGAACCACTAAATGAAGATTTTTTATCTGCAGCAAAGAAGCTATTTAAAGGTTTTTTTTATGATTAATGATAATCTCCGATTTGCATAGAAAATTCTTTAAAAATTAGAAAATTGGCATAAAATATGCATAATATTGTTAATATTTTTGAAATATATCAATAAAATATATATAATTAAATGAAAAAATTAAATAAATGATTAATCAAAGAACCATAAAAAATACTATCAAGGCCACAGGAATTGGTCTTCATACTGGAAAAAAAATAACCTTGACTCTAATTCCTGCACCAGCAGAAACAGGTATTATTTTTATTAGAACAGATACAGAAAAAAAAGTTGAAATTAAAGCATGCCCAGAAAATGTAGGCGACACAACTTTATCAACAACACTAATTTCAAACAAAATTAAAGTGTCTACTGTAGAACATTTGCTTTCTGCAATTGCTGGTTTAGGTATAGATAACCTATATGTTCAACTTGATGGTCCAGAAGTTCCAATAATGGATGGAAGCGCCGGACCTTTTGTTTTTCTTTTACAATCAGCAGGAATAAAAGAACAATCAAAATCAAAAAAGTTTATTCGCATCTTAAAACCAATAGAAGTTAAAGATGATGTTACTGGGAAATGGGTCAAGTTTGCACCATTTGAAGGCTTCAAAGTTGCTTTTACAATAGGATTTGATCATCCAGTATTTAATGATAAAACACACACAGCGGTATTAGATTTTTCAACAGTGTCTTTTGTTAAAGAAGTTAGCAGAGCAAGAACTTTTGGTTTTATGAGAGATGTTGAATTATTAAGATCTAAAAACCTTGCCCTAGGTGGCAGCTTAGATAATGCAGTAGTTGTTGACGATCATAGAGTATTGAATGAAGATGGTCTTAGGTATGAAGATGAATTTGTAAAACATAAAATTCTTGATGCAGTTGGCGACTTATACCTTTTAGGAAAAAGCTTAATTGGATCTTTTGAGGGTTATAAGTCTGGTCACGATTTAAATAATAAACTTTTAAGAAAATTACTTGAAAATCAAGATGCATGGGAGGAAGTTGGTTATAAATCTTCAGATGACCTACCAATTAATTATATGGATGCGTATAGCACCATAGAATCTTAAATTTCAGGATTTTGTATTATTTTGAACCTTATTTTTGTTAATTTTATTTTAAGATTTTCTTTAAATTCAAAATTTATATCTTTCAATATATCTCTTTGGTAATTCCTTAAAGAGTTAAGACTTGAGCTATCAGTGGCGCCTAAAATTAGTAAATTATCAACAAGATTACATGCATAAAAAACTGTACATTGGTTTGAGTATTTTACGAGATATTTATTGATCATATTTAGTAATTTAGCTTTCTCTAATATTCTAATATCGATGTGATTTTTAAGTTTTTTCATAGATATAATTATTAAATTCGCAAATAAGTTGTATAATGTTTATCTTTATTAAATTTTTAAAATAATGCAAATAGTAATTTTCAAATCTAGCAAGAATAAGTCTACATCCTATAAAATAAATGGATATCTTTTTATATTCTTAATGATTTTTTTAGTAATTATAACTACATTAACACTAAGTTCTACTTCATTTTTATATGGATATAAAAAAGGATATAAGGAATTAAACGAAGATAGAATTGAAGATATTAGTAAGTATGAAAGACAAATTGAGTACATAAAAATTGAAAATAAAGAAAAAATGGAATTCTTTTCAAAAAAATTAATAACTATTTCAGCAGAGCTTGAAAACATAAACTCTCTTGGAAACAAAATATCTAAAATTGCGAAATTAAATAAAAAAGAATTCGATTTTAAAAGGCCAAAATATATTGGGGGTTTAAATAAAATTAATATTGAATTTGATTATAATTCTAAATTTGATAAATACTTAGATAGTATTTTATTAGACATATCAAATAAACGTGAAAACTTAAATTATATTGATAAAATCATAAATAATTTAGAAATGAAAGAACAATTTTTGCCAACTGGAATGCCTACAAAGAAAGGATATATATCGTCAGAATATGGCCAAAGATTAAATCCTATTACAAAAAAAAATCATATTCATAAAGGAATAGATATTGCGCATAAGACAGAGACTGATATCACTTCTATTGCTGCAGGAAAAGTTACGTTTTCAGGAAAAAAATATGGATATGGAAATTTAGTTGAAATAAGTCATTTAAATGGATATGTTACAAGATATGCTCACAATAATCGAAATTTGGTTAAGGTTGGAGAGTTGGTTAAGAAGGGTCAAGTAATTGCAAAAATGGGAAGCACTGGTCATTCTACCGGGCCTCATGTTCATCTAGAAGTTATGAAAAACAATAAGCATATAAATCCTAATAAATTTATTTATTATAAAGAAAAATTTTCAAATAAAGATTAGAAATTTATAGGGAACACAAATGAATCTTTTAAGAAAAATTGTGGGAAGTAGAAACGATAGAATTTTAAAAGATTACCAAAAAATCTTACATAAAATAAATTCTTGCTCAAATGATATAGAAAAATTAAAAGATGAAGAATTCCCTGGTGTTACCAAAAGACTAAAAAAAGATGTATTTGAGGGGAAAAGTTTAGATGAAATTCTTCCATATGCATTTTCACTAGTAAGAGAAGCCTCAACAAGAATTATGAATATGCGCCATTTTGATGAGCAAATTATAGGCGGAATAGCATTACATAATGGAAAAATAGCAGAAATGAAAACTGGTGAGGGCAAAACACTTGTTGCAACTTTACCAGCTTACCTAAATGCATTAACGGGTAATGGGGTACACATAATTACAGTTAACGATTATTTGGCAAAAAGAGATTGTGAATGGATGTCAAAACTCTACAATTTTTTAGGTCTTAATACTGGTGTAATCTTATCAAACCAGAGTATTGAAGAAAAAAAAATTGCCTACAAGTCAGATATTATATACGGAACAAATAATGAATTTGGATTTGATTATTTAAGAGACAATATGGTTTATTCAAATGATCAAAAAGTACAAAACAAATTATCCTATGCTGTAGTTGACGAAGTAGATTCAATACTTATAGATGAGGCAAGAACGCCTTTAATAATTTCAGGCGCTACCGATGAAAGTTCTAAGTTGTATAAAAAAATAAATAATTTTGTTAAACATATGGTTAAAGGAAATGAAGAAGATGAAAAAAGTGATTTTTTCCTAGATGAAAAAGCAAAGCAGGCTTTTCTAACAGAAAATGGACATGATACTTTTGAAAAATTGCTATCAAAAAATAAAATGATAAATAGTAATGAGAGTTTATATGACCCAAATAATATAAGCTTATTGCATTATATAAATACTGCGTTGAGAGCCAATTTTTTATATGTAAAAGATGTAGACTATATTGTAGAAGACTCAAGAATAATTATAATAGATGAATTTACAGGAAGAAAAATGCCTGGTAGAAGATGGGGAGATGGACTTCACCAAGCTATTGAAGCAAAAGAAAATCTAAATATAGAAAATGAAAATCAAACATTAGCATCAATTACATTTCAAAATTACTTTCGTTTGTATGAAAATTTATCCGGAATGACAGGAACTGCAGATACAGAGGCTCAAGAATTTCAAGAAATATATAAGTTAGAAGTAATTGTTATACCGCCTCACAAAAAAATGATAAGAAAAGACTTTGGTGATTTAGTTTATTTAACAATGATAGAAAAATATAATGCAATAATAGAGGATGTTAGAGAGTGCCAAAAAAATAATCAACCAGTACTGATTGGTACTGCATCTATAGAATCATCAGAATTTTTATCACAAGCATTAAAAAAAGAAAAAATTCCTCATAATGTCTTAAATGCAAAGCAACATGAAAAAGAATCATTAATAATTGAAAACGCTGGCGCACAAAATAGTGTAACAATAGCAACTAATATGGCAGGAAGAGGAACTGATATTGTGCTTGGTGGAAAACGTAAAGAAGGGATAGATAAAGAATGGGAAGAATTAAATGAAAAAGTAAAGAATAGCGGTGGTTTACATGTAATAGGTACAGAGAGACATGAATCAAGAAGAGTAGACAATCAATTGAGAGGAAGGGCTGGAAGACAAGGTGATCCTGGGTCATCACGTTTTTATCTTTCTTTAGAAGACAACCTAATGAGAATATTTGCATCCGAAAAAGTTAGCAGCTTAATGAAAAAAATAGGTATGGAAAAAGGAGAAGCCATAGAACATAAATGGGTTACAAAGGCAATTGGAAATGCACAAAAAAAAGTTGAAGGTCATAACTTTGATATTAGGAAACACTTATTAGATTACGATGATGTAGCGAATGAACAAAGAAAGTACATATATGAAAAAAGAAACGAATTTCTAGATGACAAAAAAAGAAAAGATATAATCAATATGATAATTGAAGAAGTTTTTACAGATTTTATTTTTAACTCAATAAATTTAGATAATAACGAAAAAGACTCAAATGAGACCTTACAAAGAGATTTCCATTTAGAAATAGATTTAAAAAAAATTATTGATGAATCAACAAAGAAGGAAGAAGCTTTAGAAAAATTTTTAAAAGAAATATTTTTAATTTATGAAAATAATATAAAAAATATAAATGAGGAATTATATTTAGATCTTACTAAAGAAATTTTTATAAATATTGTAGATAAAACATGGATTGAGCACATACAGTCTATGGATCATCTTAGACAGGGTATAGGATTGAGAAGTTATGCACAAAAAAACCCAAAACAAGAATACAAAAGAGAAGCTTATGAAATGTTTGCAATAATGCAAAATAATTTACATTATAGCTTTATAAGTTTACTCTTTAGATTAGATTACAATGCAACATACACAAGAAGAGAAGAACAAGATCAATCTAGATTAGACATAGATAAAAATTCTAATAGTAAAATTAATAAAAATGCGCAAAAACGAGATAGAAAAAAAAATAAAAAAAGAAAAAAAAGATGATAAATAAGTTAAAAAAATTAAAGCCAATTAAAGGTATTAAGTTATCATCAATATCAAGTGGCATGTACAAGAAAAAGAGATTAGATCTCTCATTGATGGAAATAAGTGATGGATCATCAATAGCAGGAGTTTTTACAATAAATAAAGGAAGATCTGATACTATAAATATTTCTGAGAAAAATTTAAAAAAAACTAATCCTAAATTTATAATTGTTAACTCAGGTAATGCTAACGCAGGAACTGGGAAGGAAGGATTTAATGATATTATTAAATATAGTAAAGTCTTAGCAAATATAGCAAATTGCAAGATTGATGATATTCTTGATTATTCGACAGGAATAATCGGTGAAAGCAAAAAATACAAAAATATAATAGACTCATTACCTAATATAATTAAAAATTTATCAGATAATGGTTGGGAAGCGTTCTCAAAATCTATACTTACAACAGATACTACTGTTAAAAAAATTTCAAAAACAATTTCTTTATCAGGAAAAAAAATAAATATTTCTGGAGTAACAAAAGGGTCAGGCATGATAATGCCAAATATGGCAACTATGTTATCTTTTGTAGCTACAGACATAAAAATAAGTAAATCTATATTAATAAAAATATTAAAAAAAATAACAGAAAAATCATTCAACATGATCACTGTCGATGGTGAAACATCAACAAATGATGCAAGTATTTTAATATCGACTGGAAAATCATCAACGAATTTTAATAATTTAAAAAAAAATGAAAAAGACCTTTTCTTAAACACATTAGAAAATATTTATAAAGATTTAGCAAAAATGATTGTGAAAGATGGAGAAGGGGCAACAAAATTTATTACAATAAATGTGAAAAATACAGCAACATTCTCAGACGCTAAAAAAATAGCAATGTCAATTGCAAAATCACCACTAGTAAAAACTGCAATATTTGCTGAAGATCCCAACTGGGGAAGAATATTATCTGCTATAGGTAATGTTAAAACAAAAGTTAAAGATTTATCTAAGATTGAAATTTATATCGGAAATTTTTTAGTATTTAAAGATAACCAAATAAATAAAAATTATGTAGAAAATAGGGTAAAAAAATATTTAAAAAATGATAATGTTGTTATTACTATAAAATATAATAGTGGAAAACAATCCGCAACAGTATGGACAACAGATTTAACATATGAGTATATAAAAATTAATGCAGAATATAGAACATGATATTAGAAAGCATGATAAGTACTTTATTACACAAGATTTTGTTGAGGATCATGAAGAAACTTATCTAAAAAAAATAGAGAAAGTATTAAGACTTGGTATAAAAATTATTCAATTTAGGTCTAAAAATTTATCATTATATCAATATAGTGAAATGTCAAAAAAAATATTTAAATTGTGCAGAAATTATAATACTACTTATATAATTAATGATTATAAAAATTATGAAAATAATAAATATTGTGATGGTTTGCAATTAACTTCAAAAAATTTAATGATTTTTAATAATCTTTCTAAAATAAATAATACTCTACTTTTAGGTTCTTGCCATAATCTAAAAGAAATAGATATTTGTAATAAAAATAATTTTGATATGATTACAATATCGCCTGTTAGAAATACGCATAATAAAAATGGTATTGGTTGGGAAAAATTCAGTAACTTGACGAGATATTCAAACTCACCAGTGTTTGCTTTAGGCGGGTTAAATTATAAAGAAGATATTAGTATAGCAATAAAGAATGGTGCTACTGGAATCGCAGCAAGTACTTATTTTTACGAGTTATGAAATACTTGATAATGATATGTCAAAATTAATATTCTCATCAATTGCTTTTGAAAGTCTATTAACCCCATATGTTTCCTTAAATATTATATTTAAATTCTGTCTATTAACACTAACATCAGGATAAATATTTAAATTTGATAAAAGTCTTATTCTTACAAGATCTACTTTAATATTTTGATCTATTTTTGTTTGAAAAAAAGATTTATTGCTCGTGAAAGTATTAAATTCTGATAGTCTCCTTATATCTAATATTAATTTGGATGATTTAAATAATGGTATAAAGGGTGAATACCAATTTTCAATATTTTTTAATATATAAGATTTATTTGAGGTTAAAAAATTTAAATAAGATGGCATATCAAAAAAATTATCACCAGCTGGAATATAAATTTTACTTTTAATTTGCATTAGGAAATCATTATCTATAACCGATTTCGATGGATTACTTTTGATGTCATTAAGTATTTGAATAGAATACTTTAGTTTAGAATGATAGTTATCATATTTTTCTAATGAAATTTTATCATTATCAATTAACTTTTTAGTATAAACAATATTTTTTTCAAGCTCTTTGAGAAGCTCAATTTTAATATTAATTCTAATTAAAAAATCAGAAGTTTCTAAGAGAGTTGCAACACAGGACTTAATACCCCATATATTTTCTTGCGCTAATGAAGCTTTATACTTCTCATATAAATATTCACATTTTAAAATATTTCTAATATTTTCAGCAACTGGCTGCTCATATATTATACTTTCATTCATAAGCTTACTAATATTTCATTTATATTTTTTTTTAAATTATATAAGGTAGTATTATTATCAATATAGTAGTCACTACAAGATTTATATTTATCAATACTTGATTGATATTCTACAATTCTATTTATTATTTTTAGATTGTATTTATTTCTTTTTTCTAATCTTTTTTTTCTTATATCTTTATCGGCATTTATATAAATTGTCTTATGCATATTTATAAATTTGTTATTTTCAATAATTGGAATTACAAAAAAAATTTTTTCATTTTTTTTGTTTTTTTCAATTATTTTACCAAATTCTTCAAATACTAAAGGTTGTATATATCTCTCTATTTTTTTCATTTTACTTATGTCATTAAAAATTAATTCTCTTAGTAAATGAATATTAATTTTATTATTTTCAATAATTTTTGGAAAAATTTTTTTAATATCACTTATAACTCTTTCCTTTTTGTATAAGTTTCTTACAAAACTATCTGCGCAAAAGCATTTATGATTAAATTCCTCTAGTATTTTTTGTGCTTCTGATTTTCCAGAACCTATCGGTCCGATTAAATTATATACATTCAATATTAATACCCTTATAAATATGTTTAAATATATGTTATATATCATATATTAATCGGTATTTTTTTGAAAATTATATTATGAAAGATAAAATTGAGTTCATTATTGTACAATTTAACGCTGTTGTGGGTGATTTAGAAGGTAATACTAATCGTATTATTGATACTATATCAAAAAATAGGTCTTTAAATTTCACTAAAGTATTTGTATTCCCAGAATTAGCTTTGTGTGGTTATTCTCCAGAGGATCTGCTTCTCAGACATGATTTTAAAAATGCAATTTCAGAATCTATAAATAAAATCAGATCATATGTTGAAAATAATGAATACCTTATTTTTGGATCTCCATATTATTCTGATGATACAAATAAGATATGGAATAGTGCTTATATTATTAATAATAAAACAATAAAACACATATATAAAAAACAGACATTACCAAATTATGGAGTTTTCGATGAAAAAAGATATTTTTCAGAAGGAAAAGAAAATCTTATCTTTGATATTGGAAAAAATAAGGTATGTATCGTAATTTGTGAAGATACTTGGAATATTGATAACTTACAATTTGATAAAATAGAAAAAATAGATTTCTTAGTTAGTATTAATGCTTCTCCATATGAAGTTACAAAGGATAAAATAAGAAGAAATTTTTTTAAAAAAGTATCAGAAAAATATAAATTTAATTTAATATATTTAAATACTGTAGGAGGACAAGATGAGATTGTTTTTGATGGTTCATCTTTTATAGTAAATCGTGATGGTGAGATAGTTCATACGTGCAAATCTTTTTCAGAGGATTCATTTAATTTTTTCATACAAAATAAAGAATATTTTATAAATACAAATAAATCTTCAGATGATACTTCAGTTAGCTTAGCTGATAAAAAACAGGAGTCTAATGAAAATATAATAGATGAAGGTAAAGCTCAATATGAGGCAATTAAATTAGGCACATATGATTATATCACTAAAAGTAATTTGCACGGTGTAATTGTTGGTTTATCTGGTGGAATTGATTCTGCACTAACACTTGCTATCGCCTCAGAAATTTTTGATAAAAAAGATATTGAGGCTATATTAATGCCATCTGAATATACTTCAGATTTAAGTATTCAGTTGGCAAAAGAGCAGTGTAAAATTTTGGATATTCAATACTCTATTATAAGTATAAAGGATATATATAATTGCATTAATACCTCGCTTGAAGAAAAATTTAGAGGAATGCCTAAGGATGTTACAGAAGAAAATATGCAGGCGAGAGCAAGAGGTTTATTGTTAATGTCTATCTCTAATAAAACAGGAAAAGTTTTATTAACTACAGGTAATAAAAGTGAACTAGCCGTTGGTTACACAACATTATATGGTGATATGTGCGGAAGTTTTGCACCTCTAAAGGATTTATATAAAACTGAAGTTTTTAATCTGGCAGAAAATTTTGCAAATAGAAATTTAATTGCAATACCTCAAGCTGTTATTGAAAGATTGCCTACTGCTGAATTATCACCAGATCAGTATGATATAGATTCTCTTCCGCCGTATAATATATTAGATGGCATATTGATTAATTTTATAGAACATAAAAAATCTCTGAAAGAAATCTGCGAACTAGGTTATGAAAAAAATATGGTCTCAAATGTTATAAATATGGTGATCAAGAATGAATATAAAAGAAGACAATACGCCCCAGGTGTAAAGATTAGAGGTGAATCATTTGGTAGAGACAGAAGATTTCCAATTGTTTCTCGATTTAAATATTAATTTTCAATTAGTTCTAAAATTTCTTCCTCAGAATTTTCATCATCATTAATTTCATCAGATTTCTTTTCTTTTATTACCTTTACTTTGTCATTATTGTTTGAAAGTTCTTTTTCATTACTAACGATAATATCTTTTACGTATAAATCTGATTTATCATCAGAAATGATATACTCTAACCAATTAGTTTCCTTTTGATTTTTATTTTCCGCATTTCTTTTATGAACTATTGTGTATCTATCTGGTTTAATATTCATAGGTATTTCAACTAGATTATCATTATTAAAATATTCTACGTTATATACACCAGTGAAATCATCAACTTTTTGTTCTTCTATATCAAAACCAAGACCTATGGCAATATCATCAGCTGTTTCACTAATCGCTAATATATTTTGTCTTACTTTATTTTCTAATACATCACTAAAATAAATTGATTTATAATCAGGGTAGTTCATCGATATTATTTTTTCAATATCTCTTGCATTATCTTTCATTAATAATTTCTCATATGCTGCTTTTAAGAAGAATAATGCATCTATATTTGCTGGTGAATTAGGATATTTTTCAATTAGATAATTACATCGATTTATAACAGCAACATAGGCTTTTCTTTTAAAATAAAAGTTAGCAACATGTAACTCATATGAAGCTAAGGTATTTCTTAAGTAAATCATTCTTTTAAGTGAGTCATCTACATATTCAGATTTAGTGTAATTTTTATATACATAATTAAAATCTTCATATGCATTTCTTAAATTAAATGGATCTTTATCAATTTGTACATGTGGTAAAACAAAATTAAAAAATGTTTTGCCTCGATTAAAGTTTACTAAACCTCTTAAATAATAAGCATAAGGTAATAACTGGCTCGTGTTGTTCATTGATATAAATCTGTCGATGATTGCCACAGCGCTATCCCATCGTTTCAATTTATATTCAGCAAATGCCAGCTCTATATGACTTTGGGTAGCATATTCAGAAAAAGGAAAATTTGATTCAATTAATCTATAACTTTCAATTGCATTTTCATATTCTTCTCTTTTTAACGCGCCTTTTGCTTTATTATATATTTCCTGAGCTGTTTCAATATTTCCATCTTCATTTATTGTATTCCCAAATCTGTCAATCTTTTGACCTTCTTCTTTTCCTTGAAAATTGGCACACCCACAGATGGAAAAAATTAAAAGTATATATAAGGCTCTTTTTATCATATTCTTATGTTTGTGATTTAATATATTGTATTTTTACTATGAGTGATAAAAAAATTAATAATAATATTATAGAATATATAATATCAGATGAAAGTAAAGGCTTAAGAGCAGACCAAGCTATTGCACTAGAAAATGCTGAATTTTCAAGAAGTTTAATTAAAAAATGGATAAATCAAGGAAATATCTTGAGAAATGGAAATATAATTAGGCCTAAAGATATATTATATGCCAATGATAAGATAACTATAATATCTGAAGAAAATATTAATCCTGACTACATAATTCCAGAGAAAATAAAAATCAAAATAATATATGAAGACAATGACTTAATTATTATTGATAAAGAAAATGATATCGTATCACATCCTGCACCAGGTAATAATTGTGGAACATTGGCAAATGGACTTGCATACATTTATCCAGAACTTCAAAATTTACCAAGATCAGGTTTAATTCATAGATTGGATAAAAATACAACTGGATTATTAATAGTAGCTCGTAATATTAAGAGCTACACAAAATTAGTGAAGAAAATGCAAGAACGAAATATAGATAAGTATTATATTGCTTACACACATGGACTTATATTGAAAAACAATTGTATTAAATATCCAATATCAAGACATAAAATTGATAGAAAAAAAATGTCAGTGAACATGAATGGCAAAGAGGCGATAACAAATTATGAAGTAATAAGAAATTATAAAAATTATAGCAAATTAAAGATTAAATTATTAACAGGAAGAACACATCAAATTAGGGTACATATGCAGTATGAAGGTTTTCCTATAATAGGTGACAAGATTTATGGTGAAGGGAAAAAAAATAAAAACAATTTGTGCAATTTTATAAAAAATTTTCCAAGACAAGCATTACATGCGGAGAAACTTGAATTTGATCATCCGATTACAAAAGAAAAAATTAAAATGAAGTCATCTTTGCCAGATGATCTTGTAAACTTAGAGAAGCATTTAGAAAATGAATAATTATTTAATGAATACTATAGGGTGGAATGTTTCTAAATCAGTTAAAGTTTTAGTTACGAGAAAAAATTTTCTGGACCGGGAGAATTTTAACTTAGCAATTTCAAATAATTCATATGAAAGAACAAAAGAAAATATTAAAATGCTTTGTGATAGCTGCTTACCATCACAACCGATTTTTATTAAACAAGTACATGGAAGAAAAATAATTAATTTAAATAAAAATCCATTATCTTGTGTTGGCGATGGGATAATTACTTCAAATAAAAACCAGGTGATATCAGTTTTAACTGCAGACTGCATGCCAATTATCATATCAAGTATTGGCGGCGAAGTAGTATGTATATTACATGTTGGTAGGAAAGGAGCGCAATTCAATATTATCAACAATGCTTTTAAAATCCTAAATAAATACAAATATGAATACGAGGCTTGGATAGGGCCATCAATAACAAAAGATTATTATTTAGTAGATAGTGAAATAAAAAATTCCTTCTTGGATTTAGATAGCCAATATAGTAGCTTTTTTTCAAAATATAATAATATATATAAGATGGATCTAGTGGGCATTGCTACCTTTCAGTTAAGTAGTAATAAAATAGAAAATATATTTTTTTCAAATTTATGTACAGTTAAAAATAATAATGAATTTTTTTCACACAGAAAAAATAATGATAATGGAAGATTTGGCACTTTTGTTTGGATTGAATAAAAAAAAGGCGATATATAAATATCGCCTTTAATATTACTAAAAAACTTTAAAGATTATAAGTCGAAGTTATCTCTATCTTCTTCGTTATTACAATCACGTTTTTTAATGCCATTATCTGCAGCGTACTTTTCAGCACCTTCATCAATAATAGCTTGTGATAATGCTACATCACCTTCAATCCAGTCACTAGCAACTTTCCACTGACGTTTTCCAGCATCCCATTGTTGGAATTTAGCTAGATGTCCACCTACGTGGTCCATACATGTAATGTTGATTTCAGGTACTAATCCTGTCGCACCAAGTGCATCAAGATCAGATTTGTTTAAACGTAAGTTCTCAAAACCCCAACGTACTTGCGCACTGTTAACTTTTGGTCCAAAACGTTCTTGAGCTGTTTTTAAAGCTTCTGTGTGGAATACACCAGCTAATACACCTAAGTTCCAATATACAGAACCGATACGGCTTTTATCAGCTAAGTCACCTTTACCAGCTTTATAAACTGTAGCAACGATATCATCAATTACTTTTGCAACTCTTCCCGCAGGGTGAGTTGTAATTGCGTAATATCCTTCAGCAGCATCACCAGCAGGAATAACGTCACCATCTGAGTTACTCCAGATGTTTCCGATTAATCTTCCAACTGAGAAACCTGTTCTTACAGCTGTTTGCATAGCAACAGGGTTCATTACACCCCATCCACGTAATAGAACATAGTCAGGCTTCATCTTACGAATTTTTAGCCATTGTGATTGTTGTTCGTTACCAGGATGTGGTACCTCAATAGCTGTGTGCTCACAACCATGTTTTTTACACATCATATCCATAAACATGATAGCTTCACGTCCATAAGGTGAACCGTGGAATAACATAGCGATTTTTTTACCTTTTAATTTACTTCTGTCACCTTCTAAAACATCACCGATGAAGTGCATCATAATTGAATGCTCATCATAAGTATTGATTCCAGGCATAAAGTAATATGGGAAAACGTCACCACGTTGTCCAGCTGTTTTTCCATGGTTTACAGCGATGATTGGCATTTTGTCTTTACGACCTGTTTCAATCAAAGCGGTAGAAATACCCACACTTAATGGGTCAAAGAATACAGCTCCACCTTCTTTATCTTTTAAACGTTTGTAACATTCAACGCCACGCTCAACAGAATACTCTGTTTCACACTCTGACCAAACTAACTTCATTCCATTAACACCACCATCACGCATGTTTAATAGATTGTAGTAGTCTAATATACCACCAAAGTAACCTGTACCACCCACAGCGTATGGGCCTACACGGTAACTAGGAATTGGCACATATAATGTGTCATCGGCTGCTTGTACAACAGGTGCTGTAAAAGCCATTGAAGTTAAAAGCGCTATACTAGTAATTATTGCTTTTATTTTCATTTGTACTCCTCCTTAAGAGGTTCATGTTGCAGTTAACTGCAGAATGAACAATTTTATTATTGTTTTCATCCTACTTACTAAACTCAGGCCTATTTCAAAACGCAGTATTTCTCTGATCCTCCTGATTACCTGAGCCCCCGAAAAACTATAAAAATAATCTATAGGGGGACTATCTAATTTACTAGAAATAAGCACATCGTCAAGTGTTTATATATATTTAAGTATTTGATTATATTATGATATTAAAAACGATTAATTTATTCATTAGTGTTTGATTCTAAATATTAATATATTCTTTTATTTTATTAATTGTCTCAACTGAAGGGTTTTCTACATTATTTTTTTCAGAGATTGTATAGGATTTATCTACATTTCTTAATTTTAATTCAAAATTTTTACTATTTAAAAATTGTTTTCCAATAATTATTTTATAGGGTACTCCAATTAAATCAGAATCTGAAAACATATTGCCTGGGCTAATATCCCTATCATCTAATAGTACCTCAAAGTTATCACTTATCAATTTGCGATAAAGCTCATTAGTATAACTTTTTATAGTTTCATTTTTTGAATAGCCTATTGAAATAATTGAAATTTCAAATGGGGCAATTTTTCTTGGCCAAATGATACCTTTTTTATCATTTGACTGTTCAATCGCTGCCGCCGCAATTCTTGATACGCCAATTCCATAACATCCCATAATCATTTCAATATTTTTATTATCTTTATTTGAAACTGATGCTTTCATAGAATTTGAGTAGTTTTTTCCTAATTTAAAAATATGTCCAACCTCAATTCCTCTTTTTATTTTTACCTTTCCAGATCCATCAGGACTATTATCACCCTCTTTAGGTGGCTCTGAAAATAACTCTGCATTAATAGCATAATCAGATGTATCAGAAAAGATTAGCTCATCTTCGCCATTTTCAGCAATGACATGAAATTCATGAGATTCACTACCACCAATTTGTCCGTTATCTGCATTAACAACCTTGTACTCAAAACCAATTTTATCAAAACAATTTTTATAAGCTTCAAACATTATTTTATAAGTTTCATTTAAACATTCTTCATTTTCATGAAACGAGTATGCATCCTTCATTAAAAATTCTCTTGCCCTCATTATTCCAAATCTAGGTCTGATTTCATCTCTAAATTTTGTTTGAATCTGATAGTAAATTATAGGTAGTTGTTTATAGCTTACTAAATCTTTTCTTGCTATATCAGTTACTATTTCTTCATGAGTTGGCCCAAAACAAAATTCTCTTTCATTTCTATCTTTTATTCTAAGAAGTTCAGGACCATATTTTTCCCATCTCCCAGACTCTTTCCATAACTCTGAGGGTTGGATAGCTGGCATTAATATTTCTAAAGCTCCAATTTTATTCATTTCATGCCTAATAATATTTTCAATTTTTTTTAAAACTCTTAGCCCTAAAGGCATCCAAGTATAAAGTCCTGATGCGAGCTTTTTTATCATACCTGCTCTAATCATTAATTGATGACTTATAACTTCAGCATCGTTTGGAACGCTTTTAGTTGTTGTTATGCCTGATTTTGAAAATTTCATAATCGAAAAATAATGTAGGTTATAAAGATTATATAATATATGATATAACCTAATATTATAAGAGGAGATTAACTCCCATAATACGTAGAGAGGAAAAATGTCTGATAGGAGATTGCAAGTTTTTTATACTGTGGCAAAACTATTAAGTTTTACCAAGGCTGCAGAGACATTACATATGACTCAGCCAGCTGTGACATTTCAGGTTAGACAACTAGAGGATCATTTTAACACTCGTCTCTTTGATCGGACTCATAATAAAATTTTGCTCACGGATGCTGGTCAGAAAGTCTTTTTTTATGCAGAGAAGATTTTCGAGTTGAATACTGAGATGGAGCATTCTTTGCGCGCATTATCAGAAGACACTTCTGGAACTTTATCTATAGGCGGAAGTACTACAATAGCGCAGTACACTTTACCGTCTTTGCTTAAGGGTTTCAGAGAAAAATACCCAGAATTAAGTATTAGAATTTGCGAAGCTAATACGGATGGAATTGTGGCTAAAGTAGAAAGTTCTATGATTGATTTAGGTATAGTTGAAGCGCCTGTATCAAATCAAGATTTAGATGTTGATATTTTTCGCTCAGATGAATTAGTTTTAATAACTCATCCAGAGCATAAATTGGCAAAAAAAGAATCTGTAAAACCAGCAGATATAATAAACTTACCATTTATAACAAGAGAAGAAGGTTCTGGAACAAAGTCTGTAATATTTGATTATTTTGCTCAACATAATTTTGAAAAAAGTAAAATTAATGTGTGTATGGAGCTAGGAAATTCCGAGTCTGTAAAAGGAGCTGTTGAAACAGGTATCGGAGTTTCTATATTGTCTAAAACTACAATTGAAAAAGAATTAGAATTGAAAAGATTATCTTACGTGCCACTTAGCCCAAAACTTACAAGGAATTTTTATTTTGTGAAAAAAAGACATAAATTTAGATTAAAAGTAACTGATGAATTGATTGATTACGCAAAAAGTTGTAATTAATTTTATAATTCTTTAATAAATTTTAAAACTTCTTTCACGTGATCTTTTACTTTTACTTTTCTCCATTCCTTAATAAGAATGCCTTTTTGATCAATAATAAAAGTACTTCTTTCAATCCCCATATACTTTTTCCCATACATATTCTTTTCTTTAATAACATCAAATAAATTACACAAGTGTTCTTTTTCATCACTTATTAAATCAAATTTATATTTAAACTTATTTTTAAAGTTGTTATGAGATTTTATACTATCTCTAGAAATCCCAAATACTTCTGTATTCAAGTTTTTAAATTTTCTATAGTTATCAGAAAAATCTATCCCCTCCTGGGTACAGCCTGGAGTATTATCCTTTGGATAAAAATATAAGACTAAAAAGCTTCCAGCATGTTTTTTTAAAATGAAATCTTCTGTATTTGTTGATTCTGCCACAAAATTTGTAACTTTCTTACCAATTTCTATTTTTTTCATTAAATATGCCCCTACAAGTTTTTTACTAAATCAGTTAGAATTGTACTATACATTAAAAAAATTATTAAAACTTTGGGTAAAGAATTATGTTTACAGGCAGCATGGTAGCAGTTGCAACACCTATGTTTAAAGATGGGTCTATAGATTATGAAAGTTATGAAAAATTAATAGAATTCCATATTGAAAATAAAACAGATGCTTTAGTTCCAGTTGGTACGACTGGAGAGTCTGCAACCCTTGATCATAAAGAGCACTGCAGGGTAGTAAGTTTTGTAGTTGATAAAGTATCTAATAGAATCCCAGTAATAGCAGGAACAGGTGCTAATTCAACATCTGAAGCAATTTCTTTAACTAAATATGCATATGAAGCAGGAGCTGATGGATGTTTATCAGTAACTCCCTATTATAATAAGCCCACACAAGAAGGTTTATATCAACATTTTAAAGCGATTGCAGAAGCAGTTCCTGTCCCACTAATACCTTATAATGTTCCTGGGAGAACATCTTGCGATATGTTGCCCGAAACTGTTGAAAGATTTTTGGATATAAAAAATATTGTAGCAATAAAAGAAGCAATTGGAGATTTAGATAGAATAAAACAGCTTGTTGATATATGCGAAGAAAAAATAAACATTTTAAGCGGTGATGATTTGACCGCAAAAGATGCGCTTTTACTTGGCGGAAAAGGGGTTATTACTGTGACAGGAAATATTGCTCCAAAATTTATGCATTTAATGTGCAAAGCTGCAATTGAAGGTGATAGAAAATTAGCTGAGGAGTACGATAATAAAATAATTGGACTTCACAGAGATTTATTTTTAGAGTCAAATCCAATTCCTGTTAAGTGGGCTCTTAACAAAATGGGTTTAATTAAAGAAGGTATTCGTCTTCCTTTAACTATTTTTTCAGAAGAACATCATGAAAAACTTTTAAGTTCTATGAAAATGGCAGAGGTTTAGAAAAATGAATAAAGTTTTGTTTTTATTTTTAATTTATATTTCTTTGTTTCTTTCAGGATGTTCAGATAAACCAATTACGGTTGAAGATGTAACTGGTATTGGTGATGATATAGCAGAAATATTTGGCAAAGACGATTCTGATGGATACGGCGGTAGTAAAAGTATTGCATTGCTAGAAATTCCACCATCACTTGATAACCCAAATTACGAAGATTCATTAAAAGTACCTAAATCTGTTGATAAAAAGGGTCAGATTTCCGATTTTTCAGATGCCCCAGTTTTGCCTTCGTACATTGATATGAATATAGTTAAACAAGGTGTAGCAAGATGGCTGGAGGTCGAAGCTGATCCAATATCACTATGGCCATATATAAATCAGTTTTGGATTTCACAAGGCTTTGAAATAAAAATTAATGAGCCAATTAATGGGATTTTGGAAACTGAATGGAAGAAAAATGAAGTAAATTTTGAAAGCGAAGGTAATTTGATCGACACAAAAGATTTCAATTTTAATGCCCAAAAAGAAAAATTTAGAGTAAGAGCAGAAAGACAGCCTAATGGCGATACTAATATATACGTATCGAATCACATACTTGAAGCTGATGACGTTGTAGATAATGGAAAGATTATTTGGAAGAAAAAAAATTCAGATATATCTAGAGAGGCTGAAATTTTAGTTAGAATGATGGAATATTTAGGAGTTAATAGAGATGTTGCTATCCAATCATTAAATGATAGTGAAAAAGATGCTAAAAAAATGTTTATTGATTTAATTGATTTTTACGGCGTTCCAGCAATCTTGATAGAAGAGTCTTTCAGTAAAATCTGGAGAGAAATAGGATTATCTTTAGATAGAAGCGGACTTTTGGTTGTTGATCAAAATAGGGATAAAGCAATTTATATTATTTCAACAGATCAAATTGCACCAAAAAAAACAAACTATGAAATAAAGTTATTAAAAAAAGATGAAAAATTTATAGTAACTGCTCATAAACTAGACAACTCTAAAATATCATACAGGGACGCGAGAAAGATTCTAAAACATATAATTTCAGCATTTAATTTAGAACTCGCAGAAGGTTAATTTAACTAGGGAAATTTGAGTGAAGTTGCGAAAATTTTAAATAAGATATTTTGCTTTTTTTATTATTGTGGATATCTTTTTTCTTATCTTTCTCAATATAAGCATATGCTGAGTGATTATGAATAGATTCAAAATTTTCAGACTCTATTTTGTACGCGGTGATTCTATCATCTTTATTTAATGTTACTGCTACATCTCGAATTATATCTTCTGTAAATTTAGGATTTTCATAAGCTTTTTCAGTAACATATTTTTCATCAGGTCTTTTTAGTAAACCATATATTTGACATGATGCTTGATCTTCTAGCATTTCAATAACATCATCTATCCAAACTGTTTCTTCTGTTCTAATGTGTGCAGATATATGAGATCTTTGGTTATGTGCGCCATAGTCAGAAATATTTTTTGAGCATGGACATAAGCTAGTTACTGGAACAATCACTTTTAGATACTTATTAACTATATTATTTTTTACTTCACATGTGTAATTTACTGAGTAGTCTAACATGCTCTCAACATGAGAAACAGGAGCACGCTTTTTTTTAAAATATGTAAAATCTACAGAAATATAGGCTGAATCAGAGTCTAATATATTTGTTGTATTTTTTACTAAGTTGTCAAAATTTTCAATACTTATAGAATCTTTTTGATCCTCAAGAATTTTGACGAAACGCGACATATGAGTTCCTTTTACATCGTGTGGTAAACCCACAGACATAGAAAAATTACCAATTGTTGATTGTATAGAGCCGTCACGATCAGACATCTTAAATGGATATTTTATATCTTTTATACCAACTCTACTTATAGGAATATTTCGAACATCAACTTTACTTTGTGTATCTTGAAGTTCTTTGGTTATTTTTTCTTTATCTTCGTTTGTAGGCATAATTTTTTAAAATTTTCATCTATTTTTTTAATTATTCAATTTTACTGGACAGATCAATATCATACAAGTTATTATTTTCTATACAATTTTTTATTTTTGAAATTATATTTTTTTTAGAGATACCACTTTCACTTAATTGCTGCTCTCTAGTCGCATGATTAAAGAATTTGTCTAGAGTTCCTATATTTATAATTTTTACATTATTAGCAAAATTTTTACTTAAGACTTCATTCACTGCACTTCCAGCTCCCCCCATGACACTATTATCTTCAACTGTTACTATTAAATCGTTATTTTGTGCAGCATCTAGAATTGCTTTTTCATCTATGGGTTTTACAAATCTCATGTCAATTAAAGAGCAATTAAGCTCCTCAGCAACGCTTAAGCATATGTCTAAAACTGATCCAAAGCACAAAACTGTTATTTTTTTTCCTGTTCTTATTTTATTTGATACCCCAATATCATAACTTTTCAAATCATTTTCAATTTTTATGCCAAGACCTTCGCCTCTTGGATATCTAACAACTGCAGGCCCATTATGAAGATATCCTGTATACAACATATTTTTACATTCCTCCTCATTACTTGGTGCCATTATTAGTATATTTGGAATACATCTTAAATAAGATAAGTCATATGCTCCAATATGTGTCCCACCATCAGCCCCGACGAAACCAGCTCTGTCAACAGCAAATAAAACATCAAGTTTTTGAAGGGCTACATCATGGACTAATTGATCATATGCTCTTTGTAAAAATGTAGAATATATACAAACTATTGGTTTCAGCCCTTCACACGCTAATCCAGCTGCAAGGGTAACAGAGTGTTGTTCAGCAATGCCCACATCAATATATCTGTCAGGAAATTTTTGGGAAAAATTAACTAAACCAGATCCTTCTCGCATTGCTGGAGTAATCGCAAAAATCCTTGGATCTTTTTCTGCTATATCACATAACCAATTATCAAAGACTTTTGTATAAGTTATTTTTTGATTTATTTTATTCTCAACGCCTTTTTCTCTATCAAAAATAGGTACGGCATGATATTTGACTGGATCCGATTCTGCAGGTAAGTAACCTTTGCCTTTTTTTGTAATTACATGAAGGAGTTTAGGCCCTGGAATTTTTTTTAAATTTTTTAAAGTTTTTACTAAAAAACGTGTATCGTGACCATCAATTGGGCCATAATAATTTATTCCCATTTCTTCAAATAACATGCCTGGAGCAATTAAGCCTTTAATATGTTTTTCAGTTTGTGTAAGGAAAATTCCTGAAGTAGGAACTTTTTTTAAAATATTTTTACTACCTTCTTTTACTGTTGAGTATGCTTTGCTAGAAATAATTTTAGTTAAATAGTTCGTCATCGCGCCGACATTAGGTGAGATTGACATTTCGTTATCATTCAAAATTACTAAAATATCTTTATCTAATGTGCCCATATGATTTAACGCTTCAAATGCCATTCCAGCACTTAAGCCGCCATCGCCAATTATTGCGACGACTTTTTTATTTTCTTCTTTATGAGATGAAGCAATAGCCATTCCTATCGCGGCACTTATTGATGTACTAGAATGCCCAACACCAAACACGTCATATTCACTTTCTTCTTTGGAGGGAAAAGGGTGTAATCCACCTTTTTTTCTTATTGTATGTAGCTCATCTCTTCTTCCTGTTAAGACTTTATGTCCATAACATTGGTGACCAACATCCCAAATTAATTTGTCATTTGGCGTATCAAAAGAAAAATGAAGAGCAACGGTAAGTTCAATTGCCCCTAGGCTAGCACCAAAATGACCTCCGCATTGAGACACGGTTTCTATAAGATAATGCCTTAGTTCATCTGAAACATTATCCAAATCATTTATAGATAATATTCTTAAATCAGAAGGGTTATTTATCTTATTTAAAAATTCATACTTCATCTTAATTATTTATAAGTTAAAACTCTCTTGTAAAAATGTAATTTGTAACATTATCAAATATAGTATTTTTTAGCCCTGTATTTTTTAAAATCATATTTATACTAATTTTATTTTTTTCTAAGATCTTTAATGTTTCATCTATACCTAGAATATTAACAAAGTTTGGCTGATTTCTTAATTCATCTTTATTTTTTGTCTTTCCTAGGATATCAGAAGAGCTAGTATATCCTAATAAATCATCTTTTATTTGAAATGATAATCCAAGCAAGTTACCTAGTTTTATTAATTCATTAAACTTTTCATCGGTTTTATTATTTGAAGACTGATTATAAAGTATATATGGAAGCAAAATACATGGTGTAATTAATTTTCCAGTTTTTAGCTTATAGATATCACTTAAAAAATCTACTTCAACAATATTGCTATTTATAGATAAATCTAGATATTGCCCACCAGCAACGCCTTCAACACCAATAGACTTTGCAAGTAATTTCACCCAATTTAAGTAAGTTTCACAATATATTTCCTTATATTTTTTTTCACTTAATATTTCAAAAGCAAGTGATTGAAGGGCATCTCCCGCTAATACAGCTGAGGATTCATCAAAGGCTACATGACATGAGGGCATTCCTCTTCTAATATCATCATCATCCATACAAGGCAAATCATCATGTATTAGCGTATATGTATGGATTAATTCAATAGCTACAGAAGGTTGATCTAAAAGTTTTGGAGGAATATTAAGAGCAGATCCAGTTGCATATATTAATAATGATCTTATATATTTGCTTCCACTTAATGATGAGTATTTCATTGGTTTTAATAGTTTAGGCACATTATTACTATAACTATCAAATGCCATTTGAAGATTATTTTTAGTGCGTAATGTAAATTCGTCTTTAAATTTAAGAAATTCAGAATTTTTAATGCTCATATTTTTTGATTATGGATTTTGCATTTTTTAGGTAGGCTTCTACATTGCATATAATTTCTAATGCGCTTTTGTAATAATTTTCTGCTTCTTCAATATTGATGTCTTCGTCTTCTAGGCTTTCTATAATATTTTCGACTTCATCAAAAGATTTTTCAATATTAATCTTTTTTGTTGAATTTTTCTTTAATTTTTTTAATTTTTCTATATTTTTTTCAATTTTTATTAATTCTTTTTCTGCCTCATTTGAGAGTTTTACTCCTTCTTCATAAAGTATTATTGATTTATCAATAGGAGTATTTTCAGAAGATAATTTTGAAATTATAATTTCAAGATCTTTAATTATAGCGTCATACGTTCTTTTTTTTTCTTTGCTCATTATATGTTAGTCAAATATTATATTATCTTTATTATTATATATTAAAAAAGATCTTTGTTTTGTTCTTGCTATCATTGTAACGTTAAGATCTTTAGCTAATTCTATTCCCATGTTTGTTACCCCTGATCTTGAAATTATTATTGGTATACCCATATGTTTAGCTTTCATAATAATTTCTGAGGTTAGCCTTCCTGTTGTGTAAAAAATAATTTCTTTTCCATTTATATTATTCAGCCACATAATTCCGGATAATGTATCTGCCGCATTATGTCTTCCAACATCCTCTACAAATTCAATAACTTTATCTTTATTACACAGTGCACATCCATGAACAGCGCCAGCTTCTTTGTAAATATCATTATATTTAGTAATTTTAGCTAATAAATCAAAAATTTCAGATCTTTTAATTTTAATATCGGGAAGCAAATTATCATAAAGTTTGTCTAAAGTGCAGCTAAATATAGTGCCTTGACCACATCCTGTTGTTACTGTTTTATTTTTTAACTTATCTGTAATTTCTTTTATATCTTTATGTTTCGTGACGACATTTGATACGCCAATATCCCATTTAACATCTATACTTATTATTTCATCTATATTATTTATTATCCCTTGATTTCGTAGGTAGCCCAAAGTTAACTCCTCTGGTCTTGTACCCAAGGTCATAAGTGTGATAATTTCCGTATTATTTATTTTAATAGTTAAAGGTAACTCACCTGCAACTTTTGCATGTATAGTTTCACCTAAATGATTATAAACTGGCACTGTATTTGTAGGTGATAAACCACTATTTGAAATTTTAATTTTTTTATTTTCGTGTTCTTTATTCATTATTAATTTCTAGGTGTACTGTTTTTACAGCATTATCAAGATTTTCTATAATTTTAAATGTGTGCCCTTGGATATTTATTATATCATTTATTTGGGGTAAATTTTCAGTATGCTCTAAAATAAAACCGTTAATTGTCTTAGCTTCATTTGAAGTTAAATTAATATTTAAAGTTTGATTTATTTCTCTTATATGAACGCCGCCATCTACAATAAAAACATTTTTATCATCAGTAACAATAATTTCTTCATTCGAGCTAGGATCGCTTGTGAAATCTCCAACAATTTCTTCAAGAATATCCTCAAGTGTAACCAAACCCTGTATATTTCCATATTCATCAATAATAAAACCAATCCTTCTTTTTTCTTTTTGAAAATTTAAAAGTTGTCTGTATAAAGTTGTGCCAGAAACAATGTAATAAGGTTTTTTAATTAGTTTTTTAATTTCACTTTCGTCTATACTCTTACTTGCTAACATTGGCGCAATATTTTTTATGTGTATCAGTCCTAACAAGTTTTCAATATTGTCTTCATAAATTGGTATTCGCGTATAAAGGGTATTTTTAAAATTTTTAACCACACTTGCAATATCTTCTGCAATATCAATTCCATATATGTCACTTCTGGGAATCATTATATCTTCAACGGTTGCTTTTTCTAAGTCAATAATACTCTCTAACATTTTTATATGTGGTTTTGTAAATTTTAAAGAAGATTCATTTAAGACAGTTTTAAGTTCTTCAGAAGACAATGAACTTTTTGATATATTATCTTTTAGACCTAAAAGTTTAATTATACTATTTGCAATAAAATTTATTAAAAAAACCAATGGGTATAGTACTATTAACATTGGCCTATATAATAATGAAGAGGAATATGCAATTTTTTCAGAATGCATTTCACCAATAGTTTTAGGCGTTAACTCTGCAAAAATTAATATAAAAATTGTTAAAAATCCTGTTGCAATAGCTAATCCAATATCACCATAGAGTCTAAGAGATATTAATGTAGCGATTTGTGTAATTAGAATATTAGTTAAATTATTGCCAAGCAAAATAACTCCAATTATTTTATCTGGATTTTCTAAAAGTTTCTTTGCTGCTTTTGCTCCTTTATTGTTTAGCTTAGCTTGATGTCTCATCTTATATTTATTGATAGACATAAGAGCAGTCTCCGACCCAGAAAAAAAAGCAGAGAGTAAAAATAAAATAATTAATATTAAAATTAAGAGCTCAGTAGGTATATTGTTCAATTTCTTTTTCCATTAGCAATAGTGTTTTACAAAATAATTTCTAATACTGTTTTTGTTCCAAAATAAGATAGGAATAAAATAAAAAAACCAATAAGAGTTATATTTGCAGCGTTACTTCCTCTCCATCCATACCTTTTTCGACCATACATTAATAACAAAAATATTATCCAAGCCAGTATTGATAGAATTGTTTTATGTGCCAAGTGTTGTGCAAATATGTCTTCAAGAAAAATGAACCCTGATAATAAACTTGCTGAAAGAAATAAAATACCAAGAGCAAGAATTTTAAATAGCAAACTATCCATAGCATCTAATGAAGGCAATGAAGCTATTATTCCAGTTGGTTGGTTGGTTTGTAATTTTTTTTCTTGAAGCTTAAGTATAATAGATTGGGCAGCTGATAGACATAATATACTGTAGCTTATTAATGATATTATGACATGCACAAATAAAAAATTATCCAAAGGTATACTCACAGGGTTATTTGAAAAATCAAATAAAAAAATTAATGAGATTATAGGCAAAGTTACTATTCCTAGGAATTTTGTGTTTCCAATAATTGCCGATATAAATAACGTTATAGATATTATAAAAGCAACAAGATTTAAAGCATAGTTTATGGACAAATTGACACTTAAGCTTCCATTAAATATGGGTAAAAGAGAATAAGAGTGCGCCGTAATAGCAATTACCCAAAAAAACCAAACAGATGAATTGAGAAACAAGTTTTTTTTATATGAAGCCATTACGCCCAATATAGAAAGCGCAGATAGCATATATAATGAAAAAATAAAAAAATTTAATGTATTTTCCATTGAATTAAATGTTTACCTAAATGCATGTATTTATGTAGTATTTCATAAATATATTATACATTTTTTTACAAAATATGCATTTTTGTAAAATTAGCCTGCTAGTAAAATATACATTATAGTAGCAATTTAAATTTATTAATTTTTTTAAATATATGAAAAAAATCCTAGCGATTATAGCAACACTATTAATATCTATAGTTAATGTTGAGGCAGATGATTATAGTATAGATAGAAGTAAATATATCAAAGCAATTAATTATTATAATAGTAAAAACTATAAAGGGTTTAAGATTTTAAAAAAAGAATTAATTAACTATCCACTTTATGCAAATTTAGAATACAAAGATCTACACCGAAAAAATATTAATGATGAATTAGTTATAAAATTTATTAAAAAAAATAAAAAAAGTTATATATCAAAAAAAGCTTATATTAATTTGATTTACAGACTATCAAAAAGAGGAAAATTTGAAAAGTTAATTGCAAACTATGAAAATATTGGATCAACAGACCTTCATTGTCTTTACATAAGAGCTAGAATAAAGAAAAAATATTTATCAAATATTGATGAAGAAATAATACCAATTTGGTTAAGTTCAAAATCACAGCCAAAATCATGCGACTATATATTTCGTTGGTTCTATAACAATAAAAAACTTACCGATGAACTTGTATGGCAAAGAATAAAAATGTCATTAGAAGCAGGTAATTATTATCTTTCTAGGTATTTAATAAGATTTTTATCTAATAAGAATAAAGTTTGGGCAAAACGTTTGTTAAAAGTTCATAAAAAACCAAAAAAAAATTTAATTTCAAAAATTTTTATCAATGAAAATAGATATAGAAACACAATTTTATCTCATGGATTAGATAGAATTGCAAAAAAAAATTATTCTTTAGCAAAAAAAAAATTAGAAAAAATAAATTCTTTATATAAATTGCCTGTAAATTTCTATAAAACAAAATTAAAAGATATATATGTAATAGCAATGAAATCTAATCAGAAGAATATATTTTCAAATAAAAATTTTACTTCTATTGAAAGTCAGAATTTAGAATTTATCTTAGCTGCAGCAAATTACTCTATATATAATTCTTACTGGTCAAAATTATTAAAATTTATAAATAAATTACCAGAAGAAATACAAAATTCTGAGAAGTGGACCTATTGGAAGGGTAAGGCTTTTTGTAAAATAGGTGATAAAGAAATGTGTAAATTAACCTTGACTAATTTAAGTCTAAAAAGATCATATTATGGTTTTATAGCTGCAAATATTCTTGATAAACCTATAAATATAGTAAATATTCCATATGTAACAAGTGATGATAAATTAAATGAATTTAGTTCCAAAATTGAAATAAAAAGAATTTATGAGTTACTTGCGCTAGGGAAAAAGCGCGAGGCAAGAAAAGAGTTGAGTTATATATATGAGAATTCAAAATATACTAATTTAAATACACTTAATATTTTATTCCATAATTGGGGATGGAGCCAAGGAGCAATATTAGGATATGGATATACTAAATATTTTGACGATATTAGATTAAGGTTTCCGGTATTATATGAAAATTATTTTGATAAATATTCAAGCTCAAATATAGACAAAATTCTTTTATACGGAATAGCTAGAAAAGAAAGTATCTTTATTCAGTATGCTAAGTCATCAGCTGGGGCATTAGGAATTATGCAAATCCTTCCGAAGACATCCTATTGGGTTTTAAAAAAAGCGAAAATGAAAAAAGTTTCAAGAAATTATTTGTATAACAAAAATATGAATATTTTTATTGGCTCTTACTATTTTAAATATTTATTTTCTAAAAAGAAAAGCTATGTTGAAGCAATCGCATCATATAATGCGGGACCAAATGCAGTTAGCAGATGGAGGGCTTTAAATAAAGCGCCTGAAGATGCATGGATTGAATATATTCCATATGATGAAACAAGAAGATATGTCAAATTAGTTTTAGAGTATTCTTTGGTATATGATTGGATTTTAAATCATAAGAATACAGTACGAGTTTCGCAATTAATAAGTACTAATTAAATAAAATTATTTTAAAGCTTGCGCTAAATCTTCGATGATATCATCAATATGCTCAATTCCTATAGATAGTCTGACCATGTCCTCGGGTACCCCAGCAGCCTCAAGTTCTTTTTTATTTAATTGTCTATGTGTAGTAGATGCTGGGTGACAAGCTAGAGATTTTGCATCACCAATATTAACTAGTCTTACTATTAATTTAAGTTTATCTATAAAATTACCGCCAGCTTCTATTCCTCCTTTTATGCCAAAGCTCATTACAGCAGAAGCTTTTCCGTTCATGTATTTTTCGACCAAATGATTATCAGGGTGAGATTTTAATCCTGGATAATTTACCCAACTCACAGATTTATGACTGTCTAAAAATTCTGCAACAGATTGTGCATTAGAACAGTGTCTATCCATTCTAACAGCTAAGCTTTCAATTCCTTGAAGTATTTGAAAACTATTCATCGGAGAAATTGCTCCACCCATATTTCTTAGAGGTACAACTCTTGCTCTAGTTATAAATGCAGCTGGACCACAAGCTTCAGTGAAGACCATACCGTGGTATGCTGGATCAGGTGATGTTAATAAAGGAAATTTGTCCGAGTTTGATTTCCAATCAAACTTACCAGAATCAACAATTATCCCACCAATTGTTGTTCCATGACCACAGAGATATTTGGTTAAAGAGTGAATTACAATATCAGCTCCATGTTCTATTGGTCTGCACACATATGGGCTTGGAACAGTATTGTCTATGAATAAAGGTATATTATTTTTATGTGCTAATTTTGAAATTTCTCCTATATCAGTGACGTTTGCCGCAGGGTTACCTATAGATTCACAAAATATTAATTTAGTTCTTGAATCAATTTTATTCTCCAGCTCTTTAAGATTTTTTACATCTCCAAATCTTGTTTCTATTCCCATTTTTGGAAAGGTATCTTTAAAAAGACTTACTGTTCCACCATATAACGAGCTTGTGGAAACTATATTATCTCCATTGCCTGTAATGTTTAGTATAGCAGCTGAAATTGCCGCCATTCCCGAAGAAAAAGCTAATCCACCAACTCCACCTTCCATTGCTGCAACCCTATTCTCTAACACTTCCGTAGTGGGATTCATTATTCTTGTGTAAATATTTCCTTTAACTTTCAGATCAAAAAGATCAGCACCATGCTGAGTATCATCAAAAGCATAGGAAGCAGTTTGATAAATAGGAACGGCTACAGATTTTGTAGTTTCTTCTGGTTCGTATCCACCATGGATAGCTATAGTTTCAATTTTCATAAAATCCTCAAAAATATGATTTACATTAAGTGTTATGATTAATAGTTAGTGTATATATTATTTATATGTACTTAATATATATAATAACCTTGTTTTAGGAAATAATATCCTATACTTAATCAATATTATAATGTTTTTTTAAAATTGTGTGTTTTTTTCAATAAATACAGCTATAATGCTGAAAAATTTTTTTTGGATATCAACATCAAATAGTAAATTGGAGTAGTGAGAATAACAATGAAGTTTCCTATATTTTTGGTTTGGTTTTTTCTTATTGGCGTTTCTAATGTATATGCGGATAAAACACCGGAAGAACTTTCTTCTACTTGTTTAGGATGTCATGGGGTGGTAAGTTACAACAATATTTATCCTACTTATAAAGTTCCTAAACTAGGCAATCAACATAAAGATTACCTTGTAGCTGCTTTAAAAGCTTATAAGTCGGGTGAGAGATCACACCCTACTATGAGAGCACATGCAGTTAATTTAAGTGATACAGATATTGAAAAAATTGCTGAATATTTTTCTTCATTTAAATATGAAGGCCAACTTACTTCACCAGAAAATATTCAAATAATTGATGAAGCTAATTCTTGTATCGCATGCCATGGACCTGATGGAAACAGTATAGCGCCGACCTTTCCAAAGATTGGCGGACAGTATGAAGATTATTTGTATCATGCATTAAAATCTTATCAAAATGGTAATAGAAACAACGCAATAATGACTGGTATTTCTAGTTCTTTAAATGAAATGCAAATGAAAAAATTAGCAAAATATTTTGCTAAACAAAAAGGGATGCAAAAAGTAGAACAAGGTGTTACAGCATCTGAAGTAAAAAAAGATTAAGAGTTATTTTCTTCAAAGGTTAATGTTTTTAAACTAATTGCGTGAAGCTCACCAGATTTTATATATGAGTCAAGCGCACTATATACAATTTTATGTCTATTAACTGTAGTTAGACCCTCGAACCCATCAAAAATAACGCTAGCACTATATTTGCCTTCACTGCCGCTGACATCAGCCTTTGATCCAGTTAGTGCTCTTTCAATAATTTCTTTTATTTTAATTGTATCCATTTTATTCTAAGTTATTTGTTTAGCAATAAATTGCATATTAGCAATATTATATATATATTATTAAGTATGTTATTTAAACAATTATTTGAAAATGAATCATCAACATATACTTATTTAATATCTTGTCAAGATAAACAAGAGGCAATATTAATAGATCCTGTGCTTGAAACACTTCAACGAGATATTAAAATTATTGAAGAAATGAATTTGAAGCTTACTTATGCTATTGATACACATATTCATGCAGATCATGTAACTAGTGCATCAGCTTTGAGGGAAATTACAAAATGTAAGGTCGCTGGACCTGGAAACGATAATTTAAATTGCAGAGATATTAATTTTAAAGATAAAGATTTTTTGCTGCTAGGTAATAACATAAAACTAGAAGCTATTTACACACCAGGACATACAGATACCCATTTTTCGTATGTTTTAAAAAATAATTCTGAGAATTTTTTGTTTACTGGAGATGCGCTATTAATTAATTCATGCGGAAGAACAGATTTTCAGTCAGGGTCTCCAAAAGATCTTTATAATACAATTAAAAATATATTTTATACTATGCCAGATGATACAAAAATATTTCCTGCACATGATTATAATAAAAATAATTTTTCCACTATATATGAGCAAAAGAAATACAATGCTTTAATAGATGATAAGGTAAATCTGCAAGACTTTATTAAAATAATGGATAACTTAAAATTAGACAAACCAAAGAAAATAGATATTGCTGTTCCTTATAATAACAAATGTGGAGTTATGGACTAGTATTAAAAAAACTTTCAGTTATATCATTAACTTTATCAATATTAATCACATCTTTTCTCCAGCCCGTAACTAACCTTGATGTTTGATCATTTTTTCTAAGATAATTTATAACCATCTTTTTTGGAGAGAAAATTTGATAAGATATTTTATTTTCAGCAGATATTAATTTAAAGTATGAGTAAAGCTCGTCAGCAACTTTTTTTAGATCATTATTATTTTTTATTTTTTTCTCGTTGATATAGGAATTTTCAGTATTTCTATTAAGTAAGTTTATTTCAGATTCAATTTCTAAAGAATCCTTTTTAATATCTAAAGCGTTATTTTCTTTTGGTAAACTAATTTTATTTTGTGTCAGATAGTTTTTTGAAATCTCTATTACATCTTTTTCTGACAATATCCAATTTCTTGGTAAGTTTAAATTTATGGCTTTTCTCTCCCTCCATATAGATATTATTTTTACTATGTGTATAACATTTTTATTTAATGTATTGATTGCTTTTATTCTTTTCCAGGCATCATCAGTTTTTGGATCCCATTCAATATCATCTATAAAATTTATAAATTCTTCATTAAAGTATGATAATTTTTTTGTTTTAATTAATCTTTCATTCAAGTACATATATAGTTTATTTAAATAGATTACGTCATTAAGAGCATAATTTATTTGTTTTGAAGATAATGGCCTTTTTTTCCAGTTTGTCATCTTTTCACTTTTATCAATTTCGATATTAAATATCTCTTTCATTAATTCAGCATAACCTATTTGATATTTATACCCTAAAAAAGATGCCGCAAATTGAGTATCAAAAATATTACTTGGTATATATCCTAAAATCATATATAAAATCTCTAAATCTTGTCTACAAGAATGTATTACAATTTTCTTGTCATTTTTGAATATATTTTTAAATATGTTTTTGTAATCAATTTTTGTTATTAAATCTATACACGCATGATTTTTTCCATCTGAAATTTGTATAACACAGGGCTCAGGAAAAAATGTATTTCTTCTCATGAACTCTATATCTATTGAAATAATCTTTGAATTTATAATTTTTTTTAAAAAAAAATTAATTTCATCTTCCTCTACAAGAAGTTTTAAGCTATGCATTTTCTTATGATGTATATTTTTGTCTAATAAATCTTAACATGTTAAATAAAGACGGCCAAATTATAATAGATGTGATAATCGATATACATACATTGTAAATATTATAATCTATTCCTAGAAGTTTATTTACCAAAGTGCACATCAAGAAATATGGGATTAGTAATATCAGCAAAGAAAACATTTTATTCCAATTTGAATGTAATCTTATTTGTGGATAATATTGTAGTATTAAATATATAGAAATGACATGTGTTAGTGCATTAAAACCCAGAGGGTAAACAAGTAAAATATCCATTATTAAACCTGTTACAAAAGCATAGGTTAAATTAATTTGTCTTGGGTATGCTAATGACCAGTAAATTAGAATTAGAAGCAATATAGGAGGTCTAAAAGCAATAACTATTTCTGGAAGTGGAATTAAATTTAGTATTATTCCTAATAATAAGAAACATGATGTTGTAATGTGGATTTTATTTATTATTACCATAAGAGCATTACCTCTCTATTAAATGATAACGATGAACTAGGTGATACTTTAACGCTCAGAAAGTCTTCATCTTCATCCTTCTTAATTTTTGTGATTTCGCCTATTAAATATCCTTCTGGAAATATATTATCTAAGCCTGAGGTAATTAAATAATCACCTTCTTTTACATCTTCATTAAGTGAAATAAATTCTGCCTGTAAAACTCTGTTGTCTCCAGTGCCTGAAATCACTATTTTTTTATCGGTTCTAGGGTTTATTCCTAACAAGGCATGACCTGGATCAGTAATTAATGTGACAATTGAAAAATCTTCATTTAATTCGGAAACTTGACCTAATATACCCTTGCTATCTATTACTGTTTGCCCTATAAAAAGATTTTCTTTTTTTCCTTTATTAATAACTATTTTATTAGAGAAGGGACTTAAATTTATTTTAATTAATTCTGCTATTAAAATTCTCGAAGATTTATTAGGTCCTTGAGAGGCAAGAAGTTTTTTTAATCTTTTATTTTCTTCTTTTAACGATGGTATGTTTTGAATAATACCAGATTGCACAAGCACCTTTTTTCTTAATCTTTTATTTTCTTCAATCAATTCATTTTTGTTATTAGAATATTCAGACAAATTATCATAAATATTTATAGGTAATTCAGCTAATTTGTAAAATGGCTCAATTAAATATGAAATATTGAACCTTATTTTATTGCTAGTCGATAAGTCTTTATCTAGAGCTAACAGCATTATTGAGATACTTAAAAATAGAATTAGTTTTAAAAAAATTAAATTGCTCTCTTTAAAATGTAGGTCGTTATTTACCATAATTTAAATTGTGAATTTTATTCTAAAGCTATAAAATCTTGGCCTTTCTTATCAATTAATTCTAAAACTATCCCACCGCCTCTAGCTACACAAGTTAATGGGTCATCAGCTATTATTACAGGGATTCCAGTTTCTTCTTGAATAAGTTTATTTAATCCTTTTAGTAATGCTCCACCACCAGTAAGAACAATACCATTCTCTGCAATATCTGTGCTTAATTCTGGGGGTGTGGCTTCAAGTGCAATTTTTACTGCATTAGTTATACCTTTTAAAGGCTCTTGTAGTGCCTCTAAAATTTCATTGCTGTTGATTCTAAAACTTCTTGGTATCCCTTCTGATAAATTCCTACCTCTAACTTCCATTTCTTGAAGTTCTTTTCCAGGATATGCTGTTGCAATAGTATGCTTAATTTTTTCAGCTGTCGCTTCACCAATCAAAATACCATAATTTGATCTTATATATTGAAGTATAGCGTCATTAAATTTATCGCCTCCGATTCTTACTGATTCGGAATATACTATTCCTCCTAAAGATAAAACCGCAATCTCGGTTGTTCCACCACCAATATCAAATACCATGGAGCCAACAGCTTCAGTTATAGGAAGTCCAGCGCCTAATGCAGCTGCAACTGGTTCTTCTATCAAGTAAACTTTTCTAGCTCCTGCTCCTTCGGCAGATTCTTTAATTGCTCTTCTTTCAACTTGAGTTGCGCCAGATGGCACACATATTAGAACTCTCGGACCTAGAAGAAAATTTTTATTGCTAGCTTTCTTAATAAAATGCTGGAGCATTTTTTCTGTAGTTGTAAAATCAGCTATCACACCATCTTTTAATGGCCTAATTGTTTCTATGTTGGTAGGCGTTCTTCCAAGCATTGTTTTTGCTTCAATACCAACTGCTTTTACTCTCTTTTTACCATTTTCATCAGAAATTGAAACAACTGAAGGCTCATCTAAAACAAGACCTTTATTTTTTACGAAAATAATTGTATTGGCAGTGCCAAGGTCTATAGATAAATCACTAGAAAATAAATCTAAAATCATAAAAACCCCCAAGTTTTCTGATATGCTTATAAATATATAAATTGATTCTAACTGAGGATAAACATTCCTACAAGAAGATCTCTATTAATTTGACATAAAAAGGTATTAAAAATGTTTGATAAAAATAAAGTAAAAGACGTAGCAAAACTTGCTATGATTGAATTAGACGAAAATGATGAAATTTTCTTTTCTAGGGAAATTTTAGATTTTTTAAAAATTGTTGATCAAACAGAGAATATAGATATTTCAAAAGTTGAACCTCTTTATCATGCTCCTGAAAATTCTCTAGACGCAAGAGAAGATGAGGTTGACCTGGACCCTAAAAATGATGGAATAGAGTCGGCGCCTGATCGCAATGGGAATTATTTTAAAGTCCCAAAAGTTATTGATTAAAATATTATTATGGAAATGTACAAAAAATCTATTTCTGAATTGTCAGATCTATTAAATAAAAAATCTGTATCATCATTGGAAATGACAAAATATTTTATTGATAGAATCCATTCATATGATTCAAAATTAAATTCATTCATTACAGTTAATGAAAAATTAGCAATAGAGCAAGCAAAAAAAGCAGATTCACTTATAGCAAAAAAAAATAATAGTTTCTTAACTGGAATACCAATTGCCCATAAAGATTTATTTTCAACAAAGGGTTTGCTAACAACATGTGCATCAAAGATGCTGGAAAATTACATACCTCCTTTTAATGCTACTGTAGTTGAAAAATTGAATGATGCAGGAATGGTAAATTTGGGTAAAACAAATATGGATGAATTTGCAATGGGATCTTCGAATGAATCAAGCTATTTTGGTGCTGTTAAAAACCCATGGAATATTCAAAAAGTGCCTGGCGGGTCATCTGGCGGCTCTGCATCTGCAGTAGCAGCCAGATTGGTTCCAATTGCTACTGGTTCAGATACTGGAGGGTCTATACGACAACCTGCTTCATTTTGCGGTTTAACTGGATTAAAGCCAACTTATGGTTCTGTTTCAAGGTACGGCATGATAGCCTATGCCTCGAGCTTAGATCAGGGCGGTCCAATTGGCAAAAGTGCTGAAGATTGTTTACACATATATAATGAAATGAAAGGATATGATGTAAATGACCCGACAAGTAATAAGAAAATCTCCCAAGTAAAAGAAAGATTAAAATTCACAAAGGAAAATGCAAAAAATATTTCTATTGGATTACCAAAAGAATATTTTTCTGAAAATTTAGACAAAAATATTACAACCTGTATAAATAAAGCCATAGAAGTTTTTAAAAATTTGGGATTTAATTTTAAAGAAGTAAGTTTGCCAGATCATAGTTATACAATTCCAGCTTACTACATAATAGCTTCTGCCGAGGCATCATCAAATCTTTCCAGATATGATGGAATTAAGTTTGGTTATAGATGTAATAACCCTGAAAGCCTTCAGGATTTATATTTAAAAACTAGGAAAGAAGGTTTTGGAAAAGAAGTTAAAAAAAGAATTATGATTGGTGCATATGCATTGTCTTCAGGTTATTATGATGAATATTATATGCGTGCACTTAAAATTAGAAGAATAATAAGAGACAACTTTCTTCAAGCATTTAATGATGTAGATTATATATTTTCACCAACTTCACCTTCAACTGCATTTGGCTTAGGAGAAAAAACTTCAAATGCTTTAGATATGTACTTGTCAGATATATATACGACATCGGTAAATCTTTCTGGGCTTCCAGCAGCATCAATTCCTGTTGGGTTAGTAAATAATTTACCTGTAGGAATGCAAATAATTGGAAATTATTTTTCAGATGACAATATATTAAACATTGCTAATTTATTTCAGGCTGAAACAGATTGGCACACAAGAATACCAAGGGAATTTGATAATGAGTAGCTGGGAAACTATTATAGGATTAGAAATACATGTTCAGCTTTTAACTAAAAGTAAAATTTTTTCATCTTCGTCCACAGCTTATGGAGGCTCTCCAAATCAACAAGCTTCATATGTTGACTTAGGAATGCCAGGGACACTTCCTGTTTTAAATAAATCAGTAATAAAAAAAGCTATAGAATTTGGATTAGCTATTAATGGAAAAATTTCAAAAAGGTCTATTTTTGCAAGAAAAAATTATTTTTATCCTGATTTACCAAAAAATTATCAGATTAGCCAACTAGATTTACCAATAGTTGAAGGGGGCTTCATAAATATAACGGATAACAATGGCGAACAAAAAAAAATAAATATTACAAGAGCTCATTTGGAAGAAGATGCTGGAAAATCAATACATAGCGAACAAAATAATTGTACTTTTATTGACTTAAATAGAGCTGGGACACCATTATTAGAAATAGTTTCAGAGCCAGAATTAAATTCTGCACAAGAGGCAGTCCAATACATGAAAAAAATTCATAATATAGTGACTTACTTGAAAATTTCAGATGGAAATATGCAAGAGGGATCATTTCGATGTGATGCAAACGTATCAGTAAGAAAAAAAGGTACTAATAAATTAGGAACTAGAACTGAGTTAAAAAATATAAATTCATTTAAGTTTGTTGAGAAAGCGATTAAATATGAAATACAAAGACAAATTGACGTAATTGAAGATGGAAAAAAAATAGTCCAAGAAACAAGGCTTTATGATGAAAATAAAGATATAACAAGATCTATGAGATCAAAAGAAGAGGCGAATGATTATCGATATTTTCCAGACCCAGATTTACTTCCAATAGAAATCGATGAAAATTATATTAATGAAATAAAAAATGGATTACCAGAATTGCCAGATGTTAAAGAGGAAAAATACAAAAAGGAATATGGTTTTAATAACGAACAAATAAATATAATAATTAGTAATTCAGGGATTACATATTTCATAGATGAAATTTTAAAAATCTCAAAAATTGAGCCTAAAAAAGTTGTAAATTATTTTATATCATCTTTATATGTAATGATTAGTAAAGAGAATTTGGTTTTAGATCAAAATAAATTACTTGCAAAAGACTTTTGTAATATTATAGAGCTAATAGAAGATGGTGTTATTCCTAAGAATGCATTGAAAAAAATACTAGATGAAATGTGTAAAGATAACGCTCAAATTTCAAATATTATAGAAAAGTTTTCAAATAAAGAGCAAGATGAAAATTTAATTAATAAAATTATTGAAGATATAATTTCTCAAAATTCAAAACAAGTAGAAGAATATAAAAGTGGAAAGACAAAAATTTTAGGTTTTTTTGTTGGACAGGTTTTAAAATCAGTCAAAGATGTTGATCCAAGTTATATAAAAGATCAGATAACTAAAAAGTTAGACTCAATTTGAAAAAAGTGAAACTCTATTAAATCCCAAATTATCTTTGTGTGATAAAATTAAATTTAAATTATTTTTTGAAGCATATTCTTTTAATATTAGAGTCTGATTATGTGAGTGTTCAATAAGAAAGTATGAGTTTTTATTCAAATAATTTTTCCCAGAATTAAGAATATTAATTATATCTTTAATGCCATTATTTTCAGAATATAGGCTATTTTCAGGATCTTGAAGATCATTATAATATGGAGAATTTTTTTTCGAAAGATAAGGTGGGTTACTTATTATAAAATCAAATTTAATATTTTTAATATTTGAAAACCAATTTGATTTCTTAAATTTTATTATATGTTCAACATTATTAAGTTTTGCATTTTTTAAAGCTATTTTAAGTGCAGCAGGATTGATATCTGTCGCTAGAATTTTTGTATTATTAAAATTTTTTGCTATTGCTATACTTATTGCGCCTGTTCCTGTCCCCAATTCAAGTATATTATTTTCTTTTTTAATTACTTTTTTTAATATGTTTGGAAAAATTTCTACATCTTCTCTAGGAATAAAAACATCTTTTGATATTTTTATTCTAAATTTATCAAACTCAATTATATTAGATTTCATTATTTGCTAATAGATCTGCTTGGTATTCGTTTATTAATGGTGTTGTTATCGTTAGAATATTGCCATCTAGAAAATCTTCTAAATTATATACGGTTAAGTTAATTCGATGATCTGTTATTCTTCCTTGTGGAAAATTATACGTTCTTATTCTGTCTGATCTGTCTCCAGTGCCAACAAGTTTTTTTCTCATTTGTGATTGCTCATCAATTTGTTTAGATTTTTCAGAATCTAAAAGTTTTGCATGAAGTAAAGACATTGCTTTAGCTTTGTTTTTATGTTGCGATCTTCCATCTTGGCATTCAACTACAACTCCCGTTGGCAAATGAGTTATTCTTATTGCGGAATCTGTTTTATTAACATGCTGCCCACCTGCCCCAGAAGCTCTAAAAGTATCTATTCTTAGATCATCTGGGCTAATCTTATAATCTTCAATTTCCTCTACTTCTGGCATTACGGCAACCGTTGCTGCTGAGGTATGGACTCTTCCTTGTGATTCGGTTTCTGGAACTCTTTGTACTCTATGTGCTCCAGATTCAAATTTAAGCTTTGAAAAAGCTCTATCCCCAGTGATCTTCATTACAACTAACTTGTAGCCACCTTTATCACCTTCATTTTCTGATAATAATTCAACTCCCCAGTTTTGTCTTTCAGCAAATCGACAATACATCTTGTAAAGATCTCCAGCAAAAATTGCAGCCTCCAACCCTCCGGTGCCAGCCCTAATTTCTAGAAAAACATTACTTTTATCATTTGGGTCTTCAGGTAAGAGCGATATTTCTAAATTTTTTTCGAGTTCAATAATTTCATCTTTAAAAATTTTAATTTCATCCTCGGCCAGTTTTTTTAATTCTCCTGACTCATTTTTTGAAATTTCTTCGGATTCTTTTAAAGATGATTCATTAATTAAATACTTTTTGTAATCTTTTATTATTAATTCTAATCTTGCATATTCTACAGATAAATTTTTATATTTATCCATATCATTGATAACATCCTGATCAGATAATGATTTTTCTATTTCTTGATGTTTTTTAAAAATCTCATCAAGTTTTTTTCTTAAGGAATCTTTCATTTTTTCTTGTTAATCAAGAAAATATCACACAACAAGTTTATTAGTTTTCTATTTTCAGTTTGGCCTGCTTTATTAAGAGCAAGTGTTGGTTTATGAGATAATTTTGATGTTAAGTTTATACTTAGTTGTTCGACAACTTTTTTTGGATCCTTGCCTAGTTTGAGTTGATTAAGTGATTTATTAAGGGAATCTTGTCTGATTATTTCGCAATCATCTCTGTATAGTTTTATAACTGAAAAAGCAGATTGAGACTTTCTCCAATTCATATAATCTTGAACGCGGGTATTAATAATATCTTCTGCGTCTGATGCAGCTTCCTCTCTAGTTTTGTAATTTTTTTTAACTAAGTCTTGAATATTATCAAGTGTATAAAGAAAAATATCTGGTAGATCTTTAACTTCTGATTCAATATTTCTAGGAACACCAAGATCAACCATATATATTGGTTTATGTTTTCTAAATTTTAAGGATGTTTCAATTGCACCTTTACCAATAATAGGTATGTTTCCAGAAACAGCGCTTAGAATAATATCTGAGTGTTTTATTCTTTCTGGGATCTCTTGTAATGAAATAACAGTTCCAGAAACTTCTTCAGCAATAATTTTTGCATTTTCATGTGTCCTATTTGCAATATATATATCTTTTATATTTTTTTTTCTTAAGTTTTTGGCAGCAATATAAACAGTTTCTCCTGCTCCTATTAATAATGCACTTTTATCAAATAGGTCATCATAAAATTGATCTGTTAATGAAACAGCTACATTGGCAATCGAAATAGAATTTGCGCCAACATTAGTGTCTGTTCTAATTTCTTTTGCTGTTGAAAATGCATATTGAAAAAGTCTATTTAAATTTTTTCCAATAGTTCCTGCATTATTAGCTTTGCTAAAAGCTTCTTTGAATTGACCCAGTATTTGTGGCTCTCCAATTACCATAGAATCTAAGCCTGATGCTACATTTAAAGCGTGCTTAACAACTGAGCTTTCTGAGTAACTATAAATATTATTTTCGTAATCTTTGAGTGATAAACCTTTTTGTTTTAAAAGCCATGCAGAAATATGTTCCACGTAATTTAAGTCGTCCATTTCACAATAAATTTCAGTTCTATTGCAGGTTGAAAGCAAGAAGACTTCATCGATTATTGGCATACTATAAAGTTTTTTAAGAATCCTGCTTGATTCTTCTTTATTTACAGAAATTTTTTCTCTAATATCAAGAGAAGCAGTTTTGTGATTCATGCCGATAGCAACTAAACTCATAGTTTTACCAATTAATTTTCTTCATTTATGTAGATTGATTTTCTATCAAAGTATATTATAACTAATTATGCATTTACTTATAAGATCATATTTTTGCTATATTACTAAAATAACAGTGTTTTTTAAACATTTGTTAATTACATATGTTCTATTTTCAAGTGCTGCCTATCCATTAAGTAATAATAATAATCTAAATTCTCACCAAATAAGAGTTAGTGAGAAGGTTTCAGATAGTTTGATAATGCAAAAAGCACTTGAGGCAGAGATACTAGTAAAGTCACAAGAATACAAAAAAGCCGCTAATATATATTTTGATATTAGTTTAAAAACAGAAGATCCTGAAATTGCTAAAAGGGCTACACAGTTAGCAGGCTACGCTAAAGACTATGAGCTAATGCTAAAAAGTTCAGACAGATGGTTGAAAATAGCAGAAGATAAAATTCCCGTAAGACATATAAGAATATCTATATTTTTGGCTCAAAATAAAGTTGAGTTAGCTACAAAAGAAACATTGTTAGCAATAAAGTTTTCAAAAGATAAAGATAAATTCGCATTAGTATACGATACATTAAAAGTTTTTGATGACAAAAAAATAGCTCAAATATTTGAAAAAATATATGCTGAATATAAGAATGAATATTTGGCAAGTTTTTATTACGTACAAGTTTTATTAAATAATAATGCATATGAAAAAGCTATAAATTTGATTAATCAGGCATCAAAGTTTGAAGAATTCAATAAAAGAGAAAGTCGTTGGGGGATATTTTTAGCTAAGGCATATTTTGAATTAGGAAAAGATGATTTGTCTGTAAAAATTTTAAAAGAATATTTAAGCTATTCTCCAAAAGATGTCTATCTAAATCAATATTACGTCAACATATTAACTCAGCAAGAGAATTATAAGGAGGCTATAAAACACTATAGGTTTATGTCAGCAAATAAATTAATAAATTTTGGTGATATAAGTGTTGCAAAAAAAATGGCTTTATTAAATATTAAAGCATCTAATTATATTGATGCGGATCTATTCATTGATTCACTTAAAGATAAAAATATTAATAGTTACTATTATTTAAAAGGCATATTAAATGCAAATAAAAGCTATAAAAATAATGATAAAAAATCTAAAGCTGAAGCAGAAAATTTTTTTAATAAGGTTGATATAAGTAGTGATGAATATATTAACTCCGTAAAAGAATTTTCAAATATAAAAATCAGGGACAAAGAATTTTTGTTGCTAAAAAGTTACTTTAAAGAACAGCGAGATAGAGTAAAAAATAAAGAAGAATTAGAAATAAGACTAATTTTGGTTGAAACAGAAATATTTTTTAATGAAAAGAAATATAATTATGCTATGGATACAATAAATTATGGCTTAGAAAAATATAAAGATAATGGTTCGTTCCTTTATACAAGGGCTCTCGTGGCTGAAAAAATAGATCGCTTGGATATCCTTGAGAGTGATCTAAAAAAACTTATAAAAATGGAACCAAATAATGCTCAAGCAATGAACGCTCTTGGATACACATGGGCAAATAATAATATTAATTTAAGTAAAGCTCATGAATACATAGATAAAGCATTAGCAATATTACCTAATGATGCGGCAATACTAGATAGTAAAGGGTGGGTTTTATATAAATTGGGAAAATATAAAAGTGCCGAGAGCTATTTTGTTAAAGCTTTAAAAATTAGTCAAGATACCGAAATTGTTAGCCATTTTATAAAGCTTTTGATTAAACTTAAAAAATTAGACAGAGCAAAACAAATTTATGCAAGATATATTAAAATTTCTCCACAAGACGAAAACCTTATCAAACTAAAAAAAATATTAAATGAAATTTAAAGTATTAACTATAATCATTTTTTTGGTGTTAACTGGATGTGCAAATATACCAATTTTTGATGATAACAACGCTGCATTAGATAAAAAAAAAGAGCCGTTAATAATAAATGATAATTATTTGATAACCGGTATAGTCAAATTCAATATTCAAGATAAAAATATCTCGTCAAGATTTAAATTTATAAGAAAAAATGGAAAGGACAAAATAACGTTATTAGATATTTTTAACAACAACATAGTTTCTTTTAATATTGTGGATAATATTGTAAATATTGAAGATAACAAGAAAAATAAAAAATCAAAAGAATTAAAGAAATTAGTAAATAGACCGATTTTTAAAAATATATTTATAAATTTTTCTGGTATCATAAACCAAAATCTTAAATATCCAAAGTATATAGAGAAATATGAAAATGGTTTATTTAAAATAATTAAAAATGAATCTTTTTTAATTCATTATCTTTCATATGATCAAAAAAAATTAATAAAAAATATTAATATCGAGTATTTAAATATTATTTTTAATTTAAGAATTAATAATTGGGAATTCATAAGATAATGATATTAAAATCATATGCCAAAATAAATTTGTTTCTCAATATAATAAATAAAAGAAATGATGGTTTTCATAATATTGAAACCTTTTTTCAGTTTGTTAGTCTATATGATGAGATATCCTTAAATAAATGTTCAAAACCTTTAATAAAATTTTCGTCAAATAATAGTGATTTGTTGGAAAAAGGAAATCTTTGCACAGATGCGGCAGACTTATTGAGAAAATATGTTAATGGAAAAGAAAAACTCGGAGTTTCTATAAACCTCAAAAAAAATATACCTATTGGTGGCGGTCTTGGAGGTGGAAGCTCTAATGCTGCTGCGGTACTTTTGGGCTTAAACGAATTGTGGGGATGTAATTTAAAAAAAAATGTGTTGATGGATTTGGGAAAAAATCTTGGATCTGATGTTCCAGTTTTTATTGATGGCTATTCTGCATATGGAAAAGATACAGGAACTACTTTAATTAGACACAATATTAAGAAAAAATTTTTTTTTGTTATTATTTATCCTGGAATTCATGTTTCCTCTAAAACAATGTATAGAAAATATGAAATAAATGATTGTATTAAGCACATAAATTTAGATAATATGCATCTGAATATTGGTTTTAATAGTTTTGAAGATTTGTTATGTCAAATGTACCCTGAAATTGAAGAAATTTTGGGAATCCTTAGGAAAAATGGAAATGGCTCGGTTTCAGGCTCAGGTAGCTGTTTGTATTCAGTTTTTGATGATGAAGAGAGTGCATTTAACATGAGAAAATTAATACCAGAAAAATATCAAACTTATATTGTGCATAGTTTAAATAGAATATAAATTATATATAATGGAATTTGTTGGGCCGTAGCCAAGCGGTTAAGGCATCGGGTTTTGATCCCGACATGCGTAGGTTCGATCCCTACCGGCCCAGCCATTTATTTATTTTTTGATCTTTTTGTATTATCATTGCACAAATTAATTTTTTAAGGCGTGAAATGTCAGATTTCGATAGTCTAAAAATATTTTCCGGAAACTCAAATAAAGATTTGTCGGAAAAAATTGCCAAAAAAATTGGAATCCCAATTGGAAAAGCATATGTTGGAAGATTTAGTGATGGAGAAGTTCAAGTTGAACTTCATGAAGACGTAAGAGGAAAAGACATATTTGTGATTCAGTCAACTTGTAATCCAACTGACGAAAACTTAATGGAGCTTCTCATTATGGTAGATGCTCTTAAAAGGTCGTCTGCTGCTAGAGTAACTTCCGTAATACCTTATTTTGGTTATTCAAGGCAGGATAGAAGAGCAAGATCTATGAGAGTGCCAATATCTGCGAAAGTTGTAGCAAACCTGATTAGTACAGTTGGAACAAATAGATTGTTAACTTTAGATTTACATTCAGATCAAGAGCAAGGTTTTTTTGATATACCTGTAGACAATATATATGGATCGCCGATACTAATATCAGATATGTGGAAAAAAAAATATCCAAATATTGTTATTGTATCGCCGGATACAGGAGGAGTTGTTAGAGCAAGAGCTGTCGCTAAACAACTTGGAATTGATGAGCTAGCGATTGTGGATAAAAGAAGAGAAAAAGCAAATGAATCTGAAGTGATGAATATTATTGGTGATGTAAATTCAAAAACATGCTTGATCGTTGATGATATGGTAGATACTGCAGGAACACTAGCAAAGGCATCTATAGCGCTTAAAGAGCATGGCGCAAATGCTGTAATGGCCTATGCAACTCACCCTGTTTTGTCAGGTAATGCTATATCTAATATAAATGATTCTGAAATTGATGAGCTAGTTGTAACGGATACCATACCTCTTTCAGATGAGGCAAAAGAGTGTTCAAAAATAAGACAACTCTCTGTTTCAAGTCTGTTGGCAGAATCTATAATAAGGGTTCATTCAGAACAATCCCTTAGCTCATTATTTACTGAGTAAAAAAACTTGTTCTTATTACAAAATTAATTGATAATACGCCCTCTAAAATTATTTAATAAGTAAACATGGAATTTATTATAAACGCACAAAAAAGAGAAAAAAAAGGGACATCCTCTTCAAGAAATATTCGAAGAGAGGGTATGGTCCCTGCAATTATTTATGGCGCAGACACCGCAGAAGAGACCATTTCTCTTAATAAATTTGAAATTGCAAAAAACCTTGATAATGATGCGTTTTATAGTCAAGTATTAGATATTTCTTTAGATGGAAAAAAACAACAGGTTATTCTTAGGGATATACAAAGACATCCAGCTAAAAGAGAGATACTTCATATGGATTTTCAAAGAATTAAAGCTGATCAAAAAATCAATGTTACAATTCCAATCAAATTTGTTAACGAAGACAAAGCTCCAGGGGTTAAAATTGATGGAGGAATTGTTAGCCATCTAATGACTGAATTAGAAGTTGTTTGTTTACCAGCAGATATTCCAGAAAATATTACAGTTGATCTAATCGATCTACCAATAGACAAATCTATTCATTTAACAGAATTAAATCTCCCAGATGGAGTTGAATTAACTCTTTTACAGCATGGAGATGATGAGTCCTCTGATATGGCTGTCGTAGTTATACATAAAGCAAAAGCAGTTGTTGAAGAAGAACCTACAGGAGCGCCAGAAGCTACAGAAGTTGCATCTGACCAGAAGAATGATGAAAATAATGATTCTGAAAAAGATAAGGAAACTGAAGAATAAAAATCTATTCAAATTTCTATGTCAAATAATGATAAAGGTTTACCAAAAATAAAACTAATTGTAGGTTTAGGTAATCCAGAAAAAAACCTTCTTAAAACTCGTCACAATGTCGGCTACTGGTATTTAGAAAAGTTTCTTGAAAAATATAATGTAACATTATCTGAAGAAAAAAAACTCTATAGTTTATTTTGTAAAATAGATCATCACGAAGACCAAATTTTTTTAGTTAAACCAACTTTCTTTATAAATGATAGCGGTAAGTCTATTTCAAGTTTTATGAAATATTATAAAATTTCACCAGAGAGTATATTGGTAATTCATGATGATATAGATTTAAACGTTGGCGATGTAAGATTGAAATTTGGCGGCGGTCATGGTGGCCATAATGGATTAAGAGATATTATCAATCATATGGGAAAAAATTATTGGAGGTTAAGAATTGGCGTTGGTCATCCTGGACGTAAAGAATTGGTCCATGGACATGTTCTGAGCAACCCATCAAAACACGAAGAGCTTGAAATTAATATTTCTATTAATGAGTCATTTGCTGATATAGATATCTTACTTGATGGTGAATACGAAAAATATACAAAAATTTTGCACACGAGGTAATACATGGGATTTAAATGTGGAATTGTTGGTTTACCTAATGTCGGTAAATCTACTTTATTTAATGCTTTAACAAAAAATAAAGTTGCTGCTGAAAACTATCCTTTTTGTACTATTGATCCAAATGTTGGGATTGTAGAAGTTAATGATAAAAGGTTAAAAAAACTTTCTGAAATTGATAATCCAAAAAAAATTATTCCAGCTGTTATTGAGTTTGTAGATATAGCAGGTTTAGTTGCTGGGGCATCAGAGGGAGAAGGACTTGGAAATAAATTCTTGGCAAATATTAGAGAAACGGATGCGATTGCTCATGTAATAAGATGTTTTGAGAATGATGATATAACTCATGTCTCTGGGAAAATAGATCCAATATCAGATATTCAAACAATTAACACAGAGTTGTTATTATCTGACTTAGCAATTGTTGAAAAAAGTTTAGTTCGTCTAAAAAAACTTTCTAAGACAGGTAATAAAACAGTTTTACCAGAATTAAAAGTCATGGAAGAAATTGAAAAAGAATTAAACGATGGTAATTTTCTGCAAGAAATATATAGAGATAATAAGGAGCTTCTAAAACAATATAACTTCTTAACGGCAAAACCATTTTTTCTTATCTTAAATGTTGGAGATGATGAAACACAAGGCAATCAGCATACAGAAGAAGTTAAGAAATATTGCGAAGAAAAAAATATATCAAATATAATAATTTCTGCAAATATTGAATATGATTTATCTATGATGAGCGACGAAGAAAAGAAGGAATATTTCGAATTATATAATCTAGAAGAATCAGGGATAGATAGAGTTGCAAAACATGGTTATGATATTCTTAATCTTGGAACATTTTTTACTTCTGGCCCAACGGAAACGAGAGCATGGACTATTAAAAAAAATTCCTTGGCACCTGAAGCAGCAGGGAAAATTCATACGGACTTCCAAAAAGGTTTTATTAGGGCGGAAGTTATTGCATTTAATGATTATATAAGCCTTAAGGGGTCAGTAAATGCAAAAAATGAAGGTAAAATGAGACTTGAAGGTAAAGAATATCAGGTTGCAGAAGGAGATATTGTTGTATTTAGGTATAACGTTTAAGTATAATGTCCACTTTCTATTGGCTATGTAGCTCAGATGGTTAGAGCACAGCACTCATAACGCTGGGGTCGGTGGTTCAATTCCACCCATAGCCACCAGGATTTTTTCATCACAATTTAACTTATTGATTAAATTCATTTCGTTTTTTAATATAGTTTAAAAATACTATCAAAATCTTTCCATTTGTCGTAACTTTAAATCATGACAACTTCAAAAGACGAATACATACTAAGGACTTTCTCAAAAATTCAACATAAAAAATGGGAACTTTATATAATTACAAGAATAATTCATCTGTTGGATGACCCAGAACTTGAATTTGTATGTCAGCAACTCATTAAAACACCTGATGACAAAAGATATCTTGCTGACCTCTGTTTTCCTGAACTTGAATTATATTTTGAAGTAGATGAACTTCAGCATTCTAAACCTGAACATTTAAGCTCTGATAAAAATAGAATGAAAGAGATTATAGATGCTACAAATTTTACAGAAAAGAGAATTCCAATATATGATTCAAATTTAAAAATTAAAAATTTACATCAAATTAATAGAGAAATAGATTTAGTTATTAAATTTTTAATTAACAGAAAAAAAGAATACTTATCTAAAAATAAATTTAATGCTTGGGACTATAATAATAAATATAAACCTGATATTCATATCAAAAGGGGTTACTTAGACATTAAAGACAATGTAAGTTTTTTGTATCATCGTGATGCTTTAAGATGTTTTGGGTACAAAGGAGGACATCACCAACGAGCAGTGTGGTCAGTCAAAGGGACAAGAAAAGGAGTTTGGTTTCCAAAATTATATGAAAATAATGAGTGGAATAATTCGCTCAGTGATAATTTTGAAAAAATTGAAATGAGAAAAAAAGATAATTCTAAATTATCTATAGAATTTAAAGAAGTTGAATGGTGTGTTTTTGCTCATTACAAAGATTTTTTAGGAAATACTGTATATAGATTTCTCGGTGAGTTTCATTCCTCAAGAGAGTTGTCAACAGAGTACTGTCGTATTTTCTTGAGAAAGAAAACAAAAGTTGAATTAGTAGATTATCAGAAGGTAATTGATGAAAGATTGGATTGATATAAAATTTGATGTTTATTCTGATACGCCCTCTGGTAAAGACCCAGATTCATATAGTCCAACTTTAAGAAAATACCACCAAATTCTTTGGAGTAAAACATTGCCAAATGGGAGTGTTTTTTATTTAGACATAGATACGCAAAAATTATTACATCATGAATCACATTTAGGCGAATTCTTTTTGTCTAGTGACGCTATAGGACATACATATAGAT
>JAYNQN010000004.1:87551-92675 GCA_038114285.1 Gammaproteobacteria bacterium | reverse complement strand
CTTTTGGGATTGGATACTGAAAAAAAAAAAGCTACATATATATATAAAAATATTAAAGATTAAAAAATAGCTAATAAAAATTCAAAAAACTCTCTAATAACTAAATATCTTAGCTAAGTGCTTTTTGTTTTTTTATAGCCCAATCAATATGTTCTTTTAAAATTGGGTCTTCTACAATTTTTCTTCTTTTTATTAAACTGTTTAATGACTCAATATTTTTTTCCGAATTCCCCAAACCTATTACTATATTTCTTACCCATTGAAAATAAGATATGCGGTTGATAGGTGTATTTATAGTATTTTCTTTAAACTCTTTTTCTGTCCAATTAAATAAGGTCAATAATGAGGGTGAATCTAACATATTGTTATGATTAAATTCCTCGATTTTTGCTTCTGTACTAAATCGATTCCAGGGGCATACTATTTGACAGTCATCGCATCCAAAAATTCTATTTCCAATACTGTCTCTATATTCTTGTGGGATAGAGCCTTTTAACTCAATTGTTAAATAAGCAATACACTTTTTTGCATCAAGAACGCGTGGGGCAATTATTGCATTTGTAGGACAAACATTTATACATTTATCGCATTCTCCACAATGTTCACTTACTTTTTTATCAATCTCGAAATCTATATTTGTGTATATTTCTCCTAGAAAAAAGTATGATCCATCTCTTTTGTTAATTAAAATGGTATTTTTTCCTATCCAGCCAAGGCCGGCTTTTTGCGCAATGGCTTTTTCTAGAACAGGGGCTGAATCCACGAATGCTCTATATTTAAAACCATCCACTTCATTATTAATTTTTTTTGCAATCTGATGAAGTCTATTTCTCATTTCGGCATGATAATCTTTACCAAGAGCATATCTTGATACGTAACCAAGGTTTTTATTATTCAAAACTTTTTTAGAGTCAAACGTATTATTCTTTAGATAATTCATCCTGAAAGATATTACTCTAATAGTGCCTGGCATTAATTTATCTGGACGGGATCGTTTTAGACCATGTTTTTCCATATAGTGCATTTCACCATGAAATTTATTTCTTAACCAACTCAATAAATTAGCCTCGTCTTCTTTTAAGTCAATATCAGTAAAACCAACTTGATCGAAACCAAGCTCCTCACTCCACTCAATAATTTTATTTTTTAATAATTCTGCTTTCATCTGAGTCTTTATTAAATTTTGTTGTTATAATTATACAATGTGTGGAATTGTAGGCGAATATCTTTTTGAAAAACATAATATAGATAATAATTACAAATTATTATTAGATAAAATTAAATCTAGAGGACCAGATTATTCTGGATATATTTTAAAAGATCGCATTTTTTTGGGCCATTCACGATTATCAATTATTGATTTATCAGCTGCTTCAAATCAACCTTTTGAAGATTCTGAGTCAAACTTATGCATGGTTTACAATGGCTGTATTTATAATTATTTGGATATTAAAAAGCAACTCATTAAGAAAGGATACTTATTTAAAACATCTGGTGATACGGAAGTAGTTATAAAATCTTTTATAGAGTGGGGGCATGACTGCTTAAAAAAGTTTGAAGGGGATTTTGCACTAGCAATTTGGAATAACAAAAAAAAAGAACTTTTTCTTGCAAGAGATAGGTTTGGAGTAAAACCATTATATTATGCAAACGAAAAAAACTTTTTTAGGTTTGGATCAACACTACAGTCAGTAATTGCAAAAAAAGATATAGATTTAGAATTCGATCCAAAATCAATGCATATGCACTTTTCACTTCATGCAGTAGTTCCAGCACCTAATACAATTTTTAAGAATATAAAAAAAGTTCCCCCAGGTCATTTTTTAGTAATTGGCATAGAAAATAAAGTTGTGATGAAACAATATTGGAGTTTAAAAAAAGTAGAAGATAATAATTATGTTATAGATGAAAAAGAAGCTTTAGATTTAACAAGAGAGTCATTAATTGATTCTATTAATAAAAGATTATCTGCATCAGATATAGATGTAGGCGTTCTTCTTTCAGGTGGGCTTGATTCAAGTTTAATTGTTGCATTAGCAAAAGAGAATTTCCCAAACTTAAAAACTTATAGTATTGGCTTTGATGATGATCATGAAGAAAAAGGGAGTGAATTTTATTATTCAGATCAAGTAGTCAAAAAATTTAATACAAATCATAAAAAATTTATAATAGACAATAATTCTGTACTTGATAAATTGCCAGAGGCTTTTAATTCAATGTCTGAGCCAATGGTGGCTCAAGATGCTATAGCTTTTTACATGTTATCGGAACTTGTCAGCAAAGAAGTTAAAGTTGTTTTATCTGGTCAAGGCGCTGATGAAGCATTTGCTGGATATTTCTGGTATCAAAAAATTAATTTAGAAAAAAATAATTATAAAAATTTTGCAAAACATTATTTTGATAGAGGAAATGAAGAATTAAGAAAATTTTTAAATCTAGAATTAGAATTAGATTTTACCTCTTTGATGGTAGAAAAGAAGTTTAAAGATATAAATAACAAAAAGTTAATATCTAATGTTCTAAACTTTGATATTACTACACTTGTTGTGGATGATCCTGTCAAAAGAGTTGATAATATGACAATGGCATGGGGTTTAGAGGCGAGAGTTCCTTTTTTAGATCACAAATTAGTAGAGTTATCTTCAAGAATAGACCCAAACTTGCATTTATTACGTAATGGGAAAAAAATTTTAAAAGATATTTCGGATGAACTGCTACCTAAAGAAGTGATAAGTAGAAAGAAAGGGTATTTTCCAATGCCAGCATTAAAATTTATAAGAGGTAAATATTATAATTTTGTTTATGATATTCTTAATTCCAGTGAGTGTTATAATAGAAATATATATAATAGAGATTATATAGATATGTTATTGGAAAAACCTAATGAATACAAAACTGCAATAGACGGCAATAAACTATGGCATGCAGCAGCTACAGAATTATGGTTTCAGCAAAATTTAGACTAAAATATATTCTAGGGAGAAAATAAATTATGGACGTTTTGGAAAGAATTAAAGAGCAAGTAGAAAATAATAAAGTTATTATTTACATGAAAGGAACTCCTCAGATGCCACAATGTGGTTTCTCGAGTAGAACGGCTGAGGCTTTAAAGCAATGCGGGGTTGAATTTGCATATGTTAATATTTTAATGGACCCAGAAATTTTTCAAAATCTTCCAAAATTTGCTGATTGGCCAACATTCCCTCAGGTTTATATTGGTGGTGAATTTATAGGCGGGTGTGATATTACTTTAGAGCTTCATGAAAAAGGCGAACTAAAAAAGATGATAGAGGAAGCAACCTCATAAAATGAAAAACAAGAATATAAAAAAAGTAGTTTTGGCTTACTCTGGGGGTTTAGATACCTCTATAATAGTTAAATGGCTTCAAGATAATTATAATTGTGAAGTGATAACTTTTACTGCTGATCTTGGGCAAAAAGGCGAAATAGAGCCGGCAAAAAAAAGAGCAAAAGAGCTTGGAGTAAAGCAAATATTTCTTGAAGATCTTAAAGAAGAATTCACAAAAGATTTTATCTTTCCAATGTTTAGAGCAAATGCGCTATATGAGGAACAATATCTTTTAGGTACCGCTATTGCTAGACCATTAATTTCAAAAAAATTAATAGATATTGCAAAAGAGTGTGATGCTGATGCAATTGCTCACGGAGCTACTGGAAAAGGAAACGATCAAGTGCGTTTTGAGTTATCCGCATATTCACTGAATCCAGATATTAAGATAATTGCACCATGGAGAGAATGGGAATTAAATTCAAGAGATAAGCTATTGTCATATGCTTCTTCAAACAATATATCAGTAGATATGGACAAAAAAAATACACCTCCGTATTCAATGGATGCAAATCTTTTGCATATATCTTATGAGGGAAAAGCATTAGAAGACCCATGGTCATCGCCACCAGAAGACATGTGGAGATGGACTACTTCTCCTAAAAATGCCCCTGATAAGCCAGAAGAGTTAGAAATTGAATTTTTCCAAGGTGATCCAATTTCAATAAATGGAAAAAAAATGTCTGCTGCAAATTTATTAGAATCATTAAATGATATAGGGGCCGCACACGGCATTGGTAGATTAGATATCATTGAAAATAGATATGTTGGCATGAAGTCTAGAGGTTGCTATGAGACGCCCGGTGGGACAATTATTTTGCACGCAAGAAGAGCAATGGAGTCTATAACGTTAGATAGAGAAGTTGCACATCTTAAAACAGAAATAATGCCTAAATATGCAAATATGATTTATAACGGTTTTTGGTGGAGCCCAGAAAGAGAAAACTTGCAAAAATTTATTGATGAAACACAAAAAAATGTGAATGGCTTTGTTAGAATATCTCTTTATAAAGGAAATGTAATAATAGAAGGCAGAAAATCAGATAATGATAGCTTATACAATGTGAATTTAGCTACTTTTGACGAAGATGAAGGAGCTTATAATCACAAAGATGCTGAGGGTTTTATTGTTTTAAATGCTCTGAGACTAAAAAATAGTTCTAAAAAGTAATACTGTACATATTCTATTATCAAGCATATCATTAGGTAAAGATTGAGGAGTCTTTAACATAAGCATAATTATAAGGGAGAAAAAATGAGGAATATTAGGATCTTATTAATTGGGTTAATGTCCATAGTCTTAAGTGGCTGTGCAACTTATTCTGGAAATTCAATGTCGGCTGATCCTAGTGACCCATGGCAGGCAGTAAACAAACCTGTTTTTGCAATTAATGATGCTTTTGATACAGCCTTATTTAAACCTTTGGCGAAAGGATACAATGCGGTTACACCTGAACCAGTTCAAACAGGTATATCTAATTTCTTTTCAAATTTAAATGAAATTGATAATGCCATAAATAATTTATTTCAAGGTAAGCCGAAGAAATTTGCTACTTCTGTAGGAAGATTAGCGATCAATTCCACTTTGGGATTAGGTGGATTCATTGATGTTGCCTCTCATATGGGATTACAACATGCACCAGAAGATTTAGGTCAAACTTTTGGTACTTTTGGAGCAGGATCGGGCCCTTATATAGTTTTGCCACTTTTAGGTTCAAGTAGCGTTAGAGATGTACCTGGCAGAATTGTTTCTATGTATTTAAACCCTCTAGCAT
>JAYNQN010000004.1:76850-87541 GCA_038114285.1 Gammaproteobacteria bacterium | reverse complement strand
AAATGCTGTTGATGAAAGATCAAATTTACTTGCAAAAGAAGAAATTGCGTCTGAAATTTCAAAAGATAAATATACTCTTTATAGAGACGCATTTTTAGAGGAAAGAGAATTCGAGATAGCTGATGGTAATTTGGATGATTCAGATCTAACCTCAGATATTGAAGACTAATTATTTTTAGTATTTGTGCCTATATATATTCCATTTAAAATAATAAATGCAACAGGTAGTGCTATTCCTAAAATATAGAATTTAAATTCTACCCATTTTTCCTCAGAAAAGTAATTAGCTACATATAAGTTAAGGAATCCGCATATTAAAAAAAAGATGATCCAAGAATTAGACAATATTTTCCATTTTTTATTATCTAATTCTATTTGTTCTTGAAGCAATCTTTTAATTATATTTTCTTTGCCAATCATCTGGTTTAAAATAAAAAATAAAGCAAATCCCCAGTACACTATTGAAGGCTTAATTTTAATAAAAAAAGGATTTTTAAAATATAAAGTACTTATTCCAGCTACTAGAAGTATACCAAGAGTAATGTAGTGGATTTTTTTTGCCTGATTGATACAAAAAAGAATAATAAATTGAAATGAATAAGCAATCATCAGGATTAATGTAGCAAAGTAAATTCCACTTGATTTTTTAGCACTTAATTCAATACTTAAATAATTATTTATATCATTAATGTAACTTATTGGTATATCAGTATAAAAAACATAAGCTAAAAAAAATAACAAAACTGGTATAAAATCAAAAAATGCTTTCAAAATAAACCTCAAAAAAAATAGAAATATCTTAAGTTAATTGAATATGATGATATAATAAATGTTAATTAATTAATATACTAAGAATTTATGGATATTAAACCTGAGGAATCAAAAGATTTAGATAAAATCATCGTACCTCTGGCTTATGTAAAAGGCGAACCATATTTAAATATACCAAAAGATTTATACTTACCACCAGACGCCTTAGAAGTTGTTCTTGAATCATTTGAGGGTCCGTTAGATCTGCTACTTTATCTAATAAAAAGTCAAAATTTTGATATTTTAGAGTTACCTGTTTCAAAGATTACAGAACAATATATTAAATATATAGATTTAATGCAGGAATTAAAACTTGAGTTAGCAGCGGAATATATGCTTATGGCTGCAACGCTTGCTGAAATAAAATCAAAATTATTGTTACCTACTTTGCAAGACGATGAGGATGAAGAAGAGGATCCAAGAGCGGAACTAATAAAAAGATTGCAGGAGTATGAGAGGTATAAAAAAGCTAGTCATAACATAGAATCTCTTCCACGAATTGATCGTGACTTTTATTTGCCAAATAAAGTTTCATATAGAACAATAAAAAAACAAGAAATACATCAAAATGTTGACTTAGAAAAGCTCGTTTTAATTTTTCATCAATTAATGGAGCAAACTAAATTTTTAACACCGCATGATGTAAAAAAAGAGTTTTTATCTGTACGCGAAAAAATGACTAGTATTTTAAATGCTTTAAATAATGATACTTTTATTGATTTTAAAACTTTATTAAATGTTAAGGAGGGCAAGTCTGGATTAATTGTATCTTTTCTTGCAATTTTAGAGTTGATAAAGCTTGCTTTAATTGATTGCGCACAAGCAAATAGTGATTCATCAATATTTATTAAGTTAAGATAATTTTTATGTAGTCTATATATAAATAAGAGGTAAAAAATTGGAAAAAAAAAATATTAGAAAAATAATTGAAGCATTGATATTTTCTTCGGCATCACCAATATCTATTAAAGATTTAAGAAATTATTTTTCAGATGATAATATAACAACAAAATTAATTGAGCAGTCAATTGAAGAAATTCATGAGAAATATATTGATTCTGGAGTAGTTTTAAAAAAAGTATCAACTGGCTACAGATTTCAAATTCGAGAAGAATATAATGAATGGGTATCAAATTTTTATCCAGACAAACCACAGAAGTATTCAAGAGCTTTGATGGAAACATTGGCCCTAATTATATACAAGCAACCTATTACAAGAACTGAGATCGAGTCTGTAAGAGGCGTAAGTGTAAGCAGCAATATAATCAAAACATTGCTTGAAAGAGAATGGATAAAGATTTTGGGTTATAAGGATGTTCCTGGTAAACCAGCTATTTTTGGAACGACAAAAGAATTCTTAAATTCTCACAACCTGGTTTCTTTGAGTCAACTACCAAAATTAGACGATATAATAGAATTGACGAAAGAGGATAAAGAAAAGCATGGTTTGCTTGATTTTGAGCAAAATGAAGATAATGAGACTATTTCAAACGCAAATAATAATGAAGAATATAATAATGAGAATATTCACTAAAAAATAACTTTTTTTGCAAAATTTGTTCGTTTTATAACTCATTTTAGGCATTTTGGCTTGAGTATTCATGAATATTAGAATATATTGTCGTTCCATCAGGTCAAAAAATATTAAAAACAAATGGTAATAACATGAAAATTTCAATTCCAAAAGAAAATAGAGTAGGGGAGACAAGAGTAGCAGCATCTCCAGAAGTAATTAAAAAATTTACTTCTATGGGTTTCGACGTAACTATAGAAAGTGGCGCAGGAAATGATTCAGGATTTACTGATGAAATATTTGAAGGCGCTGGAGCAAAAATTTCATCAGATACTAAATCAACCTTAGAAAACGCAGATATTATTTTTAAGATTCAACGTTTAATGACATCAAATGATGAAATAGATGAAGTTTCAATGTGTAAGAAAGACGCTATGGTTATATCCCATATGTCAGCATTAAGTACAAAAAAAGACTCGGAAATATATGCAAAAGCTTCATTAACAACTTTTGCGATGGATTTAATGCCAAGAATAACAAGAGCACAATCAATGGATGTATTGTCTTCACAATCAAATTTATCTGGTTACCAAGCAGTAATTAAAGGCGCAAGTAATTTTAATAGTGCTTTTCCAATGATGATGACTGCTGCCGGAACAGTGGCGCCCGCAAAAGTTTTTATTATGGGAGTTGGTGTTGCAGGATTGCAAGCTATTGCTACAGCTAAGAGATTAGGTGCAATTGTTACCGCATATGATGTAAGGGCTGCCACAAAAGAACAAGTAGAAAGTTTAGGTGGAAAATTTCTCATTGTTGATGAAGAAGCTATGAAAGAAGCTGAGACTTCTGGTGGTTATGCAAAAGAAATGACTGAAGAATATAAGAAAAAAGAACAAGAAGTTATTAAAGCACATATTAAAGATCAGGATATTGTTATTACAACAGCTTTAATTCCAGGAAGACCAGCACCTAAGTTAGTGACAAAGGAAATGGTTGAATCCATGAGATCTGGTTCTGTAGTTGTTGATTTAGCTGTGGAAACTGGCGGTAATTGTGAATTAGCAAAACGAAATGAAGTTGTTAATGTCGATGGAGTTAAAATTGTAGGTTTTGATAATTTGCCAGGAGAATTAGCAAAAGACGCAAGTACATTATTTGCAAAAAATTTACTAAACTTTCTTACACCACATGTTAATAGTGAGTCTAAAAAATTAGAATTGGATTGGGAAGATGAGACAGTAAAAAACACCTTAGTAACTAAAGGTGGCAGCATTGTAAGTGAAATCGTCAAAGGAGTTTCATAATGGATTTTTTAAGTTTATTTTCAATTTTTGTTTTATCAGTTTTTGTGGGTTTTTATGTTGTTTGGGGTGTTACTCCAGCATTGCACTCACCTCTATTGGCTGTAACAAATGCCATATCATCAGTAATCATCGTTGGCGGATTAATTGCCGCAGTTGCTAGTAAAGGCATTATAGATCTATCTAGCACAATGGGTTTAATAGCTGTTCTTTTAGCATCCGTAAATATTTTTGGTGGTTTTATGGTTGCCCAAAGAATGTTAGCAATGTTTAAAAAGAAAAAATAATAGGTAAATATAAATGAATACAACAATAATTGGTTTTGCATATCTTCTCTCGGGTGTACTTTTTATTTTAGCATTAAAAGGTTTGTCATCTCCTGTATCAGCTAGAAAAGGAAATATTTATGGAATGCTTGGTATGACAATAGCTGTTGCAACTACTCTTTATGGAGCAGGTTCAGGATTAGATTTATCGAGTTACACAAATATAATAATAGCAGTTGCGATTGGGGGAATTTTTGGTTCTATACTTGCAAGAAAGATAAGTATGACAGCACTTCCGCAATTAGTAGCAGCATTTCATAGTTTGGTAGGTTTGGCGGCAGTATTTGTTGCTATTGGTGCGTATAAAAATCCAAGTGCTTTTTTTGATGGTGGAATAATTACTACTGGTAGTATGATAGAAATGAGCTTAGGTTTAGCAATAGGTGCTATCACATTCTCTGGTTCTGTGATTGCATTTGCAAAATTGCAAGGTCTAGTTAGTGGAAATCCATTAGTATTTAAAGGGCAGCATTTGATAAATCTTATTATTTTCCTAGCTATATTAGCTCTTATATATATGACAGCAATAGCACCTATGGATCCAGCAACAGAACAATATTTCTGGATTATAGTTGGTTTGTCCTTTTTTATAGGTTTTCTAGTCGTACTTCCAATTGGTGGAGCAGACATGCCAGTTGTTGTTTCTATGCTTAATTCTTACTCTGGGTGGGCTGCTTGTGGAATAGGCTTTACATTGCAAAATACAGCATTGATCATAACAGGTGCTTTAGTAGGTTCGTCTGGGGCAATACTTAGCTACATTATGTGTAAAGGTATGAATAGATCAATTGTAAGTGTTCTCTTAGGAGGTTTCGGCGGAGATAGTGATGATGCAACTGCTGCTGCTACACAACCTAAGGGTAACGTTAAACAAGGAAGTGCAGATGATGCATCATTCATCATGGGGAATGCTCAGAAAGTTATAATTGTCCCTGGTTACGGAATGGCTGTTTCCCAAGCTCAACATGCACTTAGAGAGATGTGTGACATTTTAAAAGAAAAAGGTGTTGAAGTTAGATATGCAATACATCCAGTTGCAGGAAGAATGCCTGGCCACATGAATGTATTACTTGCAGAAGCAAATGTACCTTATGATGAAGTATTTGAGCTTGAAGAAATCAATCATGAATTTGCAACTGCAGATGTTGCTTTTGTAATTGGCGCAAATGACGTAACAAATCCTTTAGCAAAAACGGATCCTCAAAGCCCAATTTATGGAATGCCAATTTTAGATGTTGAGAAAGCAGCAACAACATTATTTTTAAAGAGATCTATGGCTTCTGGATATGCAGGCGTTGATAATGACTTATTTTTTAGAGATAAAACTATGATGTTATTAGGTGATGCTAAGAAAACAACAGAAGAAATTGTTCAAGCATTAAATTTAAGCTAATTAATTAAATTTTTTAACTCTATTGGGGAATTGATTACATAATCACTTCCCCATTGTTTTATTTGGTTTTTATCATTTATAAATCCATATGAAGCAGCTACAGATATCATATTGGCAGCATTAGCAGCTTTAATATCACGTTCATCATCACCAACATATACGCAAACAGATGGATCACAAGAAATTTGTTTTGAAGCATAAATTAATGGCTGAGGATTTGGTTTTTTTACCTTTAATGTGTCACCAGCAACAATGCAATCTGGTTGATGCTTAAAATTTAATAATTTTATTATTGGATTTACTAGAAAGCCAGGTTTATTTGTTACAATGCCCCACTTATAATTTTTAAATACTAAAAGATCAATAATTTTAGAGATACCATCAAATAAATGTGTATCAATAAAAAGATTTTTTTTATAAATATTTAAATATTCTTGAATGTATAAGCTTCTCTCATCTTTTGATAATTGAGGACATGCATAATCAATTAGACCGCCTGCACCAGTAGAGATAAAATTCTTTGCAAAATTTATATTTACTGGTTTAATTAATTTTTTTTTAAGAAGAATATTAAGACTGCAAACCATGTCTTTCGAGGTATCAGCTAAAGTACCATCAAAATCAAAAAGCACGGCATTTATTTTTTTATTAATCATTTATTTTTTTTTACAATGTAAAATATAGTTAATATTAGGATTATTTGATTCGTAAAAATTATTACTTAAAATATTATAACTAATACCTTTTAAACTATTAATTTCAAGGTCATTATCTCGTAATGTTTTACAAAACTCGGATGGTTTAATAAAGTTTTTATAGTCGTGCGTACCCTTAGGTAAAATATTAAATATATATTCAGCGCCTATAATTGATATGAAAAATGATATCAAATTTCTATTTAATGTAGAAAAAAATAAATCTGCACGACTTTCTGTAATTTCTACACAATTTTTTATAAGTTTTTCTGGATCAGGCACATGCTCGATTAGCTCAAGACAAGTTAGTACATCATATTTTTTTTCAGTATTATTTATTAGTTGATCGAGACTTATATGCTCATAATCAATTTTTAAATTTTTTAAAGATCGGTGTGCTTTAGCAATCTCTATTGCTTCTTTTGACATATCTATTCCTAAAACTTTATTTGTGTCAGATATTAAATTTTCACACAATAAACCTCCCCCACATCCCACATCTATAATAGATTTTTTGTCAAGATTAACTCTTGTTTTTATAAAATTTGTCCTGACAGGATTTAGCATATGAAGTGGTTTGAAAGGGCCATTTGGATCCCACCAACTATAAGCAATATCATCAAATTTTTTTATTTCATTATTATCTATATTCATCTTCTACATACTATAATATTTACCCATAATTAGCATTATATGTGGAGTATAATTGGTTTTTTTAATTGTTAATGTAGTGAAAAAAACCTTCTCATGATAGAATATAACACATTCCTAATAGTATATTTATAGAGTCATAATGGTAGATTTTGCAAAAGAACTTAAGCTTGTTCCTATAGAAAAAGAAACAAAAGAAGCATATTTAGATTATGCAATGAGCGTAATTATTGGTAGAGCATTACCAGATATTCGTGATGGTTTAAAACCAGTTCATAGAAGAGTTTTATACGCAATGGAATCTATGGGTAACTACTCAAACAAACCCTACAAGAAATCAGCTAGAGTTGTTGGTGACGTTATTGGTAAGTATCATCCTCATGGAGATACTGCAGCTTACGATACAATCGTAAGGATGGCTCAAGATTTTTCTATGAGATATGTATTGGTTGATGGCCAAGGTAATTTTGGATCAATTGATGGCGACTCGCCAGCAGCTATGAGATATACAGAAGTAAGGATGGCTAAAATATCACATGAAATTTTATCAGATTTAGATAAAGAAACTGTTAACTTTAGGCCAAATTACGATGAAACAGAAATCGAACCAGAAGTTTTACCTACAAGGATTCCAAATTTATTAGTTAATGGCTCATCAGGTATAGCGGTTGGAATGGCGACAAACATTCCCCCGCATAATTTGACAGAAGTAATTGATGCTGTGATAGCAGTCAGCAAAAAACCTGAAATGACAATTAATGAAATAATGAAAATCATTAAAGGTCCAGATTTCCCTACAGCAGGAATAATAAATACTGAAAAAAATGATAGCAATGGTATTGAGTCTGCTTATAAAAATGGAAAAGGTAGGGTTATAATGCAGGCCCAAACACAAATTGATAAAGATAAAAAAACATCAAGAGAAAAAATAATTGTTACAGAATTACCTTACCAGGTAAATAAAGCACGTCTAATAGAAAAAATAGCAGAATTGGTCAGAGATAAAAAGATAGAAGGTATTTCAGAGTTAAGAGACGAATCTGATAAAGATGGAATGAGAATTGTAATTGAGCTAAAAAAATCAGAGATGTCTGAAGTTTTACTTAATAATTTATATCAGCAAACTCAAATGCGAACTTCTTTTAGTATTAATATGGTTGCTTTAATTAATGGCGTACCTAAAACTGTTAATTTAAAGGAAATATTAATTGCTTTTATTGAGCATAGAAAAGATATTGTCACAAGAAGGACTATATATGAATTAAGAAAAGCAAGAGAGAAAGCTCACATCTTAGAGGGTTTGGCTGTAGCACTTTCTAATATCGATGAGATTATAAAGCTTATAAAAGAATCAAAAAACTCACAAGAAGCTAAAACAAAGCTTCTTTCGAAAAAATGGAAAGCAGGCCTTATTTTGAAAATGTTAGATGAGTCAAAGGGATCTATTACGAAGCCAGATGACTTAAGCGATGATTTAGGTTTGAAAAAAGATAAATATTTTCTTTCTGAAAATCAAGCTCAAGCAATTTTAGAGATGAAATTAAGCAGATTAACTGCATTAGAGCAGGATAAAATATTACTTGATTATAAAGAACTTATAAATTCAATTAAAGAATATCAATTAATACTTAAAGATAATAAGGTATTAATGAATTTAATTAGAAGTGAGCTTGAAGAAATAAAAAAAACTTATGGTGATGAAAGAAAAACTCGATTTGAAGAACACGTCAGCTTTTCAAAAGAGGATTTAACAAAAGAAGAAGATTTAGTGGTTACATTGTCAAATGCAGGATATGTAAAAGCTCAGCCTGTAGATACATATAGTTCTCAAAGGAGAGGTGGAAGAGGAAAGACAGCGGCAACAGTAAAAGATGAAGATTTTATTGAAAAATTATTTGTTGCCAACTCCCATGATACTATTTTATGTTTTTCAAGCTTGGGGAAAGTATATTGGTTAAAAGTGTATGATATACCGCAATCTGGAAGATCTGCCAAGGGAAAAGCTATAGTAAATATATTGCCTTTAGCTCAATTTGAAAAAATAACAGCAATACAAAAAATAAGTAGTTATGATGAAAATCTATATGTATTAATGGCTACAAGCAAAGGTATAATAAAGAAGACAAAATTATCTGATTTTTCTCGACCTAGAACTTCTGGTCTCATAGCTATAAATTTAAAAGACGGTGATAGCTTGATTGAAGCATGCGTTACAAATGGAGAAAATGAGATTATGCTTTTCTCAAGCGCAGGCAAAGCAATTAGATTTAATGAAAGCGATGTAACTTGTGTAGGAAGAAGTGCTGCTGGTGTAAAGGGTATAAGTATTTCAAAAGACCAGTCTGTAATTAGTATGATTATTAGTAATAAAGATGATAAAGATGATATTTTAATAGCTACTGAAAATGGGTACGGTAAAAGAACAGTAATTAATGAGTTTTCTCTTCAGAAAAGGTCTGGTAAAGGCAATATTGCTGTAAAAACTTCAGAACGTAATGGTAATGTTATAGGTGCTTTAAAAGTAAAAGAAAACGATGACTTGATGTTGATTACAGATCATGGCACTTTGGTTAGAACTTCTATCAAAGATATAAGACAACTAGGAAGAAATACACAAGGTGTTAAATTACAGACATTAGGTAAAAATGAAAAACTTTCTCAAATTGAAAAATTGGAGGAAGAAAAAGTAGAAAAAAGTTAAAATATTTTAAAGATGAGTGAAGACATAAAAAAAATTAGAAAAAAAATAGATTCTTTAGATGAAGAAATTTTAGTTCTTTTAAATAAAAGAGCCCAAGAAGCAATTAATATATCAAAAGAAAAACAAAAATTTGAAAATGCTGATAATTTTTATAACCCAGAGAGAGAAGCAAAAGTAATACGACGCATACAAGAATTAAATGATGGGCCATTAACAAATAAAAATATTTTAAAACTATACAGAGAAATTATGTCTGTGTGCCTGTCTTTAGAGGAGCCCTTACGAGTTTCGTATCTAGGGCCAAAAGGAACGTATACTCAATTAGCCACTCAAAATCATTTTGGAAAATCTGTTTTATCTATGCCAGAGGCTTCTGTAGAAGAAGTTTTTGCATCAGTTGAAAAAAGAGATTCTCACTACGGGGTCGTTCCTGTTGAAAATTCATCTCAGGGAATTGTTTCCTCAACACTTGATATGTTCATGAAATCATCTTTAAGAATATCGGGGGAAATTGAGATTCTAATTAATCATAATATATTATCGAATTCAAAAAAATTATCAGATATAGAGAAAATATATGCACATCCACAATCGTTTGCTCAATGTAAAGAATGGCTAGAAAAAAATGTGCCTAATTCAAAAAAAATAAGCTCAACAAGTAATGCAGAAGCTGCATTGATTGCATCAAGTGAAAATAATTCTGCAGCTATTGCAAGTGAGGTTGCTGCAGAGATATATAAACTAAGAGTATTAAGTAAAAACATTGAGGATAATCATAATAATTCAACTAGATTTTTAGTAATTGGTGACAGAGACACAGAGCCATCAGGAAATGATAAAACTAGTATTATTGTCTCTACAAAAAATAATTCAGGTGCACTATATGGTTTGTTGGAACCATTGTCTAAACATAATGTTAGCATGACAAGAATAGAGTCAAGACCATCAAAACATAATAATTGGGAATATATTTTTTATTTAGACTTAGATGGCCATATAAAAGACAAGTCCTTAAAAAAAGCGAATGAAGTGATTAAGAATGAAGCAAGCTTATACAGATTCTTAGGTTCATATCCTGCAGCATCTAAAAAATAAAATGTCTAGTAAAAAAAATATAAAAATTAATAATATACTTGTGATTGGTCTAGGATTAATAGGCGCTTCGTTATGTAGATCGCTTAAAAGTATTTCCTTGTATAAGAAAATATACGGACATGATACTAGTGAAGAAGTTATGCAATATGCATTAAAAAATAATTATGTAGATGATATTAAAATTGGACTTAAAGAGGGTATCAGTG